>NZ_JAGQCT010000015.1:0-66560 GCF_024346335.1 Cyanobium sp. ATX 6E8 | reverse complement strand
GCCGTTTTCAGCTTGCGGATGATCTGCTCCGCGGTGTGCCTGGTGCGTTTCATGGTGAAGTCCCCGGCCCAGTCTGGCCGGCTGAGGACTCTCATTCACCCTGGACCGATTGCCGGGGTCCACGTCACGCTTTCATTGCTGTAGAAGCGGCGCTGCGGTTCAGGACGCCGGGAGAGTGATCCGATCAGCCCCTCAAACGCACAGCCGTAACAGGGCATCGGTGCATCGGGATGCCAATAGAACAGCTCGCCCGCGAAAGCCCGCTCCCATAGGCCGATCGAGAGAAAAGCAAGTTGCAGCTGGGCTGCCAGCTGGGCTGCATAGCGATCGGCCCGGCGGCTGTCGGCGGCCGCTAACAGCAGGGATGGCAGCCGTTGGCCATGCGTGTCCTGGGCGGTGGCGAATGCTGCCACCACAGCAGGATCCAATCGCTCCAGGGTGGTGGTGTGCACCTGCACATCGGCACGCGGGTTGATCAGCCGGATCCGGTCCGCCACCGCGCGGGCCTTGCTGCGGCCTAGATCAGCCAAGCCGCACTGGTGGCGGCAGAGGTTCTCGATCGAGAGGAGGTCGTCATCGATCAGCAGAAAACGCCCCACACCGCTGCGGGCCAGATCCAGCGCCGCCAGGCTCCCCACCGAGCCGCAACCACAGACGATCACGCCGCATTGCGCCATCGCGGCGGTCTCCAGCAGGCCGGCATGGCGGGAGAACAGATCGTTCTCCAGTCCATAGGGCTTGGCGATGCACGGCTGCCCGCCGGCGGTGAACTGCCAACCCTGCTCGGTGTGGATCGCGTGCAGGGGCGGGATCCCTGAACCCGCGCTCAGGTTCCGGCATTCCCGCAGATCGGTGGGATCGGTTCCCAGCACTACATAGTGACCCGTCTCTGCCTGGAAGTAGCCGTGCAGATCCGGATCGACACCGTCGGCAGAGAGATCGGCCGGAAACCAGGCGATGGCCGGGGTTTCGGAGCGCTTACTGGTCATGGCCGCAGCGCTCCAGAACGCATGTCGTGATCAAGCCGTCGTGCGTGCCGCGCACTTCCCAGAGCTGCCTGCGAGGTCCTGCGCGCTCCAGCAGGGCCACCTGCAGCACATCCCCGCATGCCCGCAGGCCGTAGCGCCATTGCTGCAGTTGATCGAGTTGCGCCAGCACCCGATCCACCTCAGCCACCAGCGGCCCTCGAAGCGGCAGTGCCGTCCGTGCTCGGCAGGCAAACAGATCCTGAAGCTCACAGGCCAGGCCCGATGCGCCCAGCTGCTCTGGATCCAGGTCTGACGCATCGAGCTGTTGACGCAGCTCGCCATCGAGCAGAGCATCGCCGGTCCACACCGGCAGCCGCTGGTAACGGAGATCCGCTGGGACGTGATAAGCCGTGAGGCGGAAGTGGGGATCGAGATTCACCAGGCACGACAGCGCGCCATGGCTGCTCTGCCTGGCAAAGCGCCGGTTGGTGCTGTCGTCATCGACCGAAAACTGATCGAAGCTGCCGGGGTGGCGATGCCACAGGCCGACAAGCTGCAGGGGCAGGCGGTACTGGCGCGCCAGCTTGGCGGCCAGGTGATTCACATAGCCCCGGTCGTAGCTGAAGCTCGTGGCGGTGCTCTCGGCCGCGGGACCCGGGTCGATCGCCTCGAGCACCTGCCAGCGGTTCTGGTGGAAGCGCCCCAGCAGGATGCCGCCCGTTTCGTTGGGGTGGTGCTCCAGGGTTTCGGCGCAGATGGCCGCATGGGCCCGGCGGGAGAACAGCACCTCCACGGGCATCGCAGTAATGGTTGTGGTCATGGCAGCGTCCTCAGATCTGGTGACCGGCGAACTGAGCCGTGCTCAGCTCCCCGAGCATCCAGAGCTCAAAGGCAGCGATCCATTTGGCCGCCCAGGCCAGGGCGCTGGCGGCGGTGCTGCAGTGATCGCGGCCATGGCGGAACGATTCAGCTGCCACCGTGCAGAGGCTCAACTCGCCGCTGGCTTCATGGCGCAGGGTGTGGGGGATCGGCTCCTCCAGCTGCTCGGTGAGGGCATTGAGATCGGGCTCGATCGGGAAGACGCTGATCGATCCGCCGTAGTCATCGCCATGGGGATGGTCATGGTCGTAGACGAGCTGCAGGTGCCAGATCCGCTGGCTGTCGGGGATGCCGCTGGCCAGTGACCCCAGCCAGGACATGCGCCCATCGGGCAGACGATCGGGCCGGAATTGGGGGAAGAAGTGGTTCATCGCCGCCAGCTCGGCCTGAAACAGCTCCGGGTCGCGCTCGTACCAGTAGAGGGAGGGTGCGGCGAGCTTGCCCTCGGGCACGGTGATCGCCACCTCGCTGTCCCCGCGCTCACTGAGGGAGCGGATCTCGCCCTGCTGGGTGACCATCACGCTCTCGCCGCGCAGCAACTGGGCTGCGAGCTGTTTGCGCCGGTCAGAGGCGGCGTCCTGAGTGGCGGTGGTCATGGCGTGTGTGCTGGCTGGCAACAGCCTCGCCTGACTGTCTGCGGCATGGCCGCTCTCTCCTGCGAAGCACGACCATGACGTCCGGCGGCTGGTGATTCGCACAACCTCACCAACAGCGATCAATGGGCCATGGGATGGTGAGTTCATCCGCTCCAATCGTGATGACCCGCGTAGAGATCGAATGGCAGGACCAATTCGGTCGCTGGCAGCACTTCCAGACCAAACACAACGAGGCCGACGCATTTCGCACTGCGCAGAGCCGGGCTCGCAGCACCGGCAAGCGGCATCGCTTGGTGGATGAGGATGGCCGGCTATTGGATGTCCTTGAGCCCTGAAGATTCAGTGATTTGGGTTGTAAAGGTGCTTGCCGCAGTGGCCAATCACCACCTGCCCCAGCTCCTCATCCCAGCAGAAGTGGATCCGCAGAGTTCGATTTTCTGAATCCTTGGCCCCGATCTTGAGGTGCTGCCACATCTCGACGGCCTTGCTCCCATAGGAGAAGGTGCGAGCACGCTTAGCTTGCGGATTGCTCTCAATCGTCTGGGATTCCCTGGGGGCATAGCTGCTGCCGCCAAACACCTGCCCAGCAATTCGGTCAGGAGCCCCAGCCAGCTTCTGCTCGCGATAGCCAGTGGCCAGCAGCCAGAGCAGCTCAAACAGTTGGTCGCTGTGTTCAAAACCCTTCACCTGATCGGCGGAGCTCCAGGCACTGTCGAGCACGAGCAAGTTGCCAGGGCAGAGCTCCTCACTCACCAGCTCGAGGCATTGACGCGGCTTGAGGCGCGCACTGCCGGCAACACCACGCAGGCTGTTGAGCAGGCGGTTGGTGACCTCCTGTTCGGTGACTTCCTCATCCGTGCTGCTCCACGGGGTGTAGCTCAATTCAGTGACCACCCCTGCAGGGCCTGCCTGCTCGAGAAACTCGAGGTCCAGCCGCAGCGTGGCCAGCTCGTTGCTGCCCTGCTCCAATTGGTCCGCCAGGGCTTTGTTTTCGGCGAGGGCTAGCTGCAGCTCCTGCTCTTTGAGGTCCAGCTGCTGACTGAGCTCGCCCTCAACAGACTGGGCCAGTTCGATGGCTTGCTCACCTTGTTCCTGGGCTTTCTCGGCTCGCTGTTCCCAGGCCCTTTTGTTGAAATCAAACTCCCTTCTGAGGCGTCGCTCCTCTGCCCGGCTGGTCTCCAGTCGCGTGTTGATGTCCTCCTGCTTCTCCTCAAGCTCCTTGAGGCGTTCTTGCCGTTCCCGGATGCGGGTGGTCTCACTGGGCGCCCCGAAGAGTGAACGTATCAGCTGCTCCACCTGCTCCGGGTTGTCGGGCGCCTTGCCGGTGCTGTCGGTGAGGCTGAGATACCAGGGATAGTGGCGGCCGTCCTGGGCGGGGTAGTAGCTGTAGCCGCACTTGCTCACGTCGTAGCTGGCGCCTAACAGCTCTTGCAGTTCGCGAAAGGCCGTTTCGGTGCAACTGATCACCAGCCGTAGTTTGTCGGCTCCGGTGGTGCGGTCGAAATCCCATGCAAAGGCGCTGCTCACGCCCAGTTCCCGGAGGCGCCGGCTGGCTTTGGGGATCGGGATCGAGATCTGCAGCCGGAAGGCATCCCGTTGTGATGTGGTGCTGAGACCGGTCACCACTGCGTCAAGCCCCTGGGCCACCTCCGGCACTTCGGCAACGATCAGGGGTGCCATGTCCTTGGGGATGTAGCCGATCCACTCTCCTTTCCAAAACACCTTCACGGCATTGGGATCCCACTCATTGGTGGGCTCGTGAATCAGGGTGAGGGGATCGCCAATAGCGATGCCGAGCCCCATCTTTTGGGCAGCATCGTCCAGCAGGTACGCCAGAAAGGTCTGAAGAATTTCGCCGCTGCTCTGTTGCGAGCGCTTGCGACGTGCCGCTTGGCGCTCGGAAGTGCCTGCTTGATCCAGGTGCTGCAGGCGCCGAAAGAGGCTGTCTTTGGGCGCCATAACACAGTCGAATTTGCCTACAGCTTAGGCAGCTACTTAGCCATTTTTTGCAGGCAATCCCCTTGGTTACAGGGCGAGATTGATATGTGCTGCCCGCTCAATTCCCTCGCTCCTCTCCGGATCACAGGTAAGCAGGATCACCTGCAGTCCCTGGTCAGCGGCTTGTTGCAGCATCTGATAAATACCCGCCTGTCGCTCAGGGTCAGAGTTAGCGAAGGCGTCGTCAAACAGCACGGGTAAGGTGCCGTCGTAGGCCTCCGCCAGCACTTCTGCCATGGTGACCCGCAGGGCAGCGGCGAACTGTTCGCGAGCGCCGGTACTGAGCACATCAAAGCCAAAGGCCGCTTCGTTGCCGCGGCGCCACTGCAGTTCCTGGAAGCCGTTTCTGGCGTCGTAGCTGAGGCTGGTCTGCGGGGCCTCGGGGAACACCTGGGCGAGATAACGGCCGATCCGCTCAGTGAGCGGTGCGGTGTATTGCGTGGCCATTGCGTTCTGCTCCTCCTCCAACAGACGCCGCAGCAGCGTCAGCATCCCCGCCTCCTTCTCCAGCCGTTCCTGCTCCTCCAGGCGTGACTCCAGCTCGGCCTGCTTCTGCTCGAGCTCAGCTTGGAGATCAACCTTTCCATCGCCGTGCAGACGGCTTTCGGCACGGATGCGTGCTTCTGTCGCTTCCCGCTCTTGGCTCTCAAGCGTGCTGATCTCTTTATCAAGCTCTGCAGCCCTGGCTTTGAGGCTTTCAGCGCCCAGCTCCGCCAGCTCGCTCTCCAGCCCCTCCAGCTTGCTCTGGAGTTCCCTGCAGCGTTCGCGGGCCTGAGCGAGTGCGACCGTCAGAGCCTCAAGAGAGCCGTGTCGCTCCTGCAGGGCATGAATGCGCGTGCTCGCTTCCAGTGACTGGTTCTCACGCTCACGCAGGCCGGCTTCCGCCGTTGCAATCAGCTTGGTCTGGGCATCTAGGTCAGCACTGGATTGCTTCACCAGCGCCTGGTGCTGCTGTTCCGTCTTGGTGGCCCCATCGCGTTGCTGGCGAGCCTCGCTCAGCTGCTGCTCCAAGGCACGCAGACGGCTCTCAAGGGCTTCCCCTTGCAGAGCTGCATCGGCAGCGTCGAGCGAAACCTGAGCATCCGCTCCCTGAATCAACGCATTCAGCCGGAGGCGCAGGGCTTCGGTATCCGCTCCGCCGCGTTGTTCGATCAGGCGCTGCTGCTCCGCCAGTAGATCACTGCGCCGCCGCTCGGCCGTGGCAGCTTCGTCCACCGTCGTCAGCTTCCATTGCTGGAGTTCTGTTTGGAACTTGCCCTCCGCTTCTGCAAGCACGGTTGCTGCTTCCGCAGCACTGGAGCCATCCCCAGGCGTGAGCCGCAGTTCCACATCGTCTCCCACCTGCACTGTCGCCGGCTCCGACAACAGCTGACGGCTTCCTGCGGCCAGCTCAAGTCCATCCACCCGCACAGGGCGTCCGGCACGGATCACCTCGATGCCGGCTGAGAGTGCTTCCGCGCGAACCCGGGCATCGCGCCTTGCCGTCTCAAGCCGGCGCAGCGTCTCCACATCCGCTGCAGTTAGCGCAGGCAGGAGGGCGATTTCTGCCTGGAGTTCATCGCAACGGGCTTGATTGGTGGCCAGCGCAGCCAGTTGCTGCTCCAGCCGCTGTTGTTCCTGCAGTTGGCCCAGGCCTTTCTGCAGGGTTTCGATCGCCGTGGCCTCGCGGATGGTCTTGGCCACAGTTTGTTGCTGGACTTCCAGCTGCTCCTGGGCATGTACGCGGGCAGTCTCCAGCTCAGACAGGCGATGCTTGAGCGCCTCAAGCGCCTCCTGATCCGGGGCCTTGGCGGCCTCCAGAGTGGACACTTGCTTTTGCAGCTCCTCCAGCTGCGTGCGGTCTTTGTCGAGGTCGTCGCGTTCCTTCTGGGCCGCCTGCAACTGAGGCTTCTCCGCGGCGATCGCCGCCTCCAGCTCCTGGCTGCGTTTCAGCTTCTGGTCCAGTTCCCCGCGCTGCACCTGGAGAGGCGGCAGCGCCTGGCACACGCGCTGCAGCTGGGCTACCGCCTCCTGAAAGGCTTGCTCTGCTGCCGCTTGTTGGTCGATCTGATCACCGATGGCCTCCAGATCGTCCTGGGCGTCGATCGCCGCCTTACGCGCGTTGTACAGAGGGGAGCCCGTCTTCACCTGCGGGGCCCGGTTAGCACCTCCGGGGGTGTACACGGTGGCCCAACGGGTCTGGATGTCCTCCAGCACGGCTAGGTCCAGTGGAGACTGCACGCCCAGATCTGCGCCAGCCTGGAGGCGTTCCACCAGGCGATCGTGGTCATAGCTAGCAGCGTTAAGACCAAGCGGATTGCTGCTGGCTGATCCCTGCCACACCCACAGATGGCCCCAGCGCTCCTTGAGCTGATCAGCGGCACCACGGTTGCGGGCCACGGCAGCGGTGCCGATCAGTTCTGATAGCCGCTCCTCAGCGTCTTCCCCCTGCAGGCTGCGGCCAGCGCTGTCGCGCAGGCTGGCACTACCCCGCGCGCCCGCGAACCGCTTGCGCAGCTCCCAGCGTTCACCGGCCGCCTCAAAGCTGATCTCCACTTCCGGTTCAGCCAGAAACGGATCCGACTGCATGCCCTTCAGCAGTTCGCCGCCGGTCTTCACCGGCAGGAACAGGGCCCGGTGCAGCGCCTCAGCCAGGGTGCTCTTGCCGGATTGATTGGGCCCGGCGATCACCGTGAAGCGTGGATCGAAGCTGATGGGCAGGTCGCGATGCCGGCGGTAATCACGAACGCGAGCAGAGAGGAGGCGCATAGCGGAGAGCTGGGGGGTCGTGGAATCAGGAGGTGCGTTGGTTTTGGGGTTCGCTCAGTTGCTGACACAGGCGCGGTGTAGTTCTCGCAGGGCCATCCGGGCCAGCTCGCCTTCCTCTTCTCCCAGCTCCAGCTGCTGCTGCAGCCGCTGGGCCACACGAGCTACCAGCGGATCACCGGCTCGCTCGGTGAGGAGGCGCAGTTCAGCACCATCCGGGGCGACGCTGGTGCGATCGCGCAGCTTGAGGCGCAGCAGCCGGGCCTCGAAGCGCTGCAGCAGATCCTGCAGGCGTGACGCAGCGGCGAGGCTGAGGCTGCCGTCCAGCTCAAGAAGCAGCAGATCCTCCTGACTGCGGGGACCGATCAGATCGCGGAGGATCTGCTCAAGGCGATCCAGGTCAGCGTCGCTGTTGAAGCGGTGCTGGAGCTGATGCCAGCCAATCGCACCGGTGCGGATGTCGAACACTTCAGGCTGCAGACCGCGGTTTGCGTCGACCACCAGCACCTGGCCAGAGCGGTAATCGGTCGCCCGCGGGAAGCGGTCCATCTCATGGCAGCCGGAGTACCAGGCCCGGCTGCTGACCTGCTTGAGGCCATGCCAGTCGCCAAGGGCGACGTAGTCGATCTCGCCTGGCGGCAGCGCCGAGAGGTCAATCCGGTTGGTAGGGACCGGTGGGTTTTCGTCGTCCGTGTCGCCGGTGTCCTCACCGCCAAAGCCATGCACTGATCCATGGGCCAGAACGATCCTGGGCTGGTCGCTCCAGGGCGAGAAGTCGAGCTGGCGCAGCCAGGCGGTGGGATCCACCGGCTCGGCTTTGCGCAGCAGCGGACAGGGCAACACCACGCCCCCAGGAAGGCCAAGGCGGGCGAGCTCGAACGGCTGGCGCTCGAGGAACACTGTGAGGTTGGGGGCCAATTGCTGCACTTCCTTAAGGAAGTAGCTCTCCTGCCAACAGCTGCCGGCCCCGCCGTGGTCGTGGTTGCCCGGGATGACCAGCACAGGCAGCCCCACCGCACCAATAGCGCTGCAGGCAGCGGAGACGTCTGCCTTGGTTGGCTGATGGGTATCAAACAAATCCCCGGCGACGGCAATAAAGGCGGCACCCTGTTGCTGCGCCACCACACCAAGCCGGCCGATGGCACTGAGCCGTTCACGGCGCAGCTGGGCACGTTTATCGGGGTCTGTGACGCGGGCATAGGGCTTGCCCAGCTGCCAGTCGGCGGTGTGGAGGAAGCGCATGAATGGGTGGGCTAGATCTCAGAACTGTTACATGTGCAGAGTCAAGGTGGTGCAAAGCTTGCGCGAAGGACCAGCCAGCTTTCTAAATATGCGCTAAGCGCATAAATGTATGCCCAGAGCGTGAACATGGAGGGACAGAAGTCATTGCCGTATGTGTCATAAGCCGCCTCAGGCGCTTCAGTGAAATATAAGATTCTAAATGATAGAAGCTTGCTGCTGAATAGCCGGGACTGGCGTAATGAGTATGCACCAAAAAGTGGCAAACATCAGAGGGGCGCGGCACGAGGTGGCCAGCGAAGCCGGCAAGGATTACACTTGCGAAAGGGAATTGCACATGCCTGCAAACTGAAGTATTATTGTACCATTAATTTTGTACAGCGATGAATCTGAAGATCTTGACGACCATCGAGAAGCGAGTTCTGGCTGAATCAGGGGACACGGATGCCCTAACGCTCCAGCACCTCGCTAAAGATGGCAACAATTACGTTCGTAGAGCTGCATTAGAAAGCCTCAAGCGAATCGATTTTAGGCAGAAGCTGCCTGATGACTGGCGGCAACTGAACGAGCAGGACTGTATTGACAAATTAAATAGTAATATCACAGATTGCAAGATTTTAGAAATCCTAAAACATTCTCGCAGTTTTCGTATCCGACAGGCTGTGGCATGCCATGAAAATACGCCGGATTCTATAATCGCACTGCTGGCAAATGACGAGGACTGGGATGTTCGCCAGGCAGTCTCAGATCGACATCTACCACAAGAGTGGCGGAACCTTGATGAAGACGAACGCATTCAGAGGCTCAAAACAGAAAACGCACCGTGTTACATCCTAAAGATTCTGTCCTGTTCAGAGAATTGGGTAATACGCCAACATGTTGCAAATAATGCCGGCGCCAATAGAGAGCTTCTTAAAAAGCTAGCCAAAGACAAAGATGATGACGTTTCAACGAGCGCACGAGAAAGACTATTGAATCTTTGCCTGCCAGAAGATTGGCGCCAGCTTGGAGATACTGAACGCATACGACGCCTCAAGAGCCAGAACATAGTTACTGGTGAAGTACTAGCAGCATTGGCGACGTCAATTAATTGGAAGATTAGGCAAGCAGTAGCAAGGCACGAAGGAACACCACCTTCACTAATCAAAAAACTAGCGCGTGACACCGATTCCGATGTCCGTCAAGCAGTGATAGATCGATGCTTGCCATCCGAGTGGCGCTACCTTGATGACAATCAGCGCTCCACGAAACTATCCAAAGAGGTTGCAACGCCAGAAGTCCTAGACGTTTTGGCAGGCTCATCTAACTGGCGGGTCCGACAAGCAGTCGCAAGGCACGAAGGAACACCATCTTTACTGATCAAAAAACTAGCGCGTGACAACGATTCCGATGTCCGTCAAGCAGTGATAGACCGAAACTTGCCATCTGAGTGGCGCTACCTCGACGATAATGAGCGCTCGACGAAACTATCCAAAGACAGTGCAACGCTAGAAGTCCTAGACGTGTTGTCAGGTTCGTCTAACTGGCGCGTCCGACAAGCAGTAGCTAGCAACTCCAAGGCTTCGGATAAGCTACTGAAAGAACTAGCAAGAGATAGTGATTCCGATGTAGCCTCAGCTGCACGCGAAGCCCTACTGCTTCGCAGGCTTCCCAGTGAATGGCAGTCGCTTGATACGAGCCAAAAGATTAACAGGATAAACAATGGGAAGGCAACAGAGTATGTACTTGAAGCACTTGCTTTGTCTACAACTCAAGACATACGGAAAGCAGTTGCATCATCCCTGGCAACGCCGGTTGAATTACTTCGCACATTGAGCGAGGATGAAGACAATGAAGTGAAAAAGATCGCGAAGGAATCCATGATTCGGAAACTGCTCCCGAAAGAGTGGATGAATTTGGATGATCTAGAGATTATCGAAAGACTCCAGCAACAACCGGCATCGCAAGAGGTTCTACAGGCTCTGGCGATGAGTAAATTGCTATACCTCCGTGATGCTGTTGCCTCCAATGTCAACGCCACAATTCCAATCCTCCTTGCCATGAAAGAGGATTCGACCACTCCAGCGCGAATTCAGAATCTACTTCGTAAGACCTGGGCAGCACCTTCACAGCTCATTGCATGACCATGCAATAGATGCATAGTCATGCAATGGCCTTGACACCGGGAAGATTTTGCTCAATAATAAACTTAGGCGTACGATCTTCCTAGCAATTCGCCTCGGTGCTTCGCCGAGGTAGCGTTCACGTCCCTCATCCACCATCGGCTGCCGATGTCATTCAGCGGCAACGGGCCAAAATGCCCGAAGCGCTTCGCTGAATCGACTGCAAGCAGTCACTTTGCGCTCCGGGCGTTTTGGCCCGCCGCCGCCTACAGCGATCGACACCGATCTCAGCTGGATAGTAGGAAGATCTGCGCCCCCCTTTTTGCTTCAGCTGAATGCCGGAGATATCCCCCACTCGCATTCGGCTTGCGGCACGTTTTTGTACCAATGAGCTGGCAATTTCCCTGCTGATTCGTGGCTGGGGTGATGACATCAGGGTTTTGATCCGTGTTGGCTCTGCATCGAGCTATGGCCGCGATCCACTCGGCACGTGGGTACAAGGACGATGGCGCGACCAATCTCCGCTCCTTACTTATTGGGGTCCCCAAAAAGACGATGCTGACTCCTTGGATGCGCTGATCAAGGTCAGGCATAGTAAAAATCAGCTGCCTGAGCATATGCAGGAAGTTGTGGAAACGTACCTCCTCAGCCAACTGGATACCGACACTGCTGATGGTCTTCGGCGGGAACTGAGGAAGCATCTAAAAAAGGTCAGGCTCACCGATTTCGTGGATGGCGAGTCACAGGATGCCTGGTCTGGTGTTCTGGGTATGGCCTCAGCTCAGAATCTCGCTGCGAAGGTTGCGAACAAGTCTCAGCTCAGTCCTGCAGACCTTGATGTGCTGCGGCTACTGCTAACCGAGGCTCCCTTGCAATTCGGTTATTGGGGGCCGTTCAAGACTGCACTGAAACAGCTTGATCCGGGGCTGATGCCCAAGGCTTTCGGCATAGCTCTGGCGCGGCTGTCCGAGCCCTCAGAAAACACTGCCTCCTCTGCAGAGGTAGAGGATTTGGACTGGATGGTGGCCTTCACAGACATTCCCAGCGAAAGCACCGTGCTGTACATGGCCAGACGCATGCGGCGCCAGCTGGCGAAGATCGGACGCAGTGATCCAGCTCTCTACACGTCCATTGCCACCAGCTTGCTGCAGTACTGGGACACCACACTGGGAACTTACAGCTACCTGCCTGCCTATGTGCTGGGCGGAGATCAGACGGTGCTGAATAAGTCCGGGCGATGTGTGGCCCTTCCCCTTGACCAATCGTCTCGCGGCGATGCTTATCCAGCAACTTGGGACAGCCATCGTGACCTGCTGCGGAATCTGTTGCCTCAGATCACGGTCTCGGTCGAAACGTTTACGTTCGCTTCTCAGGTCCTGTTGGAGGCTGGAGAGACTCTTCCTAGTCCAAGGGTCAATCAGTTACTCCTAGCTCTCCGCAGTTCAGATTCACGCCTCGTGGCTTGGGGCTGCACAATCATTCTCCGACGGCCCTCTCAGTGGAAGTCCCTCAGCGCTGAGCATTGGCGGATGTTTCTTACCCTCGCTGAAATAGCTCTGCTAATTCAGATATTCGAGGTGCAGAGCAATGCTCCATTACCTAGAACTTTGACTGCTGCGGCAGGTCTGTTGGCGTCCATGGAGAGCAGTCCGCACCTGCAGACTACGGATACAGATCGCATTAAGTTACTTGCTGAATTCTATGTCAACGCACTCACGGCTCAGCCAAAATACCTTCGCTATACCAATTCACGCGCCACAGCCGCTGCCCTGCTAACCCTGGCTTGCTCCCTGTGTTTT
Organism: Cyanobium sp. ATX 6E8; assembly: GCF_024346335.1. Classification (NCBI taxonomy): domain Bacteria; kingdom Bacillati; phylum Cyanobacteriota; class Cyanophyceae; order Synechococcales; family Prochlorococcaceae; genus Cyanobium; species Cyanobium sp. ATX 6E8. The sequence continues at coordinate 54,234 of NZ_JAGQCT010000015.1, read as the reverse complement.
GCCGAACACAGTGAACTCTTGACAACCCATCTGAAGCAGTTGGACGGCTGTGAACTGCTTGATCTTTATAACCAACTAGCAGGCCAAACAGCTGTTGTCCCAGGCAACCTCACTGCGCTGGAGACCATCCTGCTGACAGCGAAACTGGATGAGAACCAGCTCCACCAGCTCATTCTCCAAGCCATGGTGATGCCCGCATCACGGGCGACAACATTGGGATGGAAGCTTCTTGATCGCTGCAGAAACAATAACGATCTCCTCGATGCCATCTGGTGCTGGCTCAAGGACAACGAAGCTCCAGAGGCGTTCACCCCTCAGAACTGGCAGGAGCGACGGATTGAACTCCTTGGGGAACTACTAGCCCGCAGCTCAGACATCACCGCCAGAGTGGTTGATCTGCTCCGCGGTGATACCTGGCAACTCAACTCCGCCAAACTTGCACGCTTGATGCTGCATTCCCCCCCCTGTCTTCGGGCCATCTGGCACGCCCTCTCAGCCGAGGAACAAGGCGACTCGACAGTGCTGAAAACCATGCTCGAGGAAGAGTCGGCTCTGGCCATGGCCGTCGGAGACATACTCCAAGCGGATGATCTGTCGGTGGCAAGTCCATGGCAGCAACATTTCTTGCTGCGCTACGTGCGTGAGCGCGACCGCATCAAGTCAGATCCGTCCTTCGCGGTGGCGGCCGTGGCACTGGGGGAGCCCGCTCTGCAGCGGGATTGCCTGGAACAACTGAGACGCTTCAACGCTCTAGGAATGTGCTGGCTTCGCCTGGCTGAGCTTGGACTTCCCCAGCCACTCGCAACGATTCGCCTCTATCTCAACGGGTTGGAATCACCCTCGGTTTTCACCGATGCCGTTTTGGCCTGCGTCGACAGCATCGTGCCGATGGTTCGGGATCTAGGCATTGAATTGATCGCCTCCCATACAGAGAGGATTGAGCATGATCGGCTATGGCCAGCGTTAAGCCAGTCGGATGATCCGGTGGTGCAGGCCCGTGTAGCGGCGGAATCCATGCTGCGCAGCTGGCCTGATGGGGATGGCCTCGCTGCCTTTGATCGACGAATGCTTGTGAGCAGGCGCACCAACCGCCGCGCCAAGGAGCAGGTGCAGATTCGGCTTAGCAGTGAGCAGCTGCTGGCACCTGAGCGGCGGGCGGCGCTCCTGGATCTAGCTCGCGGAGCCAATAGCCGCGATCGCGAATGGGCCCTGCGCCGCATTGCGGAACTGACGTTAGGAGGAGTTCCATTTGATGGTGTGGCCGTTCGCACGGTCACCACGGCAGACAACACAGGAGGGATGAGCTGATGCTCACCTACATCGGCCGCTACACCGCATCTCAGACGGCGGTGAGCCCAGCCACCAGCTCCGTGACCTTCGGTGCAGACCTATCTCAGGCTCCTGTTTACCTGAATGTGGAGGTACTACCGGGCCAGGCCTTTGCCCGGCTGATGCTGGCCCTTGGACGGGTGGTGCGCATGCGTGACACGGCAGTGGCGAAGGATCACTCCGCTTATCAGGCGTGGGTGCACGGTCAGTACCTGAAGGAGCTGGATAGCGAGATGGTGGCCAATGCCCGACGCGTTCTAGCCCTGCTGGATAGAAGGAAAATGATTGAAAAAAGGCGTGACGCACTGCAGGAGCACCTCAGGCCCTATACAAAAGCCATTTCCGTCTACGAGGCCAGGATGAGTAAGGCTAAGGCCCGGCGTCGTTTCTGGGATTGGCTTCATACCCATAACCGCGAGGCCTGGATCGTGCTCGATCCGATCGTGAGCGTGCAGCCCGATGCCACCTTCTTCGAGGCATTTTCTCTTGATGAATCCACCTACGCCCGAGTCACCCTGCCCCACGTAGCAACACGCGGCGAACACAAGCCGGTACTTGGCACCACCAACATTGACTTCGGCACGGGCCTGGAAAGGGAACTGGCGCGCACCCGCAGCTACCGCCCCCTGCATCTGCGCGTAGGTGCTGATGCGGTAAGCCTCGACACCGGCGTCTCATCCACGGTGGAGAAGAAAATCGAGCTGCCTGAATCCTGGGTTCGAGGCCTGGTGGAAGTGCAGGCAGCTCTTTCGCTGGCCCCGGTGGAGCTGCAGCTGCAGGCATCCGCGTTCGCCGATGTGCTCGCGCGACTGGATGCCCAACGGGAACGCCAGGGCCCCAGAGCCTTGGTGTTTGAACTCCAGCCCGGCCAGCCGGCCAGGGTGCTGGTGGAGCCTTGGGGGGATCAATACGTGATCGGGTCACAGCCCTACAGCGGCAGCGAAGCACGATTTATCAAGGTCTGGGGGCGCCGTCGCCTCCGGGTGCTGCGCGAGCTGCTGTCACTGGCGCCCGAACTCACCGTGCGACTGGTGGATTCCGGCTTGCCCTCCTTCTGGAGTATTGAGATGGAAGGCATCAGCCTCACGATCGGGCTGTCCGGTTGGACCGCCCAGGATTGGGCCGGCAGAGCTCGGTTTTCGGCTTTCACCCCAGCCTGCGGCAGCGATAAGGCAGCCATTCACCAGGCTGCCGAACTGCTTCAAAGGCAGCATTCCCTATCGGTTGAAGATCTCGCCAAGACCCTGAACTGCAGCCCCGGAGAAGCCCGTGGCCTTCTTCAGGGACTCTGCCTAGCCGGCATGGCCATGTTCGAACCGGGGCGCAATCTCTACCGCTGGAGAGCGCTTTTCCCAACTCTCAAGCTCAACAGAGATGAGACGGCAGGGCTAGAGGAGCGGATGGGCGTGCAGTTGTTCCGGAAAGGTGCCGTCCAAGTGCAAGAAGACACGATTACGGCGGAGGGGAGACAACTTGTGGCAAATGTAGAAACCAGTTCCCCGATGCTCCGCCGGGATGTGGATGGGCGGATCAACTATGCCGAATGCGACTGCTCCCATTTCCGGCGCAACAAGCTACGCCAAGGACCCTGTCGCCACATCGTTGCCCTCAGCCTGGCGGGGGGGCTCTGACGATGGCGAACACTGATGGAGTTCTTGATCCCCGCTGGCGCAAGCGGATTGAAGAGGTAGGCAAAAATGCATTTGAAGTCGAAGAGATGGTGCGCCTCGGCTATCTTGAAGCCGACGATCTCCAGAAGCACCTCAGCACCAACGGCCTGAGCATTAAGACCTATCAGAGTGCCCTCGCTGAGTTGGCCGAAGCCACTACTGAACTGACCGCAACATCCCTCGAAATCAAATCTCTCGGCACGGTTGAGGCAGCACTAGCCGCCATCCGCAGCCGGCGCATCGCGCGAGTGAAGGAGCAAAGAAATCAGCGGCGAGCCCGGAAGGAGGCTGAGCGACTGGTGCGAGAGGAGGCAATCCTTCGCCAGCGCCGGGAAGAACCCACGTTTCTTGGTCGCGGGGTTTCTAACCGACTCCACTACAACGGCGGCAACGACGACATGCTTAACCAGCTGGGTCTGCCCCAGCTGCACAGCTTCAGCGACATCGCATCTGCCCTGAGCCTTGAACCTCAACAGCTGCAATGGCTGGTGTACGAGCGAGGCGACAGCCATGTGGATCACTACATTCGCTTCACCATTCCCAAGCGATCTGGTGGCAACCGGCTGATCTCCAGGCCCAGGCCATATCTGCAGCATGCGCAGCAATGGGTGCAAAGCACCATCCTGCATAACCAACCGCTGCATCCAGCCGCCATGGCCTACCGGCGCGGAGTGTCGATCGTCGACAACGCACGTCTGCATGCGGGAATGCGGTTTGTTGTGCGCCTTGACCTGAAGGATTTCTTTCCAACCATAACCTTTGCCAGGGTGCGCGGGCTTTTTGAGTCATTCGGCTATAACCCAGGAGTGGCCACGGTGCTGTCCCTGCTCTGCACGGATAGTCCACGGGTGCTGCTGAGCCTCGACGATCAAAGCCATGTGGTGCCAGTGGGGGAGAGGGCACTGCCGCAGGGGGCCTGCACTTCACCGTCGCTGGCCAACTTGGTGAGCCGCAGTCTGGATCGCCGCATCCAGGGCTATACCAATAAATCTGGATGGGTGTACACACGCTATGCCGATGATCTCGTGTTCTCCACCAACCAGGAGACGGGCTCACCTCATCGACTGATCCGCGGCATCAGCGCAGTCATCCGCGATGAAGGGTTCGTAGTGAATGAACAAAAAACCCGTGTGATGCGGGCACCCAACCGCCAAACCGTTACCGGACTACTGGTGAATCACGATGTGGGGTTGACCCGCAAGGATCTGCGGCGTGTGCGAGCCTTCCTGCACCGGTGCAGCTCTCAGGGTCTAGAGGTGGTGTCAGCAGAAATCGGCAAAGACGCAGAATCTGTCGCACGTGGCCATCTCGCTTACGTGCGAATGATATCGGCAGAAACCTCCGAAAAACTGGCCGCAAAACATGCCTGGCTAAAGCGCTGATGAAGGCATGAAGAGTTCTTTGTGCTCTCAACTTCTTTGATTGCTGCAAGGACATATATGCTTTCGCAAGGTGATAATGCAAGATAGCTAATCACCTCCAAGTCCTGAATCCTCATGCCGGCCATGGAGAAAGCATAGTCATAACTCCTGCAGGCATCGATCGAGCACTATTTCACCTTCCTTGATAAGCAATCAAGCGCATTCTTCAAGTCTTTCAATTATCAGATCGCAATGGAGTTTATTCATCTCAATCCCAATCGCTTTCTTGCCCATGGCTTTGCACGCCACCAGGGTCGAGCCACTGCCAGAGAATGGATCGCAGACAACTCTGGCGTCCCTCATCACATCAACCAGCTGTTGCATGAGTTGAACCGGCTTCTGACTTGGATGAGGAGTCCACATATCCCCGCATATCTTAGCCCTGAGCGGATTATGTGGAGACATAAATCTATGAACCTTATAGCCCGACCTCTTTCCGCGGAAATAGATTAGCTCAAATTGCGTATTACTTCCTGTTGCCTTATCCCAGACATGAAGCCCCTGCCAGTCGAGCGGGAAGACGGCTGAGGGGGTCCAGAAAATTGCTTGCGGGCACTCTATTGCTGCAAGCGGCTTTAAGATTCCGTCATAATACTTGTATTCAGCTTCAAAATGACCCGGATAGGGTGGGTCGGTTACAATCGCATCGAAGCGCAGAGATGACAGTATTTTCTCGTATCTGCCATGGTAAAGAGTAATTCCCTTGGCGGAGTAGTATGCCTCCATAAAGCTTATTAGTACTCTTTCATGAGTGGTATTTGCAAGTTACAGAACGATTGGTTTCTTTATCTGGGCAAAGCTCCCGTAGGTGATTAGGCGCTGCGCTTGGAGCTTCAGCTTCCCTGTAGAGCCTGCTGTTGAGTGAGGGAATTCTCATAGCGGCAAGATATTGAGCTAGATCCTGAGAGGCTATAGATTTAATCATGTCTATTTATGACTAGATTTTTGTTGGTCGGTTTTGGTCTTTGATCAAGGGCTCCGATCCCCGCAGTTTTAATGAGTTTCAACATCAGCAAAGTGGTGGGGTTTTGGGTGTGTTTAGGCAGCTAGCCTTCTGGTGCCTACAGTGATTGGTTCAAAAGGTTTAGCAGGCCCGGCTCATCCAAGGTGGCCACGCCTAGCTGTTCTGCCTTAGTGAGTTTGCTGCCAGAATCGCTACCCGCCACCACATAGTTGGTTTTTTTGCTCACCGAACCACTGACCTTGCCTCCTGCGGCTTCGATCAACTCCTGAGCCTTACCGCGCTTCATGGTTGGAAGCGTGCCTGTCAGTACAAACGTTTTGCCCGCTAAGGGTTTTGGGCTGTCCCCATCGCCCGACGCGTCGCCAGCAATTGCCTCCGGAGCCTGCAGACAGAAGCCCATCTCTTCCAACTGCTGCAGCAGAATTTGGTTGGTGCCATTGCCGAACCATTCGCTGAGGGCATCGGCGATCTCTGGCCCAATTCCATAGGTGGCCAGCAGAGCATCGGGATCTTTCAAGGCGGCATGGCTCAAGGCTGCAGCGGAAGGGAACGCTGCTGCCAGGACTTTGGCGTTTACCGGGCCGATATTGCGGATGCCAAGAGCAAACAGCAATCGATGCCAGGGTTGTTGGCGCGATGCCTCCAGGGCCTGCACCAGCTTGGCAGCGGAGCGTTTGCCCATTCCATCCAGCGAGGCCAGGGTGGCTTCTTCGAGGCGGTAGAGATCGCTCAACGTGTTGACCAGGCCGCGTTCCGCCAGCAGGGCAATGGTGCGGGTGCCCAGGCCGTCCACATCCATGGCGGCCCGGCTCACCCACTGGCGGATCGCCCCCTTGAGCTGGGCCGGGCAGGAGTTGTTGATGCAGCGGGTGGCGGCTTCTTCAACGGCCCGCACCAGTTCGGAGTTGCAAGCAGGGCAGTGATCCGGCAGCTGCACGGCTACGGCTCCCGCAGGTCGCAGCTCCGGCAGCACCCGCACCACCTCGGGAATGATCTCGCCGGCTTTGCGCACCACGATCGTGTCGCCTTGGCGCAGGTCAAGCTCGGCGATGCGGTCGGCGTTATGGAGCGTGGCCCGGCTCACGGTGGTGCCGGCCAGGGGCACGGCTTCGAATTCCGCCACGGGAGTGACCACTCCCGTGCGGCCCACCTGGGCCACCACCCGCAGCAAGCGGCTGGGTGCTTCTTCTGGGGCGTACTTGAAGGCCACCGCCCAGCGTGGTGCCTTGGCATTGAAGCCGGCGCGTTGCTGCAGCTCCAACGCATCAAGCTTCACCACCACGCCATCGGTGGCATAGAGAAGTCCATGGCGTTGCTGCTCCCATTCGCTCGCAAAGCTCTGCACGGCGGCCAGGTCGGCGCAGAGCCGAGCATTGGGATTCACCCGGAATCCAGCTTGCTTTAGCCATTGCAGTGACTGCCACTGGCTGGCAGGTGCCTCGGTGCCATCAGGCAAGTGCAGGGTGTAGGCGAAGAAATCCAGCCGCCGGGCGGCGACCACCTTGGAATCCAGTTGCCTGAGGGTGCCGGCGCAGGCATTGCGGGGATTGGCAAACAGGGGCTCTTCGTTGGCCTCTCGCTCCTTGTTGATCCGCGCGAAGGTGTCGTCGGGGATGAAGGCCTCCCCTCGCACTTCCACCCATTCGGGTGGGTTCTCGAACTGCAGCCGCAGCGGCACCGTTTGAATCGTGCGCACATTGGTGGTGATCTCCTCTCCCCTGGCGCCATCGCCACGAGTTGCGGCCCTTACGAGAACGCCGTTCTCGTAGCTGAGCGCCAGGGCATTGCCGTCGATCTTGAGCTCACACACCATTGGGAGATCGGTGCCTTCCTCCAGATCCAGTTCTCGCAGCAGGCGGCGATGCCAGCGCTCGATCTCCTCGTCGTTGAAGGCGTTGTCGAGGCTGAGCATCGCGATGCGGTGCTCCACCGAGGTGAAGCCATCACTGGGGGCGCCGCCTACCCGCTGGCTGGGGCTGTCGGCTGTGATCAGCTCCGGGTATTGCTCCTCCAGCTCCAGCAGTTCGCGATAGAGGCGGTCATAGACCGCGTCCTCCATCTGTGGAGCATCGAGCACGTAGTAGGCATGGGCCGCTTCATTGAGAAGCTTGCGGAGTTCAAGCAAACGTTGTGGCATGAGTTGATTTGTCAGTGTCATTTTGTCTTCTGGTTTCTTGCCTCAACAGAACCCCTGAACCTTGTCGTCGCCAACGTCCACGATCACCCCATCGCCTTCCGCCTGCCAGGCCTCGAGGTACTCCAGCGGCATAGAAAGGCTGCTTGCCATCGACTGCAGGAAGGCCTCGCTGTAGCGGAAGTCAATGGCACAATCTGCGAACTCATCGAGTGCCTTCACTAGATCCACGGGCTGGATGCCAGGCAGATCCATCTCCTTCAGGATCTGGGCCCAGGCTTCCTGTTCCGCCGGCTCCATGCTGTTGTACTCGCGTCCATCCATTTCTTCGCCCTTGCCGTAGGCCCACCAGAGATTGCCCTGCTCCTTGAGCTTATTGATTAGGGCAGTCGGGCAATGGGCCCCAGCCAGTAGGGCTTCCTTAGAGCGCATTCGCAGGTCCAGCACCAGCAGTTCAGCGCCTTCGGACTCTTCCAACTTGAGGCTGATCGGCTCTATCACGATCTGTGCATCGAGATTCCAGCGGAAGATCTGCGGCCGTTGCGTGATCGTGTCCATACGCATCAGAGACTGGTGCAGAACACCGCCGAGTGTGGATTCGGCTGGTTCAACACTCAGTAAGTTGGTGACGGCATTGCCAAGCTCAGGGTGTTGGTAAAGCAGGTTGGCCGCCGCCAAGTCCGACTGGAGCTCCTGCAGGGTGGAATAGCCCAAGTAGGTGGCTACGGCCTTGCAACCCCCAGCCGGCAGAGCCAACACCACAGGCCGATAGTGCACAAACAGTCCAATTGTGTTGGTCATCGATCAACGCTCCTCGCCCTGCCCTACTGCCATCAGGCGACATAGCCGATTGAGTCGCTGCACGTTGGCAATGCTGGTGCTGATGCCAGTAGCGAGCTCTGGTGACCCCACCACGATCGAAAGACACTGGGCACGGCTGATTGCCACGTTCAGACGGTTGGGTGACAGCAGGAAATCCAGGCCGCGGGGGGCGGATTCGGCATCGCTGGCCGTCAGCGAATGGATCGCCACCGGAGCCTCTTGCCCCTGAAACTTATCGACAGTGCCGACGCGGGCTCTATCTCCCAGTATTCGTTGGAGGCGATTCACTTGAATGTTGTAGGGGGCGGTAATTAGAATGTCGCTGGGGCCAAGAACGTCGTCGTCTTCAGTCCTCATCTTCCCGTTGCGCATTTGAGAGCGCTGATAGGGCTTGCCGAGTAGCTCGTCCACCAACTTTGCGATGTACTCCACTTCCTCGTCGCTACCTGTGCTGTTGCCCTTGTGTTCCACTGGCTGGAAGATGAGACCCTGCGGCTGGGCGTTCCATAGGATTCGATTCGCCTCGTTGGCGAAGGTTGCCTGCAACTGCTCCTCGTAGAACAGCTCCGACACCACGGCGGTGAGCGCTGGTGGCATGCGCCAGCTGGTAGCCAAGAACACGCCCCGGTCTGCCGGCACCACAGCGTGATCGGCCATCATGTAGTCAAGGCAGCTGAGGCCACTGTCCTCGGGATGAGCGGCGCGCGTGGGCTGGCTGAGTTGCTGCTGATCACCCACCACCAGGATGTTGCGGGCACAGCGAGCCATTGCTAACAGGTTGGCCAGCGACACCTGGCCTGCTTCATCGATCACCAAGAGATCGAAGGGGTCGGCGTCGTGTTTGGCGAAGACATATGCGGTTCCCCCCACCACGGCCATATCCGGTCGCAGTTGCTTCTGCAGAGCGCAGCTCACGGCTGTGCCGCCAAAGTTACTCTCGTCGTCTGGTCGGGCTGAACTTCCTGTGCACTTCACCACCATTGCTGTGCCGCCACGGCGATCCACCGCCTTTTGGCACTGCTTCAGCAGGTGATTGATGGCTGGATGACTGTTGGAGCTCACCGCGATGCGCTGCCCCTGGGCACTCAGCCGGGCAATCAGCTCAGCGGTGACCGTCGTTTTGCCAGTGCCCGGAGGACCCTGCAGCGACAGCGCCACCCCATCGGCGTCTGCAAAGAAGGCGGCCAGATCGGCAGCGGTGCCGGCGGGATTGTGGCGGGTGCGCTCGTTGATCGGCTCCAGCTCCGGCATCCGCCGCCGCTCCAGCAGATGCAGCATCGCTGCAGGTAGGTCCTTACCCTCAACCCAGCGCTGAGCCTGAACTGCCAAGTGGGGCCTGAGGTGTTGGCTGATATCGGGCGGAAACAGAATTAAATCGGTCTGCTCAGGAATCGTCACCGGGCGACCGCTTTGCAGGCGCGTCTGTTGGATGGAGTCGGGCAGCGTCAGCACCACGGTGCCAGTCTCTTCGTCCAGCTTTGCCGCGAGTGGGATCTCCGCTTCAGTGAGATACAGCGACAGGCCCGCGCCATCATTCAGCTTGAGCGGCTGATCGCAGGCGAAGCTGTAAGTCAGAAGTCGCTGCCGGCTGCGCGGCAGTTGTCTGGTCTCATCGCTCTCGAGCCTTGCAGCGACGATCACCTCGGGATCATCCAGGCGCTCCTCTGGTGACTGCTCCAAGCGCGCATAGAAGTCCCACCACTCCACTTTGCGCTCCCGCAGATGGAATGGCAGCAGCTGGCTTAACAGCCGCTGGATGCGCAGGCTCATGCCCCGTGGACCAGCAGACTCGTCCGCTTCGCTGAGGGCAAGCAACCTGTTGTTCTCGTCGGCTGGACGGATAGAAGAGGTTTTGTCGCGGTGCTGTACGGGTAACTCCTCTAACAGGATCTGTGAGGCACGCATCAGTGCCTCAATCGCCTCTCGGTTGGCCTTGGCTCGCGGTGATTCCTCAACCACATCCTCTAGCTGAGATTCATCGGCAACACCATCTCTTCGATCAAATGATGGAAACTCAAGTCCAAGTTGTAGATGATTCTCAATCAGGAAAGCATGTAGCCGGGCTGTGGAGATGCAGTCATCGCGATTGTAACGTTCAATCGCCAGTAGCCGCGGGCTGCCGTGAGGAAGATCACCGGCAATGGAGGGCTCACCGGAGCGCAGCCATTCGGCGTACTGCACCACTGAATCCGCTGCGGTTTCGACATCGCCGTCGCGGGGAGGCTGATACAGGCGCTCCACCTTCTTGATCGAATAGCTGTCGGCCCCAAGCAGCAGACCACGTCGCACGATCGGGTATAGATCCACCAGCACGCCCGTAGCTCGCCACTGGTCCATCAAAGGTTCATGGATTTGATGCAAGGCCGCCAAATTTCCGAGGGCCGTTTTCTCGTAGCTGGCGTAGTGATAAACGTGCAGGTTGGGATGCTGCAGGCGGCGTTGCTCAACCCACTGGATGAAGCTGTCGAAGGCCTGCTTCTCGTCCGCCATAGTGTGTGCCCACCAGGGCTTGAACTGCAGGTCACCCGCTTGATCGCGATAGCAGGCACCGAAGAGGTATTCAAGCTTCTCGCCCTTGATCGGATCGGGGTAGCCCTCCATGTCGAACCAGATGTCACCGTCATCGGGAGCGGGCAGCAGAGCCAGGCCACCCGCTTGTTCGTCAATGGGCCGCACCCGGAATGCAGGCCGTTCATCGTTCTCTCGGGTTTCAAGTTGAATGCAAGCCTGCTCGCGTAGGCGTTTGAGTACGTCGTGGTTCATTCCCGGCACGCTGCCTTGCTCTGGCAGAGCGGCCAGCTGCTCGATGGTGTGAATGCCGGCGTTCCTAAGCTTGTCCCGCTGACTACCGCGTAGACCTGCGACCAGGATCAGATCCCGCTTCTGTTGGAGCCGTTGCTCAATGAATGGTTCCCACAGCCCATGGTCACCCCGGGCATCATCTGGTTCCTGGCTGGGATCAAAGGCAGCACGGAAGTCGCGGTAGCGCTGGCGCAGCTGCTCGTACCAGCTCCAGAAGCGAGCCGTGGGATAGCCATGCTCCCCCTGCTCGAAGCGACGCCCTCCGAGGTAAAGCTTGAAGTGCTCGGGCCGCTCGCCGAGGATGAGCTCCAACAGCTCGCAGTAGGCGCAGGCCTGCACCAGGTAGATCGGCTTGGGGTGACTGGAGAGCTTGCATTCGATCGGGATGTAGCTCCAATCGCCCAGCTTTGAAGGTCGCTCGATTCGCTCCAGCAAGTCGGCCCAGCCGCGGATTTCGTTGTTTTTCAGCGCCGCCTGATGGATGTATTGCCGTCCCTGTTGCATGGCTGCACGCGTATTGGCGTAGTCCTGCTCTTGAGGTGGACCGTCTGGGTCCAATGGCTGTTGGCGGTAGACGTCCTTCCCTTCATCTTCCAATCGCTTCAGCAGGACTTCCTCATGTTTGTGCCCCTGTTTGAACAGCAGCTCATCCAGCGGCGTGGTGGCTGGCCGCTGCTGCCTGAACAAACCCTGGGCGTGTAGCTCCTCCCACCAGGCGCCGATCACCGGGCTGCGGCTGAACAAAGCGAGCTGGGACGGGGTGATCAGGCGGTTCGGCATGAAATGTGGCGTGCCTGGGAGTGCAAGACCTTTTCAGCATCGCCGACCAGAGCGATCGGCGCAGCCTCTCTGGCGCGAACGACGACTTCATTCGGCTGTTTATGCAATTTCTGCATCCCTCGATAGGCGGTTGTTCGCGCGAGAGCAGTTATGGGAACTAGTGAAGCTGGCATGCTGAGCACCTCAAGGAACTTGCAGATGAACTGGGACCCCGAGGCTTTGACGGATCTCGCTAACGAAGCGATGTCCACGAGCAGCTCCCGCGATCCGCTCGAATTCAATTGGGGGCTGTTCGCCTGGGGCGATGCCCCACCCGCCTGCGGAGGTGGAGTCGGAGCCTTTCAGTGGTTCGACGAGCTCTCTGCGGTGCTGTCCTTCGTCACCGATCTCAGCCCTGCTGGCTTTGCCACATTTGACGAGGAAGCCGAATGGATCGAGCTGCGCGATCAGCTGCGTCAGATTGCACTTCGCTTCGAGGCTGATTCCGCCGCAGCGATCAGTGCTTTCAACGACAACCTGAAGTCACTGCTGCAGATCGAATGGATCAGTTCATTAGAAGATCTCCTGTCCGGGCATGGATGTTTTCCGCGTCTGATCAGAGCTCGATTCCGCGGTGATGATGACGACGAAGCCACTGCCAAGAATGTTGATGCCATCGGCGTTTCTGAGCGAGACGAGTTCCTGGTCTTCCTGAGCGAATATGGGTTTTGACGAGATGAAAGAGTTTTACGCATCCTTGCTGTGCCTGGCTGGGTGCGCGCTTGTTGCTGTCTTGCCAGGACAGGCTCAGTCCTTGTCAGCTCGAGATCGCAATATGTATTGGTATGGGATCGGAGCAGGCATCGCAATCACGGTTTGCGAGCTTGAGCGCAATGGTGAGGTCGGCAAGGGCTTTGCTCGGACATTCATCAAGGACGCACGGGCCAACAAGGACATCACCAAGCAGCCCCAAACAGTTCAAGGGTTGCTTAATGCCTCCCGGGCAGCTAATTGCAGGGGCCTGTAGCCCCACCTCAGACCAGATTGATCAAGCCTTCATCGCAGCCTCAAGGCCCATTTCTTTGGCCAGGCGCCGGTGCAGCAGCTCGAGCTGCTCTGGATGGAGAGGCCGGTCCGCATTTTGTTGCTGCATGCTCAGCCGTTCTGCCAGTCGCGCAATCAAGGCTGCTGCTGTGCAGCCATGGTCAAGACCGCGGTAGATGTGGCGCCAAGGGGTCAGGTGCTCAGCCACAAACGCTTCCAGTTCGCCACTGTCAAAGAGCTGGACCACGGTGTTGGCGGCGGCGGCGTTCAAGATCTCGATCAAACTCTGATGGTGGAGGTTGCCCAGCCAGCCACCGCCTGGCGCATAGAGGCAGCTGCGGACTCCCCCATCCGGTGTCACATGCAGATACCTGGGCCGGTAAAAACCTGCCGTTGCGCAGTGCGACAACGCCGCCAGTCGTGCCACATTGCCGCGTCTTATGGGGCGTTGCTGCACCGGTTGGGCAGCCCCAATGTCCACCTGTTCCATGGGCGTGATCAAGGCCGCAGGCAGCTGGCGCTGCACACGCTTCAGGAGGGTTGGCTCGGCGTCGGTCGCCACAACTTCGATGGCCTGGCCCGCGAGCTGGCAGAGGGTGCCTACCCGGATCACCCGCTCCAGCAGCTGCGGATATTGCTGGTAGCGATCATCCAGGCTGAGGGCCAGCCTGCCAAGGCCACGTTGCTGCAGCGCTCCCACCAAGGCGGCGTCATCGGCAAAGGAGTGATCGCCGACTCGGATCTGCTGTTGCAGCCCCCACCAGGCGTTGGTGTTCATCCGGGTGGGGATGTTCAGCTGCTGCGCCAGTGCCAACAGTTCCAGCACGGGGCTGGCTGTTGCGATCACTTCACCACCGGTGAGATTCAGTCCGCGGCGCAGCAACTGCAGGGCCTGGGCCTGCTCCAGCAGTGGGCGAACGGTGGCGACATCCAACCAGGTGGACGCGCCCTTGGGCCGCAGTGGCTCCTGCAGGCAATGGCTGCAGGCCAAGTTGCAGCTGTAGCTCAGCTCCAGGTTGATCGCTTCCACAAACGCAAACGGCAGCGCCGAGCGCCCCCCTGACGGCGCCGAGTCGGTGGCCCAGTTCCGCAGAAGCAGTGCCTGCGCGTTCGCTGCCCCAAGCGTCTCCAACGGCAGACCATCGCCACTGGCGGCCAGCCGCCGCAACAGCCCGGCACCATCGGCGTGCGGCTGGGGCAATTGCTGAGCCAGCCAGCCCAGCCGTCGCCGCTGGGCCAGATGGCGCAGGCCGGCCGTGGCGTAGAGCTGACCCATCACTCCAGATCCACACTCTCGAGCAACATCCGGGACCTGTAGAGCCTGTCCGCATCGACAGCCCAGCTGACAATCTGGGTGTGCTTGGCGTCAGCGTCGCCCTTCATCTCGTCCACCACCTCGTCGTGGAAGGTCTCCAGCTTGCGCACCAGGGCCAGTGCGATCTGTTGATCTTCTGCAGCGCTGGTGTCCAGCTTCTCGAGCAGATCCAGCACCTCCTTCACCTTGGCGCTCTGCTGGCGCTCGGGCTTCTCCGGCCGCTCGGGCTTGTTCTCCTGCATGGCGATCAACTCCTGTGGGGTGCTGGGGATGCCAGCGCCAACCGGCGCATCGGCCTGATCAGCGGCCATCTCCGGATGAACACCGGCATTGGGATCAACCGGCTTGCCGCCCTGGTAGCGGTAACGGCCCCGGCCGGCGGAATCACTGGGCATGCTCATGTCACCTCCGATCGCGATGGCAACAGCATCGGCGCAATCCATCGGCAGGTTGATCACTCTCGCGCGAACGACGGATCTCAGAAGAGCTTGTTGAAGGACTGCTGCAGCGCATCGCGCTGCTGGTAGCTGCTGGTGATCTGCGCGTTGAGATCCCGGCAACGGATCGCCAGGGCGCCTGCATCGGCCTGCAACGCATCGATCAGCGATTGCTGCGTGTCGATCAATGCGAGCGTCTCCGGCCCCAGCAGGTCAGGCAGAGAAGACGCGATCTGAGGCGATGCGACGTGCTCAGGCATGTGTGCCTGCAGGGTCTGGATTTCGTTCTCCAACTGCTGACGGAGACGCTGCTGGAGGCCCCGGCCGATACCAGCCAGGCTGGTGAGCTGGTCAATCCGCTCGAGCAGCTGGTCGCCCCGCTCCAATCCATGGCGCTCCAGCAGCGCCATGCGCCCATCGCCAAAGCCCTCCATGCGCCAGGAGCGCAGCGGCTGCTGTGCCAACTGCTGCTGCAACCAGCGCTGCTGTCGGTGGTTGGCAGCCTGCCGCCAGAGGGCCGTGGCGGTGCGCTCGGGATCCTGCAGGGGCAGGCGTGCAGCCAGCTGCGCTGTGCAACTGCCAGCCAGCCGGCTCAGCAGTTGGTGGCGCTGTTGCTCCAGCTCTCGACTTTGCTGCAGGGTGCTCGCGGCGCTGCTGGTGGCCAGTTCAAGCAGTTGATCGGCGAGCCGCTGGCGGGCTTCCACCTTCTGGCGGTGCCCCAGCCAGCGACTGATGCGATTGCGCAGCCCGCTCAGCCGCTCCAGTACGGCCTGCTCATCCACTAGCTGCTCCGGGCTGCTGCAACGCTCCGCAATTTCAACCAGCACCGGCTCAAGCTGCAGCAGCTGCTCAACCAGCACAGCCCGGCGTTCCACCAGGTCGCGCGCCAGCCGCAGCTGATCGCGCAGGGCCTCCAGCCCATTGCCCTGGGGGTCTGCCGGGGCTGGCTGACTCGATTGCTCTGGTGTCTGCTGCGTGGCCAGCGGCTTGGCGCTGGTTGGGGCAGGGCTGTAACGGCTGATCGGGGTGCCGATGCGCTGCTCCACCGCGCACCACAGGCAGTCGCGGCCCGCCACGTGCTGGTGCCGCGGATTGCGACTGCAGGCCACCACCTGACTGTGCAGATCCCGCAGCAGCAGCATCCACTCCGCAGCAGTGGGCCGCAGAGCCGGTTCACAGCAGAAGCTGCGCCGGAAGGCGGCATCCATCGCCTCGCTGATCGCCGCTGGTGCCGGCCGGTAGGGCCCAGGCCGCAGGCCCGCTGCCGGCATGGCGGCATGGGGATAAAGCCCGCGGCGGATCCGGGCCGTCACCTCCAGCTCGGGCTCCGCCTGCAGCAGCGCGTTGTCGTAAGGGTGGTCGTGCAGCAGCAGCAGGTAGACGATCACCGCCAGGGCGTAGGCATCGCTGCTGGCATCGCGCCAGGTGGTCGCAAAGTCGGCACCGATCAGCTCCGGGGCGGTGTAGGGCGGCCGGCTGACCGGGCAGTGGAAGCGCTCAGCGCTGCTGGCGATCTGAAAGCTGTCGCTATCGAGAATCACCGCTCGCCAGGTGCTGGTGCCGGCCGCCTGGCCCTGCTGTTCAAACAGCACGTTCTCAGGATTGAGGTCGCCGATCACCAGCCCATAGCGATGCAGCTGCGCTACCGATTCGGCCAGCCGCAGGGCCGCCAGCACCGCGTCCTTCCAGGTGAAACGCTGCAGGCCGGCGATCTCCTCGAAGTTGAAGAGCCGCGCAGCTGAGACGCTGCGCTTGCTCTCCACGTAGCGCATGGCGTAGCCCGCCAGTGCCCCGCGCTGACCATCGCGGCAGTGGTAGATCCGTTGTTGGGGCAGGGTGGCGATGGTGCCGCAGGTTGGCTCCAGGCGCTGCAAGGCGATCAGCCGCGCCTCCTCGAGCTGGCGGCAGAGCTTCACGGCGATCGGCTGGCCGCCGAGCTGCGTGAGATACACCTGGCCCTGGCCACCGGCGCCGATGCGGCCGGTGCGGCCAGCCGGCAACACCACGCTGCGGCCATCGCCTGTGATGAACGCCCGTTGGCTCATCGCGCCGCTACCACCAGGGTGCGGTCGTCATCGCTGAGGGCAGCGAGGGCCGGATCGGCCAGGGAGTTGGCCAGCCAGGTTGGATAACCCCGCCAGCCCAGGTGCTGCCGGTGCGCCTGGAGCACCAGGTCGGCCAGCGGGCCATTGGGCTGCTGCTCCTGCAGGAACGCGGCCTCCAGACCATCGGAGAAGCCGATCACCGCCTCAATCTGCTGGGCTGGCGCCCACCACAGGCCTACGGCGCTGGCCGGGGTGGTGGGCCGCAGGAAGGTGGTCTCGTTGGCGTATTCGCCCCGCGCCGGCGGCAGCGGCAGTTGCCAGCGGCCCTGCCGGCGCAGCAACAGGGTGGTGTCGCCCACCTGGGCGATCAGCAGCCGCTGCCGGTCCCACAGGCAGGCCAGCAGGGTGTGATCTGCGATCGGTCCGGGCCGGCGGCCGTGCCAGAAGGCCTGCACAAAACAGTGCTGCAGATGCACCTGGCTCTGGTGGTGGGCTCTGCGGGCCGGGCGAGCCAGCTGGCGGCGCAGCAGCAGCAGTGCCTGCCAGCCGGCGCGGGCCGAGAGCTGGGCAGAGCGCGCCACCGCTGGGGTGCCGCCGGCCCCATCGCAGATCACGAATCCACCCAGCCGTGGGTTGGATGGCGGGAGCCAAAGCGCATCGCAGCAGGGCTCCTGACGGGCGGCGTGGCCCTCGCCGCGCTTGCGAGCGCCCACCACTCGGGGTGGGGCGGCTGGGGGCAGGGAATTCACAGCACCCAGCCGTCGTAGACCTCATCGCCGATTGCGGGATCCACCAGCTGCACCCGCTCGCCGGGGCTGGACTGGGAGACGCGGCTGAGGCTGCCCGAGAGCCACAGGAACATCTCCTCAAACTTGAGGTTGTCGAGATCGAGGCAGCGCCCCCCGAAGGGCCGGCTGAGCGCGTTGAGCACCTCTCGCCCCTCCTCGTTCACCCCCACACCCACGGTGAACAGGGTGAACTTGCGCTCCTGGGCCGCCAGCTCCAGGGGCTGGATCAACTGGCGGTAGTTGGTGGAGAAACCACCGTTGTTGTCGGTGGGCTCGCCATCGGTGAGCAGGAAGATCCAGGGGCGGTAGTAGCTGATGCCGTGGTCGCGGTAGCTCTGCTTGCGCTTGGTGACCTTGAGCATCGCCAGTTCCAGCGCTTCCTTGAGCGGGGTGACGCCATCGGCGCTGAGGTGCAGCGCCGGCATCTCGCGCAGCAGGGTGAATTCGCTCTGCACCTGCACCGGCCCGAAGCTGATCACGCACAGCTCCACGCTCTGGGCGGCCATCGGGTTGCGCAGGATGTCATCGCGGAAGGTGCGAACGCCGGCATTGAGGCGGCTGATCTTCTCGCCTGCCATCGAGCCGGAGTTGTCGAGCAGCAGCACGCAGGGGGTGCGGCGGTGGCGGTTGGCCAGCAGGCTTTGGGCCTCGGGGTTGGAGAAGAGCAAGGTCGGATCGCGCTGTTGGTCGGATCCTCGTGGTGGGATGGGGCGGGAGGGCCAAGGCTCCTGCGAATCACGAGCTTTTTTCCAGAGAGCAAGACCGAGCACCGGGTCAGCAAAAGCCGCATCACTGCGCCAGCAAAAGCACCATTAGAAGCTCTGCAATGTCCGCATTAGGATTTCGGCGTTTCCCGCATCGATGACCCTGAGTGCCGGCCTATAGCCCCCGGATCGTGGATGGCGAGCTGCGGGAGCTCCTGGAATCTGCCGGTGCGGTGGTGATCGAAGGGCCCAAGGCCTGCGGCAAGACGATGACGGCCTCGCAGCAAGCCGCCTCCAGCGTGCTGCTCGACATCGATCAAGCGGCGCGGCAGGTCCTCGCGGTGGAGCCGAGGCTGGTGCTGGAAGGAGCAAGGCCGCGACTGCTGGATGAGTGGCAGGTGGCACCCGAGCTCTGGAATCAGGTGCGCAGGGCCGTCGATGCCTCGGATCAGCCCGGCCAGTTTCTGCTCACCGGCTCAGCGGTGCCGGCAGACGATGCCAGCCGCCACACCGGCGCCGGCCGCTTCGGGTTCCTGCGCATGCGGCCCATGAGCCTGTTCGAATCCGGAGTGTCAAATGGCGCTGTGTCATTGTGGCAACTCTTTGCTGGCGAGGTGCAGGCCGTTGCGGATCCAGGGATGAGTGTGCAGGACCTCACGGCGCTGATAGCCCGAGGCGGCTGGCCTGCGCAGCAGGGCCGGCCCCTGAAGGCCGCCAGCCGGGCCGCCCGCGATTATCTCGAGCAGGTGCGGCAGGTTGACATCAGCCGGGTGGATGATCGACGCCGTGATCCAGCGCGGGTCGGGGCCCTGTTGCGCTCCCTGGGCCGCCATTGCGCCACTGAGGCGAAACTCGCAACGCTGGCCGCCGATGCAGGTGGTGCTGATGGCCCCCTGGACGAGCGCACCGTGACCGACTACCTGCAGGCGTTGGAGCGGCTAATGGTGATCGAAGATCAGCCCGCCTGGGCTCCCCATCTGCGCTCCAGAGCACGACTGCGCAAAGCCCCAAAGCGTCATTTCGTTGACCCATCGCTGGCGTTGGCCGCCACCGGGGCTGCACCGGAGCGATTGCTGCACGATTTCGAGTGGTTCGGGCTGTTGTTCGAATCGCTGGTGATCCGCGATTTGCGCGTGCTCAGCCAACCTCTAGACGGGGAGGTGTTGCACTACCGCGATGACTACGGCGTGGAGGTGGATGCGATCGTGCAGCTGCGAGATGGGCGCTGGGGCGCGATCGAGATCAAGCTCGGCGAGGGCCAGGTGGAGCAGGCCGCCGCCAACCTCAAGCGCTTCTCAGAGCAGATCGATAGCCAGCGCTCTGGCTCACCCGCATTTCTGGCCGTGATCTGCGGAAAGGGGTACGGCTACCCCCGTGCCGATGGGGTCGTGGTGGTGCCTGTGGGTGCCCTTGGGCCGTAAACCACGCACCAGGCTCAGCAGCTGTAGGCCAGGCCGAACAAAGCGGCGCCGATCGGCACGGTGTAACGCCTGGCTGAGCGCTTGAAGGCCGCACCGATGCCCGCCCCCAGCGTGCCCGCCAGGATCGTGCGTGTTGGGTTGCAGCTGGGGTTGAGGGGATTGCCCTGGTAGCGCCTGTAGGAGCCAGCGCCATTGGTTGCAGTGCCGCAGTCGATGTTGAAGCGCTCGGTCATGACAAAGCCAGGCACGTAATTGCCATCGTTGTCGTAGCCACCGCCTTGATAGCGCTCGCGGTAGTTGGTGCAGACCGGGAAGTCGCTGACCACCTGACCATTGACCCCAGCTGGCATGGCCAGCAAAGCGGCGATCAGTAGTGGGACTGGGGCGCGTGCCAACTTCATGGGGCAATGGCTGTGACCTCCAGGCTCAATCCAACGCAGCTGGATGGCTTCTGTGCTGCTGCGAACGACCAGCCGTCGATCGCAGGTCAATTCCCCCATCAGTACTCTTCTCGCCTCAGGATCACAGCAACAGCCAGTGCCCGTGATGTCAGAGCAGGAAACCTTCCGGCAGCGGCTACTCGCTGATCTCCAGCAGGTGGTGCGTCCGCGCCATGCCCGCTGGGATGAACTGGGCCTGATGACGGTGCGCAGCTATCTGCTCGAGCAGCTGGCGGTGCATGGCTCGGTGGAGCAGCACCGCTTCGGGGAAGGAGCGGATGCGGGCGTGAATCTGATCCTCAAACTGCCTGGGCAGCGGACCGAGCTGGCGCCGGTGCTGGTGGCCGCCCACTACGACGGACCATTGGGCTCTCCCGGCGCCGATGACAACGCCACCGGCGTGGCGGCGCTGCTGGAGCTGGCCCGCCGATGGTCAATGACGCCACCACGGCGGCCGATCTGGTTGGTGGCGTTTGATCAGGAGGAGTGGGGCATGGTGGGCAGCTCGGCCCTGGCTGCTGAACTGCGTCAGCAGGGCCAGCGGCTGCACCTGATGCTGAGCCTGGAGATGCTCGGCTACACCGCCGAGCAGCAGAGCTACCCGCTGGCTGCCATGAAGGCCGTGTATGGCAACCGCGGCGACTTCATCGCCCTGGTGGCCAACACCGGCGCTGCGGCCCTGCTGCCAGGTCTCAGCGCTGGCATGGGAGCCCATGTGAAAACCAAGGTGCTGCCTGTGCCCTTCAAGGGCCGTGCCCTGCCGGATGTGCGCCTCAGCGACCACAGCCCCTTCTGGGATGCGGGCTACAACGCCATGATGGTGACCGACACCTCGTTTATGCGGAACCCGAATTACCACAAGCCCAGCGACACGATCGACACCCTGGATCTGCCCTTTCTGATGGCGGTGATCGATGGGCTGGATGAGGCGATCTCGGGCTGCTGAGCGAGAAGGTTTGAATGACTCAATTGAGCGTCGTTCGCACGTCACCCCTCACGCATTCTGCCTGTTTCGATTGTGATGGCCTGATCCAGTCGAGTTCAGCCAACACTATGGACTATGTCGCCTATCTGACCCCCGTTGCGATGGAGGTTCGTCAGCTGGTGCAGCAGAAGGTGCGAATCGTTGAGAACGGCTCCGTTTGCAACAAAATGGATATCTATGGTTTTTTCGACACCCACAAGCGTGAGTTGACAATCTGCACATCCCGGATCCTTCGTTTTGGGGATTCAGCGCGCCATATCAATGAAACGATCCTGCATGAATCGGTTCATGTTGCTCAGGCCTGCAAGCGAGGCTTTCGAACCATTAGCGCTTTTGGCATCAACTCTTCCGCCATGGTGCTAACGGCATCTCGCGAGCGTGATCTCAGGCAGGTCGATCGATTCGGTCGCAACCTCAGAGCACTCGAGCGAGAGGCCTTCTGGATGGAGGACAAGCCAAACGAGGTGCTCTACGTGCTTAACAAATACTGCTTCTAGAGCTGAGGCGTGGATGGTGGTGGATCAGGGCATCTGCCCATACAGATCCACCACTTCTTGTGCCTGCTGCAGCTGTTTCTCTCGCAGGGCGATGGGTTGCTCGATGCGGATGCCAGCGCCCCAGCGGAACAGCCAGTTGTGCAGGTCCCAGTCGTGTGCAACGGTCCAATGGGGTAGGCGGAATTCCACGGGATAGGGACGGCTGTCACCGGCAGGATTGGGGGTGAGGATGCATCGTGTTCCCGGATCCTTGATGCCATCACCCTGGATAGCCTTGGAGAAAGCGATGTGCTCCAGCGGATACCGCCGTGGTGTTTCCCGGATCAGATTGAACACCCAGGCAGTGCATGAAAAACGCAGCACCTGATATGGCGGTTTGACACTGCGGCCCAGCGCAGGCGCCATCACCGCCAGCTGGTCCTCGATGGACTCGCCGAAATAAACGCCACCGCAGACGTCCATCAGCCGCTCCAGTCGCTCCAGGGCATGGGCGTGCTCCTGCTCGCTGTTGCGGCGGATGTTGCCATCCTCTTTCGTCAGCACCAGCCGATCGAGGCGCAGCACGCGGATCAGGCCGAGGCCGTCGCCGCCGATCGGGGAGGTTTCAAAGGCCAGATACCAGCTGATGTTGTGAAAAATCAGCTGCAGGGGCCAGGCACGGAAACTGCCGTCATCGCCTCGTTTCCGCTGCTCTTCATCCACCACGTCAGGTGTATGGCGCAACCACACCCGGCGGCGGTCGCGGATCGCCCGCTCCACCCGGGGAGACAGCTCCAGGCTGGAGAGAGTGCCGGGCTTTTCTTCCGTGTATGAGCGGTGCGCCAGGGCCCGCCGGGGCTGGCGCAGCCGGTCGGGGGTTCCATCAGCGCTGAGGATGCCAGCGCGTTGGAGGCGCTCCTCAAGGGTGAGCAGCAGAGGCTTCTGCGATTGATCACTGAGGCGATCCTGAGAGGCCTTGAGCTGGGCGTGCACCTGCAGCAGTTGATCGGCCGACAGCAGCGCCGTGCCGATCGCGTAACCCTGGCGGCGACTGTGGGGGCGACCTTTGCCCTTCACGGCGGGCAGGAAGCCGTAGGGGGTCAGAACGTGCTCGATGTCATGGCGGAGAGCCGCTTCCTGGTCGGGGCGGTAGCTCCCCTCGATCTCCTGGAGGTTGTCGATCAGATGGCGGTAGAAGGGGCCGAATTCCGTGTTGGCCCGTTTGGCCCGCTTTGCCCTGGGTGGAGCAGGGGCGGATGTCTCCGGCTCCGATGGCTCCCGATCTGATGCGGCTTCTGGAGCATCGAATGGATACTTGAGCACGTGGCGCAGCAGGGTGAACACCCGCCGGAACACCTCCTGGCTCGCCAGGGCGGGCTGGCCGCCGTTGACTTTGCTCCCGTCTGGGGGGCCGCCGCTGCCCAGCTCGATCGGCTGGTCGCTCTGCCAGTCGAGGCCCGTGAAGCCATTGGCCTCCAGCCAGGCCAGGTCGCCGCGGATGGCCGTGGCATCGGCGTAGCACTCGCTGTTGCCTCCGTGCACCTCGCTCCAGCTGCCGAGGTAGGCAGCGGCGCGTTCGGCCACATCGCCCTGAGGCAGTGGGTTGCAGATCTTGAGCAGCTCGGCCGCCGTGCCTGGATCGCTGTCGTCCAGGCCGTTGAAACTGGTGAGCAGGCGGAGCAGAAACAACAGCCGCTCCAGATCCAGCAGGCGTGAATAGCGGTGCAGCTGGGGGGTAACAGCACGCTGGCGGTTGAGGGCATTGCGGATGCGGCCATCCAGGGCTGCTAAACGCCCACGCAGATCGTCATCGCTGCCTTCTCCGCCGCCGGGGTTGAGAGTCACGATCGCCGCAAAGCCCTCGGCCCGATCCGGCCGAAAGAAGCGGTTGTTGAGGCTGGCGTGGAACTCCTCGATCACCGCCTCGGGCACGGGTCGATCACGCCGCAACGCCCAGGCCTTGCATTGCTCAAGGGGTGTGGTGAGCCACCAGCCGATCCACTCGACCGGCTGAGGCAATTGCAGCTGCTGGGTGTAGAGCAGCCGCCAGGGCCGGCGGGCGTGGGTGGCGTCGATGATCACCGGCCGGCCTGCCGCCACCTCGGTCTGCAGGCGTTGCAGCAGCACGGTGCGGATCTCATCCCAGGGGCCCTGCACGGCAGCATCGCCGAACAGCTCCTCGCGGATCAAATCGGTGGAGAGCACCAGGCCCGGGCCGCCATCGGCCCCCTGCAGCAGGGGCGCCAACTGGTGCGCCAGGGTGGTTTTGCCACTGCCGGGCGGGCCGATCAGCAGGTGGCAGCGCAAGGGGGTGCCGGTCATCGATCCATCCTGCAGCGGGACTGGGGCACATGCCATGGGCTCCTGCGAATCACCAGCGGTCGTTCGCAGGAGTCAGCCACCAACCATGGCCCCGGCTCCGAACACTGGTGTGGCTGCTGCAGCTGTTGGATGTCCGCCGTTCTTCCTCGTCGTCCTTACCGAATCCCAGCCGTGCTGAGGGATCTGGTGTTGGTGGACATGCTCGAGCTCACTGGCAGCACCGTGGCTGCCGCACAGCTGTTGAACCTGTCGCAACCCAGCGTGAGCCGGCGCTATCGGCGCCTGGCCAAGGAGATGGGTTTGCAGCAGCAGCGCGGCCGCCAGCCCGGTCGGCGCTTCTGCGATGCCGACTGGATGCGCCTGCTGCGGCAGGGCGTGAACCGTCACCGGTTGGATTGCGGGGTGTTGCGGCTGGGTGGCTCTCCCGCCATCGAATCGCTGATGAGGAGTTGGCCGTGGGCGGAGTGGGTGCCGTTGCCGGCCGCCAGCTTGAACCACAGCAACACTCTCCTGGAGCTTGATCTGCTGGATGGGGTGGTGCTGGATCGCGATCAAATAGCCGCCTTCCAGACCCACGATCTGATTCCACTGCCAGCAACAGGAAACTGCAGCTTGTGGCTGTTGTGCCGCAGCGATCCTCTCGTGCAGGACCTCGCCCAACGGGAATGCAATCAGCTGACGCAATCGTCGTTCGCACAAGGGTGCTAGCGATTGCGGCTGAGCTGGCCGAGGCTTGGCTCAAGTCAAACGAGCGAACCATGGACGGCAACCTGATCGATCAGATCCTTGCGGTGGATAGCCCTTTCGACGACGCCTTCGATGGGGATGTGGTTGGTTGCGGCCCCACCCTGCAGCCACTGCCGATCTGGACCCACTGCGGCCGCCGTATCGATCTGCTCGCCTGCAGCCTTGGCTGGCTGACATTGAGCCTGCGTGAGGTGATTGATGACGCCGAAGCCAACTGGAGTGGGGATGATGATGCGGCTTGGGATACAGAAGCCATCCTGATCTGAGCCATCAACAAGAGCATTGGACACTGGCCGCTTGCGATGAGAGGGCTAAAATCTTTGGGCCATAGGTTCATCAGCATGCTCACCGGTTCGGAACTGCTCGCCAAAGTCAAGGAGCTTGGCGACGTGTCCAAGTCAGACCTAGTGCGGGAGTGCGGCTATGTGAGCACCAAAAAGGATGGCTCCGAGCGACTCAACTTCACTGCTTTTTATGAAGCCCTGCTCGGCGCCAAAGGTGTCAGCCTTGGCACCGATGGTGGCAGGCGTAGTGCCGGAAAAGGTGGCCGCAAGCTCAGCTACACAGCCACCGTGCAGGGCAATGGCAACCTGCTGGTGGGCAAGGCCTACACCGCCATGCTGGATCTCAAGCCCGGCGATGAGTTCGAGATCAAGCTCGGCCGCAAGCAGATCAAGCTGATTCCCAGCGGTGGCTCCGACGAAGAGGAGTGAACCACCATTCCAGCTGTATCTGTTATCTGGCGGATCAGCCAAGCAGGCGATCTTGGATCCTTCATCACTGAAGTGGTACGGCAGCTCTGGGGCGGTGGTGTTTAAGCGCCTGGCTGCTGGTCACGTCCTCAAGCAGCGGCGATGGACACCAAGAAAGTGCTCCTGTTCCCGGCTGAAGGGCTGTATCAAGTTGGCCCCCTCGATCCCCCAGCAGCGGAGCGCTTCACCAGCGGCCTCGTGCTGCCAGATCAGTTGGCCGTCGGAATCAAAGCTGATCCAGTGGCGATCAAACAGCTTGTCGATGTGGGGGGACAGCAACAGGCCGTTGGCGCCGCTCAGCCGCTCGCGGTTGTCGCAGTCGCGCCAGGGTTTGATGTGACTGGCCACCAGAAACTCCTGCCGCATCAGCCCCGTCACCCGGCAGGCGGGTTCCAGTTCCGCCACCCGATGCCGAAAGAGCCCCTGCCCCAGCCTCGCCTTGGTGAGGGCATCGCGCTCAGTGGTGCTCGGCACCGCCTGCAGCTGCTGCATGTCGGCCAGCAGGGAAGACGCGGCCTCCCCTTCTTCTGCAAGCACCACCAGATGCACGCGCACCGCGGGATCGGCATGGTCTTCGATCAGCTTGAGCAGCAGCAGGCCCAAGGCGTCGCTCAGCTCCGCCAGGTACACCCCCTGGTTGCCCCGGCCCGTGTTGGTGCTGATCGGGCTGTGCCTCTCGGGCAACAACGGTTGCAGCAGCTCAAAAAATGTCTGCGGCACCAGCGGTTGGCGCAACGGCTGCCAATTCACCCGCACCAGCCAGCCCTCCTGGCTCCAGTTATCGCCAGCAGCGCCAAACTCCGGCGGCTTGGGTGCCGTGATCGCTGCCGCTTCCACCAGCCCAATAGAGCCAATCCGCCCGTAGGCGTAGCTGAACACCACGTCTCCCCGCTGGCAGCGGGTGAGGTTGTCGTAACTCACATTGTGGGCGCCATTGGCGTTGGCCTTGGGCGACCACACATACCCACCGTCGGTTTCCTGGCGGACGGTTTGCTTGTGGTTGACCCACCAGTGAGCCACGGGGGTTGGCAGGGATTGCCCAGTTTTAGCCCGCTCCGCGAGGTGCCGCATCAAGCGGGCAGCTACTGGAACCCAGAGGAACGTCAGGCAGGAGTCCTCAGCGTTCGCGCACCGCGGAAGGACTGACTTGGCCATGGCCGCCAGTCCCATTTGCACGCCTACCCAATCCAAATCACTCGGTGCAGCTCTTCAAAAACTCCGCTCCGCTGCCTATGTCGCCAATCCTGGATCGAGAGAGGTACATCAACCCTTATGCATGATTTGCATAGGGGTCAGTGCCAATAGGCGTTTCGGAGGATCAAAAACGACAGCGGATGGCCGCACGACGCCGCATAGTGAAGTGGAAACGCGTCCTGTTCTTAGGCGTCGATTGTTCAACTCCACACCAGTGGCCTCACTCTGCGACTGATGCCAGACGCTGTTCTCGCCAAAAGCCAGGTCCCCACGCAGGGCGCCGTTGTCCAGTGCCGAAGCCACCGCTGGCTGGTGGAGGACGTGGAGCCCGCCGAGCACCCTGAGGGCGACATGGTGGTTCGGATGGCGTGTCTGGATGACGACGCCAACGGCCAACGGCTGGAGGTGTTCTGGGAGCGGGAGGTAGATGCCCTGGTGCTGGGCGAGACCACCTGGGACACGGTGGGCCAACGGGGCTTTGACGACCCGCAGGTGTTCGGCAGCTACCTGAATACCCTGCGCTGGAACTGCGTCACCAGTACCGACCCCGGCCTATTCCAATCGCCGTTGCGGGCCGGCATCGATGTGAAGCCTTACCAGCTGGAGCCGTTGCGCAAGGCCCTGCTCATGCCGCGGGTGAGCTTGTTCATCGCCGACGACGTGGGCCTGGGCAAGACGATTGAAGCAGGCCTGATCATGCGCGAGCTGCTGCTGCGCCAGAAGGTGCATCGCGTGGTGGTGGTAGCGCCCCCTTCGGTGGTGCTGCAGTGGAAGGGGGAGATGGAGAGCCGCTTCGGGCTGAGTTTTGCCGTGCTGGACCGGCAGTACATCACCGAGATGCGCCGGCAGCGGGGCTGGGGCATCAACCCTTGGGCGACCCACACCCGGTTCATCATTAGCCAAGCGCTTGTGCGCGATGAGGCCTACGCCGGCCCCCTTCGCGACTGGCTCGGCGATGAGGGCAAGCAGGCGCTGCTGATCCTCGATGAGGCCCACAACGCGGCGCCGGCGAGCGGCTCGAAATTTGCGATCGACTCCAAGCTCACCCGCGCGATGCGCGATCTGGCCGGAAGGTTCGAGCACAGGCTGTTTCTCTCGGCTACTCCCCACAACGGCCACAGCAACAGCTTCTCCGCCCTGCTGGAGATCCTCGATCCCACCCGCTTCTGCCGCGGTGTGGCCGTGCGCAAGCAAGACCTTGAGGACGTGATGGTGCGGCGGCTCAAGGAAGACCTGCGCCAGATAAATGTGGATCTGCCTGAGCGATTGGTGGTGCCGGAGGTGATCGATGGCCTACCGGCGAATACCCCGGAGATCAAGCTGGCTGAGCTGCTCAGCCGCTACAGGGAGATGCGAAACCAGCGCCTAGCGAGCGCCGGCAAGCGGGAGCGTGCAGCCGAAAACCTGGTGATCTCCAACCTGCAGAAGCGGCTGTTGAGTTCGATCGCGGCTTTTGATCGCACGTTGAGGGTGCATAGAAACACCCTGGAGAAACGGGCCGCCAGGGCCGACAAACAGCGCCCGGTGCGGCTGGAGGCCCTCGATCTACTGCAGGGTTCCATCGATGGCGACGACGATCGCGCCGAAGGCAACGAGGAGGACCTGCTGCAGGAGGCCGATGCCCAGCACGAGGCAGCCGTGGGCTCGGCTCTGGTGTCCAGCGAGGAGGAGAAGCAGCTCCTGAGTCAGATGCAGACGATCGCCGAAGCAGCCCGCTACGAGGCCGACAGCCGGGTGCAGCGCTTGGAGGAGTTGATCCGCCAACACCTTTGTCCGCGTCTTGGGCAGCAAGGCGCTGAATGGGCCGGCGAGCGCCTGCTGATCTTTACCGAATACGCCGACACCAAGGACTGGCTGGAGCGCCGCGTGCGCGAGCTGATCGCCGGTAGCGATTGTGCCGAGGCCCGGATTGCCACATTCCATGGCGGCATCGGCGATGAGCGGCGTGAGGCGATTAAGCGCAGTTTTAACAGCCCACCCAACGCCGATCCACTGCGGATTTTGATCGCCACCGACGCGGCCCGTGAGGGCGTGAACCTGCAGAACCACTGCAGGCGGTTGGTGCACTTCGATGTGCCCTGGAACCCGGGCCGGATGGAACAGCGCAATGGTCGGATTGATCGCACCCTGCAGCGTGCGCCGCAGGTGTACTGCCACTATTTCGTGCTGCCCCAACGCCCGGAAGACGTGGTGCTCGACACCGTGGTGCGTAAGACAGATCAGATCCGCCAGGAACTGGGTTGCCTGCCGCCGGTGGTGATCCGCAAGCTCAATGATCTGCTGGCCAAGGGCATCAACCCCACGTCGCTGGCGCGCACAATCGCAGACATCAAGGGCTTGGATCAGGAGGAAGACCTGCGCATCACCCGGGCCCTGCTCGATGAGGAATTGGAAGGGAGCCGTGAGCGCAAAGAAGAGCTCGAAAAACAGGTGGGCAAGCTAGAGCGCGCACTGGAGCGCTCCACCAAGTGGTTGAACTTCAGCCGCGCCCAGTTCCGCAATGCCCTCAACACCAGCCTGCAACTCACCGGAGAGCGGCAAGGCAACAACCGCCTAGCGCTAATACCGCGGGATGCCAGCCAGGCCGAGCAGGATCCCGATCGGGCCATTTGGGAGTTCCCCAGTGCTGCCGACCTGCCGGGCGGAGAAGCCGCCTGGGGGGATGTGCTCGATGCCCTGCGGCCTCCACGCCAACCCGGCCAGAAGTTGTGGCAGTGGCGCAAGGAGACGCAACTGCAGCCGGTGGTGTTCCAGGACCCCCAGGAGGTGAATGCCGATCGGGTGCACCTGCATCTAGAGCACCCGCTGGTGATGCGGCTGCTCAACCGCTTCCTGATGCGTGGTTTCCAGAGCGATTCCCTCAGCCGCGCCGCCGTGTTGGGCACGCCCGATGACACGGCCAAGCTGGTCGTGCTAGCGCGGCTCAGCCTCTATGGCCACGGCGCCTCGCGGCTGCACGATGAAGTGCTGGCGGTGGTGGCCGAGTGGGATCCGGCGGATCCAAACCGGCGCCTGCGCAAGCTCAGCGTGGAAAAGAGCGATCGGGTGATGAAGGAGTTGAAAGAATCCCTCCAGTTGCAGCTCGAAGCACCAGAAGCGGCAGCGATGGCGTTGCAGCAGCATCTGGCGGCGGATGTGGGCCAGCTCAGAGACGCCCTCGATCGGGTGGTCGACGAGCGCCGTCAGGACGCGGCCCAGAAGCTGGCCAAACGGTCCGACGATGAAGTGGCCCGCTTTGTGCGGGTGCTGGAGGAGCAACGCAAACGGATCCTCAGCACCCGCAGCCGCACCAACGAAAACCTCGATCAGCTGCTGCTCGATCTGGGCGGGATCAAGGAGGAACGCCGCCAGCTGCAGGACAACCGCAAGTACTGGGAGGAGCGCTTGCAAACCATCGACATTGATCTGGAGCGCGAACCCGAACGCATCCGCCGCACCTTCGCGCTGCAGACCCACCGGGTGGAGCCGGCCGGGGCTATCTACCTCTGGCCCCAGGGGGTGCGCTGATGGACAGGGGATTCAAGTCAGCCCAGCACAGCTACGGGGTAATCACGCATCAAGGGATCAACGCTCACCAAGGTCAGGTTCTCCTCAACAGCCTGGGCAATCAGCAGGCGATCAAACGGGTCTTTATGCGGCACCGGCAATTGATCCAGTCGCCTGACGTGAGGCCAGTGGACTGGCAACAGCAACCAACCTTCCTGATCAACAACCCAGCTATGAATCTCCGGCAGATGCAGATCAAGATCCAGCTTGCCCAGCTTCACCTTGATCTGAATCTCCCAGAGGTTGACCACACTGCAGTAGATCTGATTCTCAGGGTCAGCAATGCTGCTAATGGCAGTGCTGGAAAGGCGCGATGGCTCCGCCAACCACCAGATCAGCACACTGGTATCAAGAAGAAACCCGGCGCCGCTCAAGGAATCAGAAACTCCTCAGCTAAGGGAGCGTCGAAGTCGGCGTGGGTGTGCATCTTGCCAAGCAGGCCGCCGGGCTGCCGCGGGGCAGACGCTCCTCGCGAGGCGGAATCCTGCATGGCTGCCAACAGAGCGCCTACCTGGCTGCGCTGGTCAGAGGAAAGGCGTTCCAGCTGGTGTTTCAGTGACGGGCTGATGGAGGTCATGGCGAAACGTGCCTATGCCAAACCCAATCCTAAATGGGTTGAGCATGCAATCCTGCCCCCGCCACAGTCCTCCTCACTCCCTCTCGTGGCTCGCGAGACCCGCTGGGGTACTGAGACAGAAGACCTTGCTGGGTCCGCCAGCCTCCAGGAGGTGCGCTGATGGCCTACTACGGCATCCCCACCAAAGCGATCCACGAGCAATGGCTCGGATTGGTGCAACCCGTGGGCCTGGTGGTGGCACCGGCGGTGCTCACCAAGCTGGAGTTGGTGCCCAACCAGAGCACCGCCTACATCTCAGCCCTCCAACTGCAGCTCAATGGACTTTTGGAGAAGGTCGACGGGCTGAATGGCGACCCCGTGAAGGTGGTCTCCAGCTTCCAGCAACTGGCCACCGAGCTGCTCGATTGGGGCGACTCCGATCTGGTGGAGGCCAGCGCGCTGGAGACGGTGCCCGAGGTGGTGCTGAGCGAATACGGCGAAACCCTGCGGCCCACCCATGGCGTACTGAAGCTGGAGGGTGAGGGCATGCAGGCCCTGGTGCTCGATCTAAGCCAATGGCGAGACGCCAGCGGCACCCTCACCCCCCAGTGGGACCGTGATCTCGATGCCGCCTGGAACCCCACTGGTAACGGCTGGGATGCCACACCGCAGCAGCGCTTCGAACGGCTGCTGAAGGAAACCGAGCATCCGATCGGACTGTTGTTCAACGGCACTCAGCTGCGGCTGGTGCATGCGCCGCGCGGTGAATCGAGCGGCCACATCACCATGCCACTGGAACCGATGGCAGAGGTGGCGGGCCGGCCGATGCTCGGTGCCCTCGAGCTGCTGCTGGGGGTGGACCGGCTATTCGGCGGCAACCCGGAGCAACGTCTACCGGCACTGCTGGCGGCAAGCCGCAAGAACCAGAACGAGGTGAGCACACGCCTTGCCGAACAAGTGCTCGAAGCCCTCTGGGAGTTGTTGCTGGGCTTCGATGCGGCCGAGCGCATTGCCCAGGACAACGGCCGAAGTGTGTTGGGCGCGTTGCCAACAACAGAAGAGGGCCAGAAGCAGCTCTACGGCGGCCTGATCACGGTGCTGCTGCGGCTGGTGTTCCTGCTGTATGCGGAAGACGAAGAGTTGATGCCCAGAGATTCTCTCTACGGGCAGCACTACAGCGTCAGCTCCTTGGCCGACCGGCTGCGCCAGGAGCGCTTTGAGCACCAGAGCGCCATGGCCGACCGGCGCGGCGCCTGGGCCTCGCTTCTGAGTTTGTTCCGGTTGGTGTACGACGGCGGCGGGGCGGAGCCGAGCTACCTGCCAGCCCGCCACGGCGAATTGTTCGACCCCGATGCCTTCCCGTTCCTGGAGGGAAGGGACATCGACAGCTTCTACGACGACGGCATCCTCACCAACCTGCCCGCCGTCAGCGACGACGTGATGGAGAAGGTGCTGAGCAAGTTGATCTGGCTCGATGGCGAGCGGCTCAGCTATCGGGCCCTGGACGTGGAGCAGATCGGCTCGGTCTACGAGGGGATCATGGGCTTCACGGTGGAGGGAGCCACAGGCCCCAGCGTGGGGATTACGTATCGGCCGCCGCGCCAGAAGATCACCATCACGGTGGTGGTGGACGCCGAACAGCTGCTGGCCCAGAACGGATCCAAGCGCGAGAAGTGGCTCGATGAACAGGCCGGCGTGGCCCTCAAGTTGCCCGCCAAGGTGAAGAGCGAGCTCAAAAGCGCCACCACCCTGGCCGAGCTGTGTGTGGCGCTCGACAAGAAGCTCTCCCCCCACACGCCCAACGGCCTGGTGAGCGGCAGCCTGATCCTGCAGCCCACGGCCGAACGGCGCCGCAGCGGCAGTCACTACACGCCCCGGGCGCTCACCGAACCGATCGTGGCTGAGGCCTTCCGCCCCTGGCTGGAGCGTTGCAATGGCAAGCCCACGGCCGAGCAGATCCTGGCCCTGAAGGTATGCGATCCGGCCATGGGCTCAGGCGCCTTTCTGGTGGCTGTGTGCCGCTGTCTGGCGGTTTGGCTGGTGCAGGCCTGGGAGCGCGAGGGCTACCCCGAAGGCTTCCGCCAGGAGTGGGACAAAGACACGGTGGCCCGCCGACTGATTGCCCAGCGCTGCCTCTACGGCGTCGACAAGAACCCGTTTGCGGTGAACCTGGCCAAGCTGTCGCTCTGGCTGGTGACCCTCAGCGAGCACCTGCCCTTCACCTTTGTGGATCACGCCCTCAAGTGCGGTGATTCGCTGGTGGGGTACGGCGTCCAGGAGATCCAGAG
Source organism: Cyanobium sp. ATX 6E8 (assembly GCF_024346335.1). Taxonomy (NCBI): domain Bacteria; kingdom Bacillati; phylum Cyanobacteriota; class Cyanophyceae; order Synechococcales; family Prochlorococcaceae; genus Cyanobium; species Cyanobium sp. ATX 6E8. Next base: position 21,273 of record NZ_JAGQCT010000015.1, on the reverse strand, counting down.
CGCAATGAAGGAAGTGCAGCTCGGCTTCCTCAATGAGCAGAACCAGGTCTTCTCCCAGATGGGTGTGGCCCGGCGCGAGAGCTTCAGCGACGACAGCCTCAATGACGAGGGCTACGACCGCAAGAAGGTGTTGCTGCAGCAACAGATCAAAGCCAGCGAAGGCTTGCGCCAGGCCGGTGATCTGATGGTGGCGGCCTTCTTTGATGCAGTCAAAGCTAAGGAACGGGCCGATAAGCAGCAGGTGTATCTGGCCATGCTCAGCGGCGCCTTCAACGATGAGGGGCTACAGGATTCAATTCAGGAGATCCGCGATCGGCTGGCCGCAGGCGACAAGGGCATCACTCCCTTCCACTGGGATCTGGAGTTCCCGGAGGTGTTCGGTGATGGGCACGGAGGCTTCGATGCCTTCGTGGGAAATCCACCCTTCGCCGGCAAGAACACCATCGCCGAAGGCAGCCCCAACGGAATCCTCGATTGGTTCAAGCAGCTGCACCCCGAGAGCCACGGCAATGCCGATCTGGTGGCCCACTTCTTCCGCCGTTGCTTCCATCTGCTGCGGCCCGGGGGCACCCTGGGCCTGATCGCCACCAACACCATCGCCCAGGGCGATACGCGCAGCACCGGTCTGCGCTGGATCTGCCTGAATGGCGGCACTATCTACGCCGCGCGCAAGCGTTACAAGTGGCCCGGTGTGGCCGCTGTTGTTGTCAGCGTGGTGCACCTATTCAAGGGGGCCTATGCCGGCGTGAAGCTGCTGGAAAAACGGTCGGTGGAGCGGATCACGGCGTTTCTGTTTGCCAATGGCGGCCACGACGACCCGAAGCAGTTGGCGGCCAATGCAGGCAAGAGCTTCCAGGGCTCGATCGTGCTGGGCATGGGCTTCACCTTTGATGACTCCGGCCCGGCCGACGACGACACACCAGGCATCCCTTCACCGATCGCCACGATGGAGCGCCTGATCGCCATGAGCCAGAAGAATGCTGAGGTGATCTTCCCCTACATCGGCGGCGAGGAGGTAAATGAGAGCTTGACACATGCGCATCACCGTTATGTGGTTGATTTCAGAGATCGCAGTGAAGATGAGTGCCGGCTCAACTGGCCCGAGCTGATGACACTTCTCGATAAAAAGGTGAAGCCTCAGCGGCAAGAGCGCAAGCCAAGTGGAGAATACAAACAGCGGATACCACTGCCTCAGAAGTGGTGGATACACGCAGAAAAACGCCCTGCGCTGTATGCGGCGATTACGGGTTGTGAGCGGGTATTGGTTACAGGCGCAGCTGCTACACAGTATTTGACATTTCCGTTTATTCCTGCCGATCAAGTCTTCAGTCACAAGCTGATTGTCTTCCCGCTAGATACTACTGATGCTTTTTGTATTCTTATTTCTCGCGTACACACGGTATTCGCAAACTTCTTCAGTTCAACTCTTGAAGACAGGCTGACCTACAACCCCTCCGACTGCTTCGAAACTTTCCCCTTCCCCACCGCCCTCCTCAATTCCGCCGCCACCGATCCCACCCACGCCGCCACTCGCCAGAGCCTCGAAGCCATCGGCGAGCGCTACCACCAGTTCCGCGCCGAGCTGATGGTGGCCAACAACGAAGGCCTGACCAGCACCTACAACCGCTTCCACGATCCAGCCGAAACCAGCAGCGGCCTACTGGAGCTGCGCAACCTCCACGGCGAGATGGATCAGGTGGTGCTGAACGCCTACGGATGGAGCGATGTGCCCACCGCCTGCGGCTTCGGCCTCGACTACCTCGATCTCGAAGAAGACGCCCAGCTACCCGAGGACCTGCAGCAGCGCATCGACGAGGGCAACCTTTTCTTCTGGGATGCCGGCGACGCCCTCGATTTCCAGGGCCAGCTGCAGGCCTACGGCGCCATCACCGGCCGGCTCAAGCTGCCCTGGCGCTACCGCTGGCCGGATTCAGTACGAGATGACGTGCTGGCTCGGCTGTTGGCGCTGAATGCCGCGCGGTATGAGGAGGAGGTGGCGATGGGGCTGCACAGCAAGGGGGCAGCCAAGACGCCCAAGGCCAAGGGGAAAGGCAAGGCCAAAGCCGCATCAACCCCGAAATTCGAGCTCACCAGTGAGCCCTACCAAGGCGGCTTAAGCCTGTTCTGAAACATGGCCAAAGCAGAAGCCACCGTCGAAGAACTTGTCAGCAAGATCGAGCGCGGCGAGCTGCGCCTGCCTGAAATGCAGCGCCGCTACGTCTGGCGCTCCACCCGCGTGCGTGATCTGCTCGATTCGCTGTATCGCGGCTATCCCTCCGGCGCGATCCTGATCTGGGAAACCGACGACGAGGTGGCCGAGCAGCCGTTTGCAGTTGACCAGCAGGTGAAGCCTGCAACCAAAACGCAACTCTTACTCGACGGCCAGCAGCGGCTCACGTCCCTCTCCGCTGTGATCCGCGGCAAGCCTGTGCGAGTGAATGGGCGGGTTCGCCCCATCGAGCTGCTGTTCAACCTCGAGCACCCTGATCAACTCAGCGTGATCTCCGAGGTGGACGACGACACCGCCGATGCCCTCGAAGACAGCGGCGATAACGGTGAAGACGGGGAGGAAGCCACCGAGGAAGAAGCCGATGCCTCAGAAGACGAACTGCAGAAGCGGTTCAATCGCATGACCTTTGTAGTCGCCACCCGCAAGCTGGAGCAGCTGCCCCAGTGGGTGAATGTCAGCGAGGTCTTTCAGCGCAAGAACGACATCACACATTTCCTAAAACAAGCTGGTATCACCAGCCTCGATGATCCTCGAGCTGAGCGCTACACCCAGCGACTGAACCGCTTAAGGGGGATTAGCGATTACATCTACCGAATGGACGTGCTGGAGCGCAGCCTCTCCTACGACGAAGTCACGGAGATCTTTGTGCGGGTCAACTCGCTCGGCGCCAAGCTGCGCAGCTCCGATCTCGCCCTCGCCCAGATCACCGCCAAGTGGCGCGGCTCCCTGCAGATCTTTCAGGCCTACCAGGCTGATTGCTCCAAGATTGGTTTTGAACTGGATCTGGGTATCCACCTCAAGAACCTGGTAGCCCATGCCACCGGCCAGTCACGCTTCCTCACCGTGGCCAATCTCCGGCTGGAGCAACTCCAGAGCGGTTGGGATGATGGCTGCCGGGGTATCGATTTTGCCCTCAATCTGCTCCGCAGCAATGTAGGCATCACCAGTCCTGCGCTCTTGGCTTCGCCATTTCTGGTGATCAGCCTTGGCTTTTACGGCGCCCAGCGCAACTACTCGCTCAGCAGCGATGAGGCAGTTGGCCTGTTGCGTTGGGTGTTACTCGCCAATGCCAAGGGCCGCTACAGCCGCGGCTCCAGCGAAACCCTGCTCGACCAAGACCTCAAGACAATCCGGGAAGGTGGCACCTACATCGAGCTGCTCGAGCGCCTGCGCACCCAGGTGGGCCGCCTTGACATCGCCCCCGAGGAGCTGGATGGCCGCAGCCAACGCAGCGCCCTTTTCAAAACCATGTTCCTTGCGTTCCAACAGGCCGGCGCCCGCGACTGGCAGACCCAACTGGCCATTGCCCTCAGCCATGTGGGCAGCGCCCACCAGCTGCAGTTCCATCACATCTTCCCCAAGGCCCTGCTCAAGAAGAGCGGCTACAGCACCCGCGAGATAGACGACATCGCCAACCTCGCCTTCATAGGCGGCCGCGCTAATCGCCGCATCAGCGACAAGGCTCCTTCCTCCTATATCCCTGAGCTGATCGCTAGCAATGGCGATCAGCCCTTCACAAGCCAGTGCATCCCCACCGATCCAGCTCTGCTGCCCACTGGGTGCTACAGAGAATTCCTGGCGGAGCGTCGGCGCTCGATTGCCGAGCGGCTCAACGCCTTTCTGGGTAGCCCTCGGGATAGCTCCTGATTTCTGTCCCCGATCGGCCTGCATACCCACGGCCTTTTTCTTTTCCCATCAACCCTCTACGCAAGATCAGCCATGGCCAGAAAGTCGAAGTCAGCACAGGGACTCACCGCTCGTGGCGCCAAGGGCGCCCCCCGTGAAAAGCTGGCCAAGGCAGCTGGTTTTCGCAGTGACGCCGAAATTGCGGAGCTCTTCCCAGACAGCCGCCAAAAGCTGGTGCGGCAGCTGCAGCAAGCATTGGCCGACCTGGTGGTAGGGCTGAACCTGGCGGAATCCAGCGCATCCGGCGTGGCTGCCCACTACGGCGCCCTGATCCGAACCCTGGCCGATCAGGGGCAGGAAGCTCCAATGGCGTCAAGCCCCCCTAAGCCCAACAAGAGCGACGACACCTCAGGTCGGGCCATCAAACAGGCCGCCCTTGCAGCCGATGCGCTGCGGCAGATGGTGATGGAGGCGGTGGAAGCCCCCCTGGCGTTACTGCCGTCGCTCTTGGCCGATAACGCCCTAAGCGATCAACAAAAGCTGCAGCGGTTGGGTGTCTATACCGCTGCCCTGGAAGCGGTTTATGAACCGCTAGACCTTGAGCCCATCGGCGAACCTGGCGAAGCAGCAGTCTTTGATCCGCGCCACCACGATTCCGCTGCTGCTTTGAGCAAAGGAGACACCTGCACCATTCGCCAGATTGGCTTCCGCCGTGGTGATGCCGTGGTACGCAAGGCTGTCGTTGTGGGTGCGGAGTGATTAGCCATGCTTCAACACCTCGCCATCGACCTCGGCAACACCAACACCCTGATCGCCAGTCGCGATCAGGATGGCACTGAGGCTCTGCTGCACCTACCGCGCATCTCCCAGCTGGATACCCAGCTATCCAAGAGCCCTGAAAAGCCCTTCACCTTTGTTCCCTCGGAGGTGTTCCACTCCGACGACGGACCTGAAATAGGCGCGCGGGCCTGGGCAAAGCTCGCAGACGATGAACGGCCTGATGCCTACCGGCGTTACGGCCGCAATTTCAAGCGTCAGCTGCTCGACTCCTTCCTGCAGGCCCGCCATGGGGAAGAGGGTCACCGAAGCCTGCTGGAAACCAGCACAGATTTCGTGCGCGTGCTCTGCCACGATCTCAGGCAGGAACTGGAAGTTGAATTTGGCAGTTCCAGGGTACCCAGCCTGATCCTTACGGTCCCGGTGCAGGCACCTTCCGAATACCGCTCGTGGCTGCGCGAAGTCTTCAATGACAACCTCCAGCCAGAAGCGATTCGCCTGATCGACGAATCCACCGCCGCTGCCCTTTTCTACGGCGAGGAGGCTTTTGGCAGCCGCGTGTTGATCGTGGACATCGGTGGCTCCACCTCTGATATCACCCTGGCCGATATCGGCTTTGCTGGCGACGGATCCTCAGAAGAGGCTCGACTGATCACCAAGACTGGTGCCTTTGTCGGGGGCTCCACCATCGACGACCTGATTGCTGAGAAGGCCTTTGCACTTCAGGGGCTAAATCAGCCTGCGACCTATAACCGCAAGACCTACCTGCGCGCCATCCGTGCGGGAGAGAAGGTGAAGAAGACTCTCAGCTTCCGCCCCCGTGCCCTGGAGCCCTACGAGGACCTGCAAGCCGGCCTCACCATCAATATGACCTTCCGTGATACCGACCTAGCGTCGATGGTTGCGGACTCGGCGATTGCGCTATCACTTCGGGATCTGGTGAGGGAAACTGCTGCTGAAATCCAGCGCCGCGGCATCGCGCTGAATTCGATCAACGGCGCAATTCTTGTAGGGGGCTGCACCATCTGTCCGCCCATACGTGCTGTTCTCAATGAGGCCTTTTCAGCCCTAGACCTTGAACTCTCTGATTCACCAACGGAGGAAGACCGCTTTGCCGCTGTTGTTTTCGGCGCACTGAAGAGTGTAGATACCCCAGTATCAAATGACTACCTGCTGCACGACTATGCAGTCCGCCTGCGGGCAAGCAACGGCAACTTTGTTTACCAGACACTGTTCAGCAAGGGAACGGTCTACCCCTGTCTGTCCGACTACGCTCTTAATTCAGGTCGCCAATCCAGGAGTCAAACTGGTATCCGCATCTCGGTAGGTGAGTTATATCGGCAACCCCGCCGTCCCGTAGAAGTTGTAACAGACGAGCCACAGGCAACCGGCCCCCTGGTAGCTAGCGAGTTTCGACCCCTGGGTACTGGCGGCCACCTCGTGGTGATTCCAGTCGACCCAGCTGCTCCTGTTGGTGATAAGCGCTATCGCATCACGTTCGCCATCGATGTGGACCGCCAACTCCTGATCACGGTGGATGACACCGTTAGCAAACAGCGCCTGTTTGACAACAAGGTGATCGTAGATCTCAACGAGTCGGCTTCTCCTGTGCTCGCATCACCTCCGTCTCCCCCTGCGATCACCTCCAGAAGATCGCAAAAAGTCATCGAGCTGAATCCCAATCCCAGTTACAACAGCCTCGAGGTTGAAGTAGCAAATATTCTTCGAGATATGAACATGGAGGGCTACCTGATTTCCAATGTCATTCTCGGTCAGCACTTGCATGAGGTGGATCACCTGCTGATCACCCCGTCGGGGGAGGCTTACATCATGGAGTGCAAGAACTACCGTGGAACCTGGACCGGTGGTATCAACTCTCAGTGGGTCTGCACCGCACCCGATGGCAGCGAGCGGGTTATTGCTGCCAGACCGGTTAATCCAATGCTCCAATGTCGCCGCTACATCGGTGATGTACTTCAGCGCCTGTCAAGCGAATACGCCAATTTCCAGTTCAGCAAGGCATGCCTGGTAATTGCCCCCGATCAGGCCCACCTGGATGGCGTAAGCGGCTGCGGCACAAATTTGCTCAATGTGTCGGCACTCCCAGCCTTCATCACATCGATGGAAATCCGTCGCCAGGATCGTCCAAAGGTCGATTTGGACCCTCAACTACTACGCAAAGCTTTTTATCTGGCTTAAGCGTGGAGGTGGATGTATTAGGCAATGAACATGAGCACCGATAGTCGATGGGCCTGAGATCCTTCCTCAAGAACACAGCTCGCGCCCTAGGGCTGCGCAAACCCTCGGCTAAGTCAGTCGCTTCGGGAGAGGTTGATTACGCCATTACCCTTGACCGAATAGAGCAGCAGATTGTAGAAGCAGCCACCAGCCGCAACAGCCTCAGGCTGCTGGATCTCTGGCACGAGCTGACACTCTGGAAGGCACCACCGGCTAAGACAGTCGAACTGAAACGGCGCCTGGCTCAACTATTCGAGGAGTTTGAAGGACAAACTGTTAATCCCAATGCGTCTTCCAGCACTCTCCTGGTGCTGAGATCGCAGGTGGCTTCCAAACAAAGAAGCGAGCGACAGCTGGCTGAAAAGGAGGACCAGTCCCGTCAATCAGCTGAAGCCGAGCAACTACGGGTAGAACAAGAAAGGCAGAAGGAAACAGAGCGCCTGGCTACTGAGGCCGCTGCGCAGCGCAGGGCGGAAATGCAGCGAGAGAAAGAGGAATGGGCTCGCCAAAAGTTAGAGGTTGATCGACTCAGGCAAGAACAGGAGCAGCGAGCCAAGGAAGAAGCCAAGCGCCAGGCCAAAGCAGAGACGGAACGCCAGGAGAGGGAAGCAGAGCAGGCGCGTCTAGCAGCCGAAGCCAAGGCTGAGGCAGATCGGCTGAGGGCGGAGCAGGAGCGTCAGGCGGAAGTGGAACGCCAGGCCAAAGCAGAGACGGAACGCCAGGAGAGGGAAGCAGAGCAGGAGCGTTTAGCAGCCGAAGCCAAGGCTGAGGCAGATCGGCTGAGGGCGGAGCAGGAGCGTCAGGCGGAAGTGGAACGCCAGGCCTTGGAGGCCAAGGACTTCGACCCACAAGGATTTGGCCACCGCTTTCCAGGACTTGAGCCCAATACTGAGTTGGATTTAGACCCTCTCGCAGAGGATTTAGTCACTCTCCAAGACCTAAATAGGGTCGAGAAGGCAGCTCCTGAGCTTGAGCCAGAGCCTGACGCCGAGTTGCCAAGAGAGAATCCCACTTGGTTAGCAGCTCCTATCGAAGCTCTTTCACTGTCAATACGGGCCACAAATTCTCTCTACCGTGGTGGCATTCGCACCCTTGCAGACTTAGCAGAGAAACAAGCAGACGACCTTCTGTCCATACGCAACTTTGGACAGCGGGGTCTGAATGAGCTGATAGCAGGTCTGGAAAATCAGAGCATTCCATTTCCAGTTCCTTCAATTCCCAACCTTGATTGGCAAGAAAGCGATCAAATCAACCGCGATCTAGTTGGTAAGCCGATTGGGCTGTCGTCGACAACTCTACTGACTGACATTGGATTCCCGCAGGCTGTTTTAGGTCCATTGTTGCGCAGCGGAATTAAGACGTTGGGTGATCTCTCTGAACAAACGGATGTAGAACTCGCGGAGATCCGCCGGCTTGGTTCAAAAGGCATACAGATCATTCGTGACATCCTTGCTAGTCATGGCCTCGAGCTGCCATTTGATGCCAGTGATCTAGGGCAGGTAGGGCCGCAGTCATATGATGTCAATCTCTTTAACCAAACTGTCAAGGCCGACAGAAAGCAGCAAAGAGAGGACGCAATTGCTTTGGTTAGTGATATAGCCGAGAAGTGCTTAGCAGGAGAGCCTGGCACCCCAGAAGAGGCTATTGGGGAGCTACTACTGAACAGCGAGCTCACTCAAGGGCATGCCTCACTGCACACAGAGCTGAGCTTCTTAAGGGATTGCCTTTGGATTATCGAATCACTACTCGGCCCATCATTCCTTCGCGACAAATTCAACAATGATGCCTGGCAAGAATTAAGGAGGCACCTGCTTCTGCGCTATGCGCATGAACTAGGCAATGACACCTCCAAGTCCTGGCTTAATGGCCTTCAAAAAAGTATCAGTAGAGATGCAGAAAGGGGCTGGAAATCTTATATCAGTCGAGTTTGCGGCATAACCTATCAAGCCATTGGCGAGCAGCTTGATCCCCCAGTAACGAGAGAGCGTGTTAGGCAACTGGTCAACAGAGTAGCGCGCGTCATTGGCGTTGCGACAGATGTGTTCGCCGATCGGATTCAAGGCAGCGATATTGATCAAGCAAGAGTCAAGCAGCTTTCATGTATCCAGTCTTGGCTTGAACGCTTCGGGCGCATTGCATTTAACGGTGATCATCCGTTGGCCGAAGAAAATATGGATCTTTGGGAAACTGCTCTGAAGATGAATCCTAAACAGCGGCTTGGGTCCTACAAGGAGTACGCCATCCCTGTGCCAAGTTCCGAGTGGGATGTACATTACGAATGGATCTGCAACAACAGCACTTCTATGGGGAATGCCTACTGGAAAGACTTTGAGTGTTTAGAGCAATTTATCCTGCGGCACGCAGTAGCACTTGGTCATCCCAATGCGATGCCCAAACAGACCTCACTACCCCGTCGTGTGGGACGAATTGTTCAAGACTTCGGTGGCCAGAGCAAGGTCGCTCGCCGTCTCGGGCTCCGGTATCAGGGGCAACTAGTTGGTGAAGACGGTGGTCGCACGTATTGGACCGAAGACAAGCTGCTCAAGTTGTTGGATGACGTAAATCATTTCCACAACCAGGACTTGTTGCTCATGCCGTCCTACGCCCAGATCTACGACTTCTTTAAGGAGCAGTGCGACGAGCCTTATGCGGGTAAAAATCCTGGCTCACCAATCGCCGGAATGACGCGGCAAGGGCAGCTGCACTGGAGCGAAGTCGCTAGTCGCTTTAGCAAGCAGTTTGTCTCAGGAGCATCCACAGCAAATGTAACGCTTGCCTATATCAAGGCCTTTGTTCGTGATCTAGGGGTGCATCTAGAGGCCTTAACCCCATCTGAACTTTATGTACTATTTCAAGCACAGGGAATCAACCGGGGAGACAAAGAGAGGTTCAGTCGCACCTTTGATCGGCTAGTCGATGCTGTTCAGTCTGGCATGGTCAAGCGTGAAGACCTTCAGGCCTGGGCTAGTAACAACGATGTTGATTCCATCAGTGAACTCCTGGAATTTGGCGCCGACCTGAAGGCCGAAACGAATCAGGCAGACAAGGAGTCTTTGCTCCTACACCAGCGCTCTAAACAGCTTCAGAGTGAGTTCGCTGAAGAAAAACGAACTGACCTTATTGCTAGTGTTGACCTGCCACAGCTCGATCCCGTCAAGACTCTTCTAGCTTTAGACAAGGCTGCAAGTGTGATCGAGAGCAGTGCAACAGATTCTGATCGTATCGAATTCTTAAAAGCAAAGGCTACCGCGAAACTATGGGATGCCTGCTTCGCGGATGCAGAGGCCTTGACTAACAAGCTACGAATCATGAATGTCGATGCAGATACCTATAGCAGTGAAGTTCGATCATCCTTTCTTGAGGAGTACGAAGGAGCTCGATCTCTAGAGATTCCCTCCACCTACCGATTCTGCGATCTAAAAGGCCTTCCACGACAGCCAAAGTTGATGCAACGACTTGTGGCGTTTCGACTCAAGCGTGACTACAGGCTTCTCAACCTCAGTGGAACTGGAACAGGCAAAACCCTCTCCGCTGTTTTTGCGGCTCAAGTCTGTGGATGCCGAAGGATTCTGGTTTCTTGTCCAAACGGCGTAATCTCCAGCTGGCATCGCACATTTAGCTCTGCATATCCCGATGCAGTAATTCATATTAGGCCCGACGATTGGCGACTACCAGAACTTGATAAACGAACTCATGTCGTCATCGTGAACCATGAGAGATTTCAAAACCAATTCAGCCAGCTCTTGCTTGAGTTTTGCCTTGGCTTTCAGGCAGACCTTATCGTCATTGATGAAATTCATCAAGCCAAGCAGAGAGATAAGGACAAGAGCAGCCAACGTCGGCGTTTAATGGATCAGTTTATCTTTACGTCTGCCAATATCAACAGTGAGCTGCGTGTACTAGGTCTATCTGCTACGCCTGTCATCAACAACTTGCTTGAAGGTCGTTCTCTGATTGAATTAGTGAGCCAAGAAGCTCTTGACGGTGTTGATGAGGAAATGGACCTCAATGCCTGCATGAATCTCTATCAGCACTTTGTTGTGCATGGCATTCGCATGAACCCGGGTCGACTACCGCGTACAGAGCTTCTTCTTGTCGACGTGGATGCCACATCGATTTTGCCACAGGTCATTAGTGCTACCAGGCGCGGAAGCTACCACGATGTGGAGCAGCTACTAGTCCAGCCAAAGCTTGATGCTTTAAAAGCTTGTCTTGAGCCTGGTCACAAGACAGTGATCTTTATCACCTACATCAAAAGCACACTGGATCCGCTGTGCCAATGGCTGAAACAAGATGGCTATAGCTATAGTGTCTACACAGGAAACGACAAAGAGGCCAGCGAGGCTGGTTATGTTGATTCTTTGGATGAATTCATCAGAGGATCAACTGATATCTTGGTGGCTTCGATTCAATGTGCAGGCACTGGGGTCGACGGTCTTCAATCGGTCTGCAATAGAGCAGTCTTTCTGCAGCTCCCGTGGACCTCAACGGAGTTCGAGCAGGCCATTGGGCGATTGGATCGTGATGGCACAGAGTTTGATTCTGTTAAAGTATATCTCCCTATCACTGACATTCATCTTCCAAATGGCGAGCGTTGGAGTTGGTGTCGTTCAAAACTAGATCGAATTCGCTCCAAAAGTGATATTGCTAAGGCTGCCGTAGATGGCGAAGTACCCGAAGCAGCCTCTATGATTAGTCCCAGCCAAGCCAGCGAGTATTGGCTTGGCTGGCTGAAGCTTCTAGAGCAGGAACCACAGTGATCGAGCATATTCAGCTAGTTGGGTTGGGGAGCATCCCTGTTACAGGCAAGCTCAAGCACGGGCTGGTCAATCGCATGACATACGTAGCCACTTGGTTTCCGCTGTTGCAAGACTGTTTGCCATGAGTCAGTCCACCGCTTTGCATTCCCCCTACGAGCCTTCCCACAGCTCAGGCGAGGTCAGAACCCAGCTTGTTACTGCTCTGGAACTGGAATTGGTCGGGCCCACTCAGCGGGTGCTGCAGGCCCTCGGGCCGGAAGGCGAGGGATTGGACTCGGAAGCCCTCGATCGGCTGCCTAACAGCTGGTATCCCACCGGTTTCCTGGTGCCCACCGAAACAGATCTGTCGCTGAAATGCGACGACACGGCCGACGACGACTTCGCCGCCGCCGATGGGGTGGACCTACGCAAACCCAAAAAGACCAACAGCGAGTACAAACCAGGATCCGGTGATGACGGCGGCAGCAGCGAATCGGGTCCGGCCAAGCCCCAGCTGTTCCCCTCGTCCATCGGTGTGAGCGTGCTGCTGCCGCCAGGTGGCGATCTGCATCTGATCGCCACCTGGGGCGACTACGTCCGACTTGCCGAGGGCGCCAACCCCGACGCTGCGGCAAGCATCGCCCGAGAAGAGGGCGGATCCCGTGAGCAGCAGAGCTGGCAGCGCACCCCACGCCAGGAGGCGCTGGCCCTAAGCCACAGCGAGATCACCGCTACCCAGGGCCTTACCGGAAGGCCCTGGCCAAACAGCAACGGTCTACATCTGCGCTGGCATTGCCGCCCGGCTCCCGCCAGCCAGGGCTATGCCGCCGGCACCGTGGCAGTCACCCTCTTCTTCACCAACGAGCGCAAGAAGGCCATCACCCTGGTTGAACGCGACCAGCGCTCGGCCTTCCAGGCCGAGTTGGAGCTGCGCTGTTCCAAGGGTTTCGTGCCGCGGCTCGACCCACACGCCAGCCGCACCGGCGGCGACTGGGATGAAGCCGTCAATGCCCTTCAGTTCCGTGACGCCCGTGAATACGGCGTGGGCCACAACGTAGGGATTGATGTGGATCTTGATGCTGCGGGCGGCTGCTCTCGCCTGCGCACCACCTGGATCCCCCAGGCCACGGTTGAGAAGGTGGTGCCCCGCGCCGATGTGGGCTGCGAGCTGGCGATGGAGGAGCTTGATCGCCTGGCCAGCCAGGGATTCGAGGCCATTCGCGGGGCACTTATGCCCCTTGTGGATCGTTATGGAGCCTGGATCGAGGAACAGGCCGCCGTTGCCGGGCTGAACGCCCAGCAGCAGGCCACCGCCGAGCAGTTGCTCGCCAATGCCCGCGGACAAGCTCAGCGCATCGCTCGTGGCATCGAGGCCCTCGCCGAGCCCGACATCCGCGACGCCTTCGCGATCGCCAATCGCACCATGGCCGCCGCCGCTCGCCAGCGCTATGGCGTCATGCAGGGCCTCATGGCCGACGACGCTTCATTGCGCCCACCGGCGTGGCGCCCTTTCCAGCTTGCTTTTCTGCTGATGAATCTCGTGGGCATCGCCCGCCCCAATGATCCACAGTTCGACCCCAAACGCGAGCGCGACAACGTTGATCTGATCTTCTTCCCCACCGGCGGTGGCAAAACCGAGGCCTACCTGGGGCTGGCCGCCTTCACACTGGTGATGCGTCGCCTGCGCCATGGCGGCTCACTGCAGGCCGGCGGGTTGAGCGTACTGATGCGCTACACCCTGCGCTTGCTCACCCTTGACCAACTCGGCCGCGCTTCCACTCTGATCTGCGCCTTGGAGCTCGAACGACAGCGCCAGCCCGACAAGCTCGGTAGCTGGCCGTTTGAGATCGGACTCTGGGTGGGCCAGGCCGGCACTCCCAACCGCATGGGCGGCAAAGGAAACAACAACGAAAGCACCGCCCGGCTGCGAGTACGCGCCTACAACGGGGGCAACACCCCGATCAAGCCAATCCCGATCGACACCTGCCCCTGGTGCGGCGTTGAGTTCGGCAAGCATTCCCTCAACGACCCCAAACCCTGCAGCACTGCCGGGGTGTTCAAACTGCTGCGTCAGGGCGTGATTGATCCCGATAACCCTGAAGAGCTGCGCGTCGCCTGCCTCAACCGCAGCTGCGCTTTCAAGGGCACCACCGGCCGCAACCACCTGCCGCTGGTGGCCGTCGACGACATGATCTACCGCCGCCTGCCGGCGTTCCTGATCGCCACCGTCGACAAATTCGCTTCACTGCCGTGGGAAGGTCGCTGCGGCAAGTTGTTCGGCAAGGCCACCCATGTCCTCGATGGTCAGGGCTTCTACGGCCCTGCCGATGGCGACGACGCCAGCAAGGGCGTGCGGCTGGCGGATCGACTAGATCCCCCCGATCTGGTGATTCAGGACGAGCTGCACCTGATCTCCGGCCCACTCGGCTCCATGGCGGGCCTCTATGAGGCGGTGATCGATGAGCTCTGCAGCCGCGATGGCCTGCGACCCAAGATTGTGGCCTCCACTGCCACCGTACGCCGCGCCAGTGAGCAGATGCGCGCCCTGTTTGGCCGCAACGACTCCTCAATCTTTCCCGCGCCAGGCCCCGATCGACGCGATTCCTTTTTTGCCGTCACAGTGCCGGTTGATCAGGTGCCCGGAAGGCTCTATGTAGGCCTCAGTGCTCCGGGCCGCAATGTGAAAGCGCTATTGCTTCGGGCCTCCTTGGCCCTGATGAGCAGGGCCCAACTGGCTTGGAAGGCCGCTGAAAAGGAGCGCAGCGCTCAGCGCAAACGGGGTGAAACGCCCGACCGGAACCCAGCCGATCCCTACATGACCCTCCTGGGCTACTTCAACACGATCAAGGAACTGGGCATCAGCCGCCGCCTGATCGAAGAAGAGCTCACCTCACAGCTGGCCACCCATGGAGAGCGCCAACGCCTGGGCGACAAGGTGGAGCGCTCCTCCAACCGCAAAATCGCCAACATCCCCTTTGAGCTCACCTCCCGGGTTTCCACCACCGAGGTGAGCACCACCAAGGATCGCCTGGCTCGCAGCTTCCACGACAAGGAGCGCGTCGATGTGGCCCTGGCCACCAACATGATCTCGGTAGGTCTCGACATCACCCGCCTCGGCCTGATGTTGATGCTCGGCCAGCCCAAGACCACCGCCGAATACATCCAGGCCAGCAGCCGCGTGGGCCGCGATTCTGAAAAGCCGGGGCTGGTGGTGGTGCTGCTCAACCCCAACCGCCCACGCGATCGTTCGCACTACGAGCACTTCGCCTACGGCCACGACGTCTTCTACCGCGACGTGGAGGCCACCAGCGTCACACCATTCTCGGAGCGGGCTCTGGAACGGGGCCTCCCCGCCATCACCGTGGCCCTGGCGCGGCACCTCAGCGACCAGCTCACCCCGTCCAATCGGGCTGGGGATGTCGAGGCGCTGGCGGACGTGCGAGAAGCGGTGGCCGAGGCGCTGCGGCGGCGCGTGGCCATCGCCCTCGTGCATGCCCCCGCAGATGCTGATGCCTACGCCACCTCCGTAGCCGAGCAGGTGCGCCATATCGTCGACGACTGGTGCGCCATCGCCCAGCGCCGCGGCCGCATGGAATACGGCCGGGAAGACGGCGAGCTGCCGCCGCTGTTGCGCACCCCCCTCGATCCCGAGTTGCTGGAGCTCGAGGACGAGCGTGAGAAACAGTTCAAGGCCAACCGCAGTCTGCGCGATGTGGAGCCCTCCGCGCTGCTGCTCAAAGATCGCCTGCAGACCACCACCCAATCTTGAACGTCATGCCCGCACCCCAAGGCACAAGCAATCACCCGGTTGGCGAAGTGCGCCACGGCCAGCTGATCACCACGTATGGCCCTGGAGCCATGGTGGATCTCCCTGATCGCTCGGTCGTGATCGGTGGGCTGAATCTCTGGCACTACAGCCGCGATGACGACAGTTGCAACATCGATGAGCCTCGGCTGATCGCCAAGCTGCGTGGCCTGTTGGGCGTGGGCACCCTGCTGCTCAAGCGCCCCCCCCATGAAGACGACGACTTCGCCCAAAAATTCAAAAGCAGCAGCGGCATCCGCTCACCGCAGTTCCCGCTCTGGTTCGTCGCCCAGCCCAAAGAACCGATTGCCTATGAAGAGGGTGGCAAGCGTTATCGCACCCGCCCGCTGATCCACCAGCGACGGCTGATCAAGGACAAACTGCCCTGGCGGGAACCCGGGGGCAAAAAGCAGGACCTGGATGTCGTGCCGGTTCGCTTCGTGCAGTGCTGCGCCAACGGACACCTCAGCGACATCGACTGGGACCGATTCGTTCACGATGGCAAGCAGAGCAACTGCCAGGAGGAACTCTGGCTTGATGAGGCCGGCGCCGGCAATGATTTCAACGAGATCTATGTGCGGTGCCCCAAGTGCAAGAAACGGCAGGCTCTGGCCAGTACCAAAGGAGACAATGGTGCCTCGCTGCTGGGTCAATGCCGTGGCCATCGACCCTGGCTCGGCAACTTCAGCACCGAAGCCCTGCCTTGCACCGATGAGAAGGGGAAACCCCGCTACAACCGTCTGCTGGTGCGATCGGCCAGCAATGCCTACTTCCCGGAGATGGTGGGAGCGATCTCAATCCCGCAGCCAGAGGATCCGCTTCGGCAGCTGATTATCCAGAACCTAAGTCACTGCACAAAGATAACGAGCGCGGATCGTCTTAAACAGCTTCTTGATGTCGACGCTCTGCACGACAAGATTGCACCGGCATTTCGAGAGCGTGACCCAGATAAAGTCTGGGCAGTTCTCGATGCCGTTCGAGGTAGCAGCGTTGACGTTCGCACCGAAAAACAACCTCCTCTCAAGCAGCAGGAAATTAAGGCGCTCTATGAGCCGGCACATCTACTCGGCTCATCTGATCCCAGCAGCACCTTCCATGCCGAAATCCTGCCACTCACTGGTAAGCCCCGTTGGTTCACCGATTGCTTCGACCGCGTGCTGAAAGTGCATCGTCTGCGCGAGGTGATGGCACTGATCGGCTTCACCCGGCTTGAACCGATCGTGAAGGGCGTCGATGGCGATCCGATTGACCAGCACGACATCGGTGCCAAACGCGCCGACATCAACATCAAGGAACTCGACTGGGTGCCTGCGATCGAGAACTTCGGCGAAGGACTGTTCCTCGGCGTCAACGAAGCCGCGCTGAAAACCTGGTGCCAGGGCGATGGCGTCAAGCAGCACAGCTCCAAGCACCGTGAAGCCTGCAAGCTCTGGAACCGTGATCACGGCCTTAAAGAGAATGAGTTCGAATGGCCGGGCGAGGCGTATCTGATGCTGCATAGCCTGGCCCACTTGTTGATCACAACGGCGGCGCTGGAGAGCGGCTATGGCGCCTCGGCCATCAAGGAGCGGATCTACAGCTTTCCGGGCCAGGGTTACGGAATCCTGCTGTACACCAGCGGCAGCGGCTCAGAAGGGACCCTCGGTGGGCTGGTGTCCTTAGCCGATCGCATCGACCAGTTGGTGGCTGCCGCCCTGGAGAGGGGTCGCCTGTGCTCCAACGATCCCTTCTGCTCTTTGCACGATCCCGAGAACGATCTCGAGAAGCGCTACACCCATGGTGCCGCCTGCCACGGCTGCCTGCTGATTGCTGAAACCAGTTGCGAGCAGCGCAACCAGTTCCTCGATCGTGCCTTTGTGGTGCCCACGCTCGATGTGGCCGACGCTGCCTTCTTCCCCGAGCAGTTGCCATGAGCCAGCCCCTGCTGGCCCTCAGCAGCGGCGAACTGCAGCGCCTGGCGGCCTGCCTCAGGTCCCAGCCAGCCAGCCCAGGCGAGGCCGCGCTCAGCCAGCACCATATCGCCAGTGATCGGCCTGAACTGCGCCAGGCGTTGCTCGCCTGGCTGGAGAACTGGAGCCATCGAGGTGGCAGCAACGCCAGCCTCGAGCTCACCCTTGCGTTATTGCTGGAGCAACGCCGGGGCCAGGGCAGTGGCCAGGCGGAGCTGGTGTGGTCAGGCCCCCAGGGCGGGCCGGGCGACATCACCCGCGATCAGGCCGTGTTGATCCGCGAGATGGTGGAGCGTTGCCAGCAGCGGCTGCTGATCACCACCTTCAATCTCTGGCGTGGCGGCTTCATCGGCGAACTGCTGGATCGCGTGCAGCAGCGGCTGGAGCACCATCCCGATCTGGATGCCCGCATGGTGGTCAACATCCCGCGGGCTCGTGGCAACACTGTGCTGGCCGACCAGCTGCGCCAGGCCTATGTGCAGGACACCTGGCGGCATCTCTGGGATCCGGGCAGGCCACGTCCCCGCGGCTTTTTCGATCCACGCTCTCTGGATCTATCCCGCGAGCGCCCCACCGTGTTTCACGTGAAGTGCTGCGTTGCCGATGACGAACTGCTCGTCACCAGCGCCAACCTCAGCGACAGCGCCCAGCTCGATAACTGCGAGCTCGGCATCCACTTCCCATCCGGCGGCCGTGCCGACGCCGTGTGGCAGCACTTTGATCGCCTCATTCACCGGCAGCCGCCCGCGCTGGTGCCGATCGAGCAGCCCCTGCTGGAGATTGGTTGACCTGGAATCGCTGAGTCAGTGAACCTCTGGCTCTTCGCGGCCGACGAGATCGCTCACCGCGACAACCTCGGATGGATAGCTGATCCGATCCAGAATTACCTGAATGCGCTCCCCGAAGCGCTGCGCCTGTTCCTCCACCAACCGCACAGCCAGATCGGTGTCACCGCCGCTGCGCAGGGTTTTCTGCAGGATCGTCTGGCGTGATAGGTCCACCAGCTGCTCTACCCGCACCACCCGCTGTCGCAGGGCCTGCACGATCAGCTCGCGATAAATGATGCAGTGGTAGAAGCGAAAGTCCGAATCCAGCTGGCCCATCTCCTGGGCAATGGCGAAGCGCAGATCCTGCAACTCCCGATATGCTTCCTGTACGGTCGTCAGTGCAGTGGCCTCATCCACCGGAGTGTTCCCGCCGGTTTGACGCACAGCTTTGTTGGCCTGGGCCTGCAGCACCAACAACTCCCGCAGCTGGGCGCCGATGCTTTCGATGTCGTCGCCCAGCCGGTTGAGTACCGGCCCGATCGAGCCGCTCAGCGCTGCGAAGCGGTCCTGAAGGATTGCCATCTCTTCCCGCAGCTGGGCGATATCCTCGGCCTGGAGGGCTGGTCCGGCCTCGGTGGCCGGCGGATGAATCGCCAGCCAGCGCTCGGCCAGGCCAGTCCGTTCCCCAGCCAGCTGCACGAAGGCCCGCTCCACATGACCCAGCAGGGGTTGCGTCTCGATGCCATCCAGCACCTGCAGGGCCTGCTCCAGGGCGGCCTGTACAGGGGCCGGAATGGTGGCTGCTGTCGCCAGGATGATCTGCGCGCTGCTCTGTAGTTCGGCCGGCATTTCCGCCAGGCGCAGCACCGCTGCGTGCCACGACAGGGAATGAAAGGCCGTATCGGCCTTGGAGTGGGAGGCGTGGTGACGGTCCTGCTGAAGCTTGATGCACAGACCGCGGGTTTCCTGCAGCAATCCTGTGAAGCGCCGCAGCTCCCCGGCACCTTCTGGCTTCAGCCGCACCTGCTCCGGCAGATGGCGCCAAAGATCATGGATCAGGCTTCCCGTGCGCCGCGTGCCGCGGTCGCTACTCAGCAGCACCTCCCAGCGCTCATAGAACTTGTATGGCTCTGGCTGAATCTGCGTCAGCAAAGCCTCCAGCTCCTGGCGCGCCTGGTGAAGATCGTCAGGTTCTTCCCGTTGGTACGACCTGATGTTGCGCCCTTCGCTGCGGAGCTCCTGCAACACCTGCACCTTCACGGGCACCGCCAGCTCGAGCAGGGCCAACAGCAACCGACCGGCCAGCTGGGCAAGGCCGCGCTCCTTGTCCAGAGACACCGCCGCTTGGAGGCTACCGAAGTTGGTCTGCTGAGCCACGAGGGCTTCTGCTTCGCATTCACTTCATTGTCTCAGCGTTCGCCGCTATCCAGCTCGACCGGCGAACAAGGGAGGGTTACTGCGCTGAGTTACTGCTCATACAGATTCTCAGCTATTGGTCGTTGAAAGATCCAGCACCGTCCATGCCGTGCTCCAGACCGGCCCGCAGGCCATGCCGCAGGTGGTGATTTCAAAGGCCACCCAGTTCGGGCGCTCCACCGACTGCAGAAAGCGCACCACGTCGGCTCCCTCATCGGCAGCCTCCTGTTCTTCTAGGTGGGCCTGCCACAGGGGTTTCAGCTCATCGGCCAGGTGCATGGGCTCCTCAGGCACCTCATGGCACCAGCTGCCGCGCAGCGCTGGAGTGTTGGGTTCGCCGTCTTCCGTGAAGACCGGCCGACCGGTGGCCGGGCAGAAGAAGTTCCAGTCGTCACGCTCCAGTTCGATGATCTGCATGGCCTTCTCGGCGTTGAGGATGTGCAGAGTCTCGCCAGCTCCGCACTGCTGATTTGCCGTCCTCCTGCGAAGGACGAAGGGAATCCAACCTCGTCTGCAGCCAGGTCCAATCTCAGTAGCTCTGCCGTCCCGCAATCACCCCACGCACCCCACCGCGCGGCTGCTCACAATCCCCATCTCGCCTTGGGATCAGATGCCAGTGCGCATGCAGCACCGTCTGCCCGGCAGCTTCGCCTGAGTTCACCCCCACGTTCCAGCCACTGATCGACGGGTCCTGCGTCGCTAGCTGCTCTCTTCTGAGCTTCAGAAGCTGGGTCACGGCGTTCCACTCCGGCTGGTGCAGTGCCAGCCCGTCGGCCACATGCCGCCGCGGGATCACCAGGCTGTGACCCTCCGTCACGGGGTAAGCATCAGCGATGCAAAGCGCCAGTTCGTTCTCCAGCAGCACTCGGCCGCTGCCCTCCAGCGCGCAGAACACACAGCCCGCTTCGCGGTGGCCGTAGCTGGCCTGCAGGCCGCGGAAGTCGGTGCTGTCGGTGTCGCGCTTGCCGGCATTGCAACGAAAGCAAAGCGCCTGCAGGTTGCTGATGTCGTCTGAGCCACCGTGGTTTTTGGGCACGATGTGGTCCACCTCCAGGGCCCTTTGGTGCTCATGGGCGCCGCAGCACTCGCAACGGCCGCGGGCCCGGGTCAGCACCCGGTATTTGATCGAGCCGCTGATCGGTGTTCGCTGGCGGCTGCGGTGGGCAAACACCTCCTCGCCCCGCTGCTCGCGGAAGGCATCGAGTCGCTGGCGGCACAGCTGCTGCAGCGCGTCGCGCTCGGTGTCGCTCAGCTCGTCGGCGCCGATCAGGCTGTAGGTGCCGTTGCCGTACGCAGTGATGCCATTACCGGTGAGCACCTTGCCCACCATCCGCTTGACGCGCTCGGTGTAGTAGTCGATCTGGGTCACGTCTTCTCCGAGGATCCGCCGGGCGATGTCCTCCGCCGGCGCCGGGCTGCTCCTTCCAAGCAGCTCCATGAGCATCAGCGGCTGATAGATGTGGCTCATCCGCATGCGCTCGGCGATGTAGGTGCGGAGGCGGTGGAAGCTGTCAGAGCGAGGGGTAGCCATCAATCCTGCAATCCCCACCAACCAAGGTTTGGCCGGCTGTCTTCTTCAAGTTTGACCGGTCGCCGCTGAAGCCCAGGTCGGCATGAAAACGTATGCATGGACGGCCAGGGCACTGCCTGCTTTTGCCGGCTCCAGCAGGCCTCACCACAATGGATAGACCTGCTGGGCAATCTTGAGGAGGTGATGTCCATGCTC
>NZ_JAGQCT010000014.1:0-66881 GCF_024346335.1 Cyanobium sp. ATX 6E8 | reverse complement strand
CGGCTTCCCAGATGGGATAGAAGTGCAGGCCGATGGCGTTGCTGGAAGGCACAACAGCACCAGAGATGATGTTGTTGCCGTACATCAGGGAGCCGGCGACGGGCTCACGGATGCCGTCGATGTCGACAGGGGGAGCGGCGATGAACGCCACGATGAAGCAGATGGTGGCAGCCAGCAGGCAGGGGATCATCAGCACACCGAACCAGCCCACATACAGGCGGTTGTTGGTGGAGGTGACCCACTCGCAGAACTGGTTCCACGCAGAAGCGCCTTGGCGCTGCTGAATTGTGGTTGTCATGAGAACGAGAGAAGGGTGTTCCAGAGGAACGGGTATGGAAGGCGAGAATCCGATCTGCCGAAAGGGCAGAAGCGAAAACAGCCGGACGGAATCCCGTCGCTTGCAACTGTAACGGAAGATTGCGGTGATGGTGAGAAAGCCGCGGCCTGGATGCCGCAGGGCTGCTGATGACTCTGATTAGCGCAGCTGATGGGTGGCGATCCTGGCGGGCTATGGCGGCAATCCGTAGCCAGCCGCTGCTGCCACTGCTAGGAGTTTCCCTGCACAGGACCTTCTCCGGCATGGCACTGCCCTCCACGCTTCAAGCCCTGCCCATCCGTGCCGCCCTGGTGGCGCTGGCCAGCACCGCACTCCTGATCGGGGGCTGTCAACGGCAACCGTCTGCCGAACTGCAGCGGGTGCTTCAGCGCCAGGAGCAACTCGAACTCAAGATTCAGCAGCTGGAGCAGAAGCTCAACGCCGTGACCCCGGGCAACGGGGCGGATCCAGCCGGCAAACCTCCAGCTGGGGCGATCAAGTCGCTCACGTACCGCAGCGGCACTCAAGACGACCGGCTCCGCATCTACTGGGCCGACGGCACCACGAGCGATTTGCCCTGCACCAAAGAGCAGTCGACCCTGGTGTGCGGTTGATCCCGCTTGACAGGAGTGGGGCCCCAGGTTGAGCTAGAGCCCACAAAAGCCCTGAATCCATGCGCTCCCCTCTTGCTGCCGCGGCGATGTTGCTCGGCCCAGGCCTGTTGGCCGGCGGCCTGGCCCTGCAGGCGCCCCTGGTGGCGCAGGCCCAGGCCGATGCCCCCGTGCCCTTCAGCGCCGTGCGGGCCCTCAACCTGGCGCGCAACACAGCCATCCAAAGCAACGGAGGCCTGAGCGTGTACCGGCCAGCGCAATGCATGTACGAAACCGCCAGCGCCGGCAACCAGTGCCTGATCAGCAACACCAACGAGGGCTATCTCTTCCGCTTCCTTGGTGGCGCCCCTGGCTGGCAGCAACTGGACCTGGCCCCCAGCGTGGAAACCGAGATCCGTATTTCCACAGATGGCCGCAGCGTGCTCGGCGTTGATTACAACGGCGTCCCGCGCTGAGCCAGCTTGGACGCCACAGCCGAAAGGGCTGCAGACCAGGCGGCTGAGACCGGCCAGCATTCACGACGAGTGAGGCTCAGGGCAATGCCCTTCTCGCCGTAGGCCGCTTCATTGACGAACACGGGCCAAACGGGCTGGCCCTCCAGGCCAGGGGGCGGCTCAAAGCTGAGGGTCGTCCCACCCGGATCGGCAAACACCGGATCACCCGGATGCAGCGGTTGCCAGTCGCGGTGCTGCAACGCCGGATGCAGGCAGGCCTTGGGCGTGCCATCGGGGTGACGGGGCAAATCCAGGCTGCCCAGATGGCGATGCACCACCAGCTCCGCCGGCAGCCGCAGCGTTCCCCGCTGCGCCGCTGCCAACACCGCCAAAGCCGCCTCCACCCCCAGCTGGGTTTGGCGGCAGATCTGGGCCTGGATCACCCCCTGGGGCACCGGCCCCACTTCGATCACCAAGCCACAGGGCCAGCGCTCCACCAGAAAGCCTGTTTGGGCTGCATCGGCTTCGTGCAGGTAGATCGGCAAGCCCAGCAGCCCCTGAATGCCGGCCGCCAGGGCCAGATCGGCCGGACGCCGGCCGTAGATCACCAGCGCGTTGCCCATGGCACTGGTGGTGCTGTGCAGATCCAGTGCCACCAGGCAGGGGTCTTCGGCCTCTGGGCCATGGCTGGCCACCAGCTCCCGGGCGCGCTGCAGATCCGCCCCATCCTGGGAGACATCCGCCAACAGCTCCGCAGCAAAACAGCGGTTGAGATCGCGTTCGAGGTAGCGACGATTGCGGGCATGGGCGGCGGGGTTGCCGATCACCAGCTCCAGGTCGAGGCCGTGGCGCGGCAGGGCTTCTGGGTGGCGGCGCCAGTGCTCCAGCAGCCAGGGGGCATTGCGCTCATTGCCATGGGTGCCGGCCACCACCAAGACCTTGGCCGGCGCTGAAATCGGGCTCATCGGGGGATGGCTGGTGCCAGGCGCTGGATTTCGGGGCCAGCCTGACGCAGATTCAGACCCTTGCCGCTACCGCAACCATGGCCCCTCCTGCCCCCCTGGTGCGCACGGCCCGGGCGCTCTGGCACTGGCAATGGCGTCAGCTGATGGGCGGCCTGGGGCCCGCCGATGCCGATGGCAACTACCGCCGGCCCGCCGGGGCCTTCATCGCCCTGCCGCCGCTGCCCAGCGATGCCGCCGCAGCCGATGGCCATGTGCTGATCGTGGGCCGCAGCTGCCCCTGGGCCCACCGGGCCTGGCTGGTGTGGAGCCTGCGCCAACTGGCGTCCAGCATCACCCTGGTGGTGGTGGATCCCGATCCCGAGGAAGGCCGCTGGCGCTTCGCTGAGCCCTTTGAGGGCTGCACCACCTTGATCGAGCTCTACCGGCGCTCCGGGGCCGATCCCGGGCAGCGGGCCACGGTGCCAGCGCTTTATTCCCGCCGGGAGCGGCGCATCCTGGTGGGCGAAAGCGCCCGGCTGATCGAGCTGCTCAACCGCTGGCCCTGCCCCGACGGGACCAATCTGGAGCCCCCCGCCCAAGAGGCCACCACCACGCACTGGCGCGAACGGCTGCAGAGCGCTGTCAACGATGGGGTGTACCGCTGCGGCTTCGCCCGCAGCCAGGGCGCCTACAACCGGGCCGAAGCAGCGCTGTTTGCGGCACTGAGCGACGCGGATCGGGCCCTCGAGCAGACGCCCTGGATGAGTGGGGCCGAACTGAGCCTGGCCGACGTGGTGCTGTTTCCCACGCTGATCCGCCTGGAGTTGGTTTACGCGCCCCTGTTTGGCTGCAGCCGCCTGCCCCTCTGGCAGCTGCCGGCCCTATGGGACTGGCGGCAGCGCTTCCACGGGCTGCCCGGCGTGGCCAGCACCTGCTGGCCACAGGCCTGGCGCCGCGACTATTTCGGAGCCCTGTTCCCCCTGCATCCCTCCGGAATCATTCCCGCCGGGCCACCGCTCGCCACACTGGTGTCAGGCCGCCCCGTTCCAGGGGCCTGGGCCGATCCAGTTGATCCGTGATCCAGGGCACCACCATGAGCGATCCGGTGTTTGAGGGGGTGTACGGCCCCTACACCATCGATGCCACCGACCGGCGCGAGGTGCTCGGCTATCGCCTGGCCCTCACCGCCGTGGCCGTGGGCCAGGCGGGGTTGCTGCTGCAGTGGCGTCAGCTGGGGCCGGGACTGGTGTGGCCATGGATGCTGCTGATGGCAGCGGGGCTGGGCCTGGCCCTGCGCTGGATTCACATCTACCTGGTGCCGCTGCACCGGGCATTGCAGCTGTTCTGGCTGCTCGGCTGCATCGGAGCACTCGCCCTGGCGGCCAGCCGCGGCCCCGAAGGCATGCTGCCGGCCCTCGCCAACCAACGCCTCTGGGTGCTGGCGATCGGCCCCTTCTTCGCCGCCCTGGCGGGGGTGGGTTTCAAGGAATTCTTCTGCTTCCGCCGGCCCGAGGCGATCGGGGTGACGCTGCTGCTGCCGCTGGCCCTGCTCGGCCACCTCAGTGGCCTGCTCCAGCCTCCGATCAGCACGGCCTTGCTCGGCCTGGAAAGCGCTTTGCTGCTGGTGCTGTGCCTGCGCAAATTCCCCATGCCCGCCGCGGCCGACGTGGGTGACAAGAGCGTGTTCGTGTATCTCAAGGCCCAGGCTGCAGGCGGGGCTGACCCCGCAGCCGGAGTGGCGCCTTGAGCCTGATCAGCCTGGTGGAGGCCGGCAAGGATTTCGGCATCCGCACCCTGTTTGAGGGCCTCACCCTGCATATCGGCGAGGGGGAGCGGCTGGGGCTGATCGGCCCCAACGGCGCCGGCAAGAGCACCCTGCTGAAGGTGCTGGCCGGCCATGAGCCCCTGGGCAGCGGCCAGCGGCGCTGCGCCCCCCGCACCCGGGTGGTGCTGGTCGACCAGGAGCCGGAACTCGACCCAGCGCACACCTTGCTGGAACAGGTGTTTGCCGGCAGCGGCGAGAAGATGGCCCTGTTGCGGCAACACACAGCCCTCAGCCAGGCCGTAGCCGACAGCCCCGACAACGCCACCGCCCTGGCCCGGCTGAGCGACCTGCACGGCCGCATGGACCAGCTCAACGCCTGGGGCCTGGAGCAGCAGTGCCGCGAGGTGCTGGAGCGGCTCGGCATCGCCGACATCGACCGCAAGGTGGGCGACCTCTCCGGCGGCTACCGCAAGCGGGTGGCCCTGGCCGCCGCCTTGGTGGCCGAGCCGGACGTGCTGCTGCTGGATGAGCCCACCAACCACCTCGACGCCAACGGCGTGGAGTGGCTGCAGAGCTATCTCGACCGCTTCCCGGGCGCCCTGGTGCTGGTGACCCACGACCGCTACGTGCTGGATCGGGTCACCCGCCGCATCGTGGAGGTGGATCGGGGCCTGGCCCGTAGCTACGCCGGCAACTACGCCACCTACCTCACCCACAAGGCCGAGGAGGAGGCATCAGAAGCGGCATCGGCCGCCAAGTTCAAGGGCACGCTGCGGCGAGAGCTGGCCTGGCTGCGGCAGGGCCCCAAGGCCCGCAGCACCAAGCAGAAAGCGCGGATCCAGCGCATTGAGGCGATGCGGGAAGCTCCCCAGCGCCAGAGCCGTGGCCAGGTGAGCCTGGCCACCACCAGCCGGCGGCTCGGCAAGCGGGCGATCACCGCCGAGGAGCTGGGGGTGAGCGCCGGTGAGGGCCCCGCAGCCCGGCCGCTGCTGCGAGCCTTCAGCTACGACTTCAGCCCGGAGGACCGGATTGGCATCATCGGGCCCAACGGCGTGGGCAAGTCGAGCCTGCTGGAGGTGATCGCCGGGCGGCGCCAACCCAGCAGCGGCAGCCTGGAGCTGGGCTCCACCGTGAAGCTGGCCTACTTCGACCAGCACAGCGACGTGCTGCTCAAACCCGACCAGAAGGTGCTGGAGGTGGTGCAGGCCGCTGCCAGCCGGGTGTCGGTGGATGGTGAAGAGCTGAGCGCCTCCCAGCTGCTGGAGCGCTTTCTGTTCCCGCCGGCCCAGCAGCACCAGCCGGTCGGCAAGCTCTCCGGCGGTGAACGGCGGCGGCTGCACCTGTGCCGGCTGCTGGTCGAGGCGCCCAACGTGCTGCTGCTTGACGAACCCACCAACGACCTCGATGTGCAAACTCTGAGCGTGCTGGAAGACTTCCTTGAAGACTTCCGCGGCTGCGTGGTGGTGGTCTCCCACGACCGCTACTTCCTCGATCGCACTGTGGACCGGCTGTTCTGCTTCGAGAACGGCGAACTGCAGCGCTTCGAGGGCAACTACAGCGCCTACCTGGAGGCCAGCGCCGCTCGCCAGGCCCCATCCCAGGCGTCCGCCGCACCTCAGGCGCAAAGCCCACCCCCCAAAACCGCGCCGGCCGGGAGCACCCAGCCACGGCGCCGCAGCTCTAAGGAAACCCGCGAATTGGCCGACCTGGAGACCAACCTGCCGCAGTGGGAGCAGCAGCGCCGCGCGCTGGAGCAGGCCCTGGCCAGCGGGGGCAGCGACTACACCGCCCTGGAGGCGCTCACCCACGACCTGGCCCAGCTGAGCGAGCGGATCCACGCGGGCGAAGAGCGCTGGCTGGCCCTCAGCGAGCTAACGGGGTGAGGGCGTTGCCATCGCCGCAGCCGAGCGGCGCCGGCGGTGGGGATGGGCCATCTCCAGGGGGCCCTCAGTGGCGCCGCGCTGTCGCGGCGCCAGGCCACAGACCGGGCCGGCTGGTTCTGGCAGAAGCCAGGGCTGGCGACGCACCCGGGCGCCGTGGGCTTCGGCCTCCTTCATGGCGGTGGGCTTGTAGTCGTCGGCCGCGCGGTGGGCGGCCATTTGGTCACCCATGCGCCGCAGATAGAGATCCTGATACCAGATGATCAGGCCATGCTCATGGGCCTCACAGACGGCCTGCAGGGAGGGAAAGCGCTGACTCACCAGGCCACTAGGCGCACATTGTTTCCAATCCAACACATCGTCAAAGCTCAGGCCCCGCCGCCACTGGCGTTGCTCAGAGAGGTAGCAGTGCTCCTCAGGACCGTTGATCCAGAACAGACGCCCGTTCTCATCCATGAAGTGCCGACCGCGCCGCTGCTTGATGCGTGCCATGGGGATCCCCCGCAATGCGCTTTTCCTGCTGCTAGCCACGCCTGGGCAGATCCGCAGCAAGCAACAGAAAGGCGCAAGGTGGTTCGGCGCCCGTATGGTGAGCCGCGGTGAGTTCCGGCCTTAGGCAGCCGGTATCCGAATGAAAAGCATCGACGAGCACATCCAGAAGGACCAGAGCGAGATCGAAGCCGCCCGGGCCGCTGGCGACCTGGGCAAAGTGCGCCACCTGGAAGAGGAGCTGCAGGGCCTCCAGGAGTTCAAGGAGCACCACCCTGAAGACAGCCACGACCCCACGCCGCTGGAAGTCTTCTGCGACCTCAACCCCTCCGCTCCTGAGTGCCGCGTGTACGACGACTGAGCACCCCTTCGGCCTCGGTACCGATCAGACCTGAGCAATCCCGAGCTGCTGCCACACCGCGGCCAGCAGCTCGGGCAAATTTTTCGAAGCCGCAGCTGAGATGGCCAGAACGGGCGGACCTCCACGGGCCTGCACGTGTTGGCGCAAACCTTCGAGCTCAGCCTCCAGCGCAACGGGGTCGAGCAACTCGATCTTGTTGAGCACCACCAGCCGAGGCCGTTGGTCCAGGCCGTGGCCGTAGGCCGTCAGCTCCCGCTCCACCACCTGAACATCGGCCAACACGTCGTCGACGCTGGCATCGATCAGATGGATCAGGAGCCGGGTGCGCTCGATGTGGCGCAGGAAGTCGTGGCCGAGGCCGGCACCCTGGGCCGCTCCGGCGATCAGGCCAGGGATATCTGCAAACACGGTGCCATCACCGCTGGGCCGGCGCACCACCCCCAGGTTGGGCACCAGGGTGGTGAAGGGATAGTCGGCGATCTTGGGCCGGGCCGCCGAGAGCACGGAAATCAAGGTGCTCTTGCCGGCGTTGGGCAGGCCGATGATCCCCACCTCCGCCAGCAGCTTGAGTTCCAGCTGCAGCATCCACTCCTCACCCTCCTTGCCCTCGGTGAACTTCTCAGGCGCCCGGTTGCGGTTGCTGAGGTAGTGGGCATTGCCGAGGCCGCCGCGGCCGCCCAACGCCACCAACAAGGCATCGCCGGGATCGGTGAGGTCGCCGAGCAGGATGGTTGTGCGGGCGTCGCGCGCCTCCGTCCCGCAGGGCACCTTGATCACCAGGGGATCGCCGCTGGCGCCGGTGCAACGGTTCGGGCCACCCCGCCGGCCATCGATGGCCGCGAACAGTCGCTTGTACTTGAAATCCAGCAGGGTCTGGAGGTTGGCATCCGCCACCAGCAGCACGTCGCCGCCGCGGCCGCCATCTCCGCCGGAAGGCCCGCCCGCCGGCACATATTTTTCGCGGCGGAAGGCCACGATTCCGTCGCCGCCCCGGCCGGCCTTGACCGCGATGCGGGCCTGATCAATGAATTGCATTGGGGCAAACCTAGGATCGCGCCGTCTGAAGGGCCGTTTTGGCAGAGGTTCGCTTCGAGCAGGTCAGCAAGACCTACCCACCCCGCAGGGGAAGCGATCCGGTGGAGGTGCTGCGGCAGCTGGATCTGCAGATCCAGGACGGCGAATTTCTGGTGCTGGTAGGGCCTTCGGGCTGTGGCAAGAGCACCCTGCTGCGGCTGCTGGCGGGCCTAGAGCAGCCCAGCCACGGCGAGATCTACGTCGGCAACCGGCCCGTCAGCCAGCTGCGTCCAGCCCAGCGGGACGTGGCCATGGTGTTTCAGAGCTACGCGCTCTACCCCCATCTCACGGTGGGCGGCAACATCGGCTTCGGTCTGCGCCGCAGCCGCCACCGCACCGCCCTGCAGCAGCTGCAGGACAGCCTGCACCTGGCCTCCCGGCGGCTGCCCGGGCCCCTGCAGGTGCGCTCCCGGCGGGAGGAGCGCATCGCCCAACGCATCGCCGAGGTGGCGGAGACCCTGGAGCTCGACCACCTGCTCGATCGCCTGCCCAAGGAACTTTCCGGGGGCCAGAAGCAGCGCGTCGCCCTGGGCCGCGCCATCGCCCGCCAGCCGGCGGTGTTCCTGATGGATGAGCCGCTCAGCAACCTCGACGCCAAGCTGCGCACCGGCACCCGCACCCAGATCGTTGAGCTGCAGCGGCGGCTGGGCACCACCACCCTCTACGTGACCCACGACCAGGTGGAAGCGATGACGATGGGACACCGAATTGCCGTGCTCAACGCCGGTCGGCTGCAACAGCTGGGCACGCCGATGGAGCTCTACCAATGGCCCGCCAACCTGTTCGTGGCCCAGTTCATCGGTAGCCCCGCGATGAACCTGCTGCCGGTGGAGGCGATCGGCGCCGGCCAGCTGCAACTGGGCAGCCGCAAGCTGGCGGTGGAAGGCCCCCTGGCCGAGGTCCTGGCCGCGCGGGCCGGGCAGGAGCTCACCGGCGGACTGCGGCCCGAGCACTTCCGGCTGGCACCCGCCACCAACCGCAACCTGCGGGCCGAGGTGAGCCATGGCGAAGCCCTCGGCAACGAGCAGCTGCTCACCTGCCGCCTCGAGGAGGGTGATCACCTGGTGCAGGTGCGGGTCGGCCCCGAAGACAACCTGCCGCCCGGATCCACGCTGCACCTGGATGTCGATCCCCGTGGCTGGCGCCTGTTCGATGCCGCCGGAGATGCCCTACCCCTGATAGCCCAACCCGCCACCGCGGAGCCGCGCTTGCCCTCGTTTGGCTAGAGGGCTCTACTTCACGTAAATCACGCTGCAGCCCGGGCCGCCGTCGCCCTGCTCGGCATCGCTCACCCGTTCCACATAGGGCACGGTGGTGAGCCACTGGCGCAGGCCGCGTTTGAGCTTGCCGGTGCCAATGCCGTGGATCACCCACACCGGCCCATTGGCGCCGCGCAGCCGCTCCTCCACCGCCGCCTCGGCCTCGTGCACCCGTAGGCCCCGCACATCCACCGTGTTGCCCTCGGTGCGCACGTCGGGGCCACGGCCGCCCAGCCCCCGCTGCCCCTTGACCTGCACCCGCACCTCCGGCGGGCTGGGTTTCTCGCCATGGAGGCCCTCAATACCCGCCAGCTCCAGCGTCAGCCGCATCACCCCACAGCGCACGGTGAGTTCGCGACCGTCATCGGCCAGGGCCAGCACCTCTCCAGCCTTGCCCAGCGACAGCACCCGCACCCGATCGCCCACGGCGGGCATCCAGCCGCGGTGCTCCCGCCGCTCCGGGGCGGGGCGGTGCTGCTGCTCCAGGGATTTGAGGCGTTGGCCGGCCTGACGGGCGGTTTCACCCAGTTCAGCGCGGCTGGCATCGTGGCCCTGGCGCAGACGGCGGATGATCCGTTTCACCTCGTTCTGCCCCTGGCGGATCGAGCGCTCCAACTGCTGGCGCCGCTGCTCCTGCAGCTCGGCACTCTGCTGGGTTTGCTGCTGCCAACGCAGCAGCAACTCCTCATGCAGCAACTCGGTGCGGGCCAGCAGGGCAGCAGCCTCCTCGGCGGCCTCCTGCTGACGCTGGCGCTGGTCTTCCAGACCCGCGATCACCTGGTTCACCTCGCCCTCGCCGAGGGGCTCCAGCTGGGCGGCGGCAAGCTCGAGCACAGCCTCCCCCAGGCCCAACCGGCGGGCGATAGCCAGAGCGTTGCTGCGGCCCGGGATCCCCCACTGCAACCGGTAGGTGGGGGAGAGGGTCTCCACGTCGAAGGCCACCGAAGCGTTCTCGAAACGGGGATCGTTGTATTTGAGAGCTTTGAGCTCGCCGAAGTGGGTGGTGGCGATCGTCAGGCGGGCGCGATCGGCCAGATGCTTCAGCAAGGCCGTGGCGAGGGCCGAGCCCTCCAGCGGATCGGTGCCGGCCCCCACCTCATCGAGCAGTACCAGGGCCGCGCCGGATGGGGTTGCCGCCGCACCGGCACCATCGGGCAGGGCATCGAGGATGCGGGCGATCCGGCGGATGTGGCCGCTGAAGGTGGAGAGGTTTTGCTGCAGCGATTGCTCATCGCCGATGTCAGCGAGCACCTGGGCGCACCAGGGCAGCCTTGGCGTGCCGCTGCAGGGCAGAAACAGCCCGGCGCGGGCCATCAGCGCCGCGAGCCCCACGCTCTTCAGGGTGACGGTCTTGCCACCGGTGTTGGGGCCGGTGATCGCCACCACCCGCAGCTCCGGTGCCACCACCAGGCTCACTGGCACCACCGGATGGCCGCCCTGCCGCTTGTGCTGCCAGAGCAGCAGCGGGTGGCGCAGCTCGCGCAGCTCAAAGGGGGCCTCCGGCTCGGCCGCCAGCTCGGGCCGCACCGCCCCCAGCCACTGGCCATAGCGGGCCCGGGCCACACCCGCGTCCAGTCGCAACAGCACCTGTTGCAGCCCCGCTAGGGCCTCAGCCTCCTCCCCCACCTGGGCGCTCAGGGCCATCAGCACCTGCCGTTCCAGCTCCCGCTCACGCCCCTCCAGGTCGCGGATGCGGTTGCCCAGGGCAATCACAGCCTGGGGCTCGATGAACACCGTCTGCCCCGACGCCGAACTGTCGTGCACCAGCCCCGGCACCTGGCCGGCGGCACCGGCCTTCACCGCCAGCACCGGCCGGCCATTGCGCTCGGCTACCACTGTGTCCTGCAGCAGCGAGCCCAAGCGGCGCAGCAGCTCCTGCAGCCGCTCCCGCCGTTCCGAACGCACGCCAAGCAGCTGCCGGCGCAGCCCCTCCAGGGGCGGGCTGGCCCGATCGGCCACCCGGCCGCCCTCCTCCAGGCAGAAATGCAGCCGCTGCTCCAGCTCCGGCAGGGTGCGCAGCTCAGCCACCAGGGCCGAGCACTCCGGCCTCAGCTCTGAATCGTCGATCTGCCGCCGCAGCCGGCGCGCCACCGCCAGGGTGCCGGCCAGGGCCAGCAGGTCTTCGCCGGCCGCGGTGCCGCCCTTGGCGCAGAGGGCCACCAGCGGCGCGATGTCGGCGACGCCCTGGAAACTCAGCCCCCCCTCCAGCAGGCCATCGAGCCCCAGCAGCTCGGTGGTTTCCGCCAGCAGGCTGCGGCTGGCGGCCAGTGAAGCCGGCAGGGGCAGCTCCAAGCAGGCGCGCCGGCCGGGGGGCGTGCTGGCAAAGCTGGCCAGCTGCTCCGCCAGCCGCGGCCACTCCAGCAGCTCCAGTGCGTCCTGTTGAATCGGAGCTGAGGGGTCGGCGAACGTCGTCACCCGGCCAGGTTGGAGGGGATACCGCCGGGGGGCTCGTAGAGCATCTCCAGCCAATTGCCTTCCGGATCCTGCAGGTAGAAGCTGGCAGTGCCGTCGCGGTGGTCGTGCACCGGGCCGCAGGCTTGGCCGGCAGCCACCAGCTGGGCGTGCACCGCATCCACCTCAGCCCGATCACGGAAATGGAAGGCGAAGTGGGGGCCTGCCGCCTTGTACTCCGGGCTCAGCAGAGCGATGCCGCGGCCGCCGCCGGGCCACTCCAGGTAGGCCCAGTCGGGGGCATCCCAGGTGAGTTGCAGGCCCAGCCTTAGGTAAAAGGCCTTGGCGCGCTCCATGTCCTGCACCCGCAAGGCCACGTGGCCAAGGGTGTGGGCGGCAGGGCTGGGAGCAGGGGTCATGGGGGTCAAGTGGGTCAGCCCTGGCGCAGCCACTGGGCTGCATCACAGGCGTGATACGTAAGGATCAGATCAGCGCCGGCCCGCTTGAAGCAGAGCAGGGTTTCCAGCACCACCGCCCGCTCGTCGATCCAGCCCTTCTCGGCGGCAGCCTTCACCATGGCGTATTCACCGCTGACGTTGTAGGCGGCGATCGGCTGCTCCGATTCGCCTCGCAGCCGGTGAATGATGTCGAGATAGGCCAGGCCGGGCTTGACCATCAGAATGTCGGCCCCCTCGCTCTCATCGAGCTGGGCCTCGAGGATGGCCTCGCGGCCATTGGCCGGATCCATCTGATAGGTGCTCTTGTCGGTGGGAATGGGCTTGCCGGCGGCCGCGCGGGGGGCCGAATCCAGGGCTTCGCGGAAGGGGCCGTAGTAGGCGGAGGCGTATTTGGCCGTGTAGCTGATGATCCCCACGTGCTCGAAACCCTCCTCATCGAGGGCTTCGCGGATGGCGCCAACGCGGCCATCCATCATGTCGCTGGGGCCGATCAGGTCGGCACCGGCCCGAGCCTGGGCCACCGCCTGCTTGCAGAGGATGGCCACGGTGTCGTCGTTGAGCACCACCCCCTCCTCGCTGACGATGCCGTCATGGCCGTCGCAGGAATAGGGGTCGAGGGCGACGTCGGTCATGATCGCCATGCCGGGATGCTCCTGCTTGAGCCGGCGGATGGCACGGGGGATCAGACCACCCTCGTTGAAGCATTCGGCGCCGTCCTCGGTTTTAAGGCCATCGGCCACCTTCGGGAACAGCACGACGCAGCGGATGCCGAGATCCCAGGCCCGGCCCACTTCCTGCGCCAGTCCTTCGAGGCTCCAGCGCATCGCACCGGGCATGGCCCCGATCGGCTCGTTGGTGGCACCCTCATGCACGAAGAGGGGATAGATGAAATCAGCCGCGCTGAGGTGATGCTCCCGCACCATCGCCCTCAGGGCCGGCGTGCGGCGCAAACGGCGGGGACGGTAAGTGAGCTCCATGACGGCGGTGTGGCTAGGGCGGATCCTAGAGACGGGCCGCCTGGATCCACCCCGCCCGAGGATCGGCGCTGCGGGCGGCCCGCAGCTGCTCCAGCAACTGGCGCTCCTGGGCACTGAGCTGGTCGGGCAGCTTGAGCACCGGGGTGAGCAGCAGGTCGCCGCGGCCCTCCTTGAGGGGCCAACCCTTGCCCTTGAGCCGCAGGCTGCGGCCCAGGGTCATGCCGGGCGGCACCTGCACGGAGGCCTCGCCATCGGGGGTGGCCACCCGCACCTCGCCGCCAAGGGCCAGCTCATCGAGGCTCAGGGGCAACTCGGCCCGCAGCTGATCGCCATCGAGCTTCCACACCGGATGGTCCTGCAGCTGCAGGTTGAGGTAGAGATCGCCGCGGCGTCCCGTGCCGGGCTGCAGGTTGCCCTTGCCCTTGAGCCGCAGCCGGCTGCCGGGCTTAACCCCGGGTGGAATGCGCACCTGCACGCGCTCGTCGTTCACCGCCAGGGTGCGCTCCGAGCCGCGGAAGGCATCGGCAAAAGAAAGGCTGATGCTGGCCTCAGCATCGAGATTGATCGGAGCGCCACGGCCAGCCCCACCGGGTCCCCCAAAACCTGGTCCGCCAAAGCCCGGTCCACCAAAACCGCCGGGAAAACCGGAGCCAAAGCCAAAGCCACCCGGTGCCCCGCCACCGCCGCCCGGGCCGCCGAAGCGTCCGAGCAAATCGTTGATGAAGTCGTCAAAGTTGCCGTAGCGGCCGAAATCCACATCGACGCCACCCATACCGGAGCCACCACCAGCCTGGCTCCAGTACTGGCCGAACTGCTCGTAGCGGCGGCGCTTGTCGGGGTCGGAGAGCACCTCATAGGCCTCGCTCACCTCCTTGAACTTGGCCTCGGCCCCCGCATCACCGGGGTTCACATCCGGGTGGTACTGACGGGCCAGCTTGCGAAAGGCACGCTTGACCGCATCGGCATCGGCACCGCGCTCGACCCCAAGCACCTTGAAGTAATCGCGGTAGCCGTTTGCGCTCATCGACCAAGGCTCCACCGCTGGCGACCAGTGTCTCAGCCGCGAGGGGGATTCGCAGGCGCCTGGAAGGGCGGAAGGCCGAACGCCACACCGAAAACAAGGCCAGAGAACAGGCCTGTGGTTTTGCTCACATCCGGGTGAAAACGCCGCGCAATCGCCCTACCCTCAAACCCTCCCCTGCTCCGTTCATGGCAGCTTCCAGCTCCCTGCGCTCCGGCCTGCTGATTGCCCTGAGCACGGCGCTGCTGGGCTTTGCGGCCACGGCCAGTGCCGGCAGCGGCGCCAATGCTCCGGCCGCCTCCACCACCCCCACCCTTGGGGAGGCGCTGGCAGCCTCCACCCCTGAGCAGAAGTCCCTCAGCGCCCATCTGCACGCCAAGGGCGCCATCTTCTACGGAGCCTGGTGGTGTCCCGCCTGCTTCCAGCAAAAGAATCTGTTTGGCAAAGAAGCTGGCAACCGCCTCCCCTATGTGGAGTGCGACAAAACCGACGACGGCCGGGCTGTGTGCACGGCCGCCAAAATCCGCGCTTTTCCCACCTGGGAGCTGGCCGGCAAGCCACGCCTCGAAGGGGTGCAGACCATCGAAGAGCTCAAGGTGTGGAGTGGCTACCAGAGTGGTGGCGACCACAGCCAGCATTGATCCTGGCGATAGGCCGTTAGAGGGCTGGCAGCGAATCCGCGGGACGGGAACGATCAAGCGGAGCCTGCCAGCGCGAGCGCTGCAGATCCCAAACCGCCAGCAGGACCGCTAGCGACACCAGCGCTGCCAAGGCCATTCCCAGGGACAAGCGGTTGGGGTTCGCCCTGATGCGCCGCCGCCTAGACGGCTGGGCCCTGCCCAACGGGCGGGCACAGCGTCCACACACCAGTCGTCCAGCCAGGCCACGATCCGCCTTAACCGACCAACTGCCGCAGTGGGGACATGCCATCGCTCAGCCAATGAAAAGGCCCCTTCCAGGG
The DNA here is from genome assembly GCF_024346335.1 of Cyanobium sp. ATX 6E8. Taxonomy (NCBI): domain Bacteria; kingdom Bacillati; phylum Cyanobacteriota; class Cyanophyceae; order Synechococcales; family Prochlorococcaceae; genus Cyanobium; species Cyanobium sp. ATX 6E8. The sequence continues at coordinate 51,940 of NZ_JAGQCT010000014.1, read as the reverse complement.
CCCATGGGTCATTTGGGTGATAAGGCTGACCTCACCCCATCTCCCTTAAAGGGTCAGGCAGCCACAGGGGCGGTCTGACGGGAGAAACGAACGATGTTGTTCGCTGTTACGTGTTTGCTCTTACCGAGCAGGCTTCAGTCACCCTCCTCATACCCCGTCGAAACCATTGCAGCCCCATGAAGTGGAGCTGAGCGGAATCGAACCGCTGTCCGAAGCACCGGTGTGGATCACCTAGTCCGGCCGAAACCGGACTCATGCATTGTGGCAGCAGCCAAAGGTGGACGCAGGGGTGGGCATCACCGAACCGATCAACGGCGGACCAATCCATGGCGTGGCAGTGGTGCCACCGGGCCTCGAAAACGCCGCGGCGTCCGAGCTCACGGCCTTGGGCTGCCGAGCCGTTTCACCCCTACTCCGGGCCGTGCGCTTCCAGAGCGATCTGGCCGGCTTCTACCGTTTGCACCTGCAAGCCCGCCTGCCCTTCCGGCTGCTGCGCCAGCTGGCCCACTTTCCCTGCAGCAGCAAAGACGAGCTCTATGACGGCGTGCAGCGCGCCGTCGACTGGAGCCGCTGGCTGCCCCCCGGCACCAGCTTCCGGGTGGATGCCACCGGCACCGCCCCCGGCCTCAACCACAGCCACTACAGCGCCCTGCAGGTCAAAAATGCCCTGGTCGACCTGCAACGCCAGCAGTGGGGCGCCCGCTCCTCCGTCGACCTCGACGATCCCGATCTGGCCCTGCACCTGCACCTAGGCGGGGGCGAGGCGAACCTCAGCCTTGATGGCAGCGGCGGCAGCCTGCACCGCCGCGGCTACCGCGCCGCCATGGGCCTGGCTCCGCTGAAGGAAAACCTCGCCGCCGGCCTGATCGCCCTCACCGGTTGGGATGGCAGCGTGCCCCTGGCCGATCCCCTCTGCGGCTCAGGCACCCTGCTGATCGAAGCGGCACGGCTGGCCCTGGGGCTGGCGCCGGGGCTGGGCCGGCACTTCGCCCTGGAGCGCTGGCCCGACTTCGACCCCCAGCTCTGGCAGCAGGAGCGACAGGCCGCCACCGCCCTGGCCCTCGCCAGCGTCGATCCCCTACCGCCAATCGTGGGCATGGAGCAGGATCCCGCCGTGCTGGAGCAGGCACGCAGCAATGCCAAGGCCGGCGGCGTGGCCGAGGCGCTCGATCTGCGCCTGGGCGACTGCCGCGATTTTCAGCCGCCCGCGGGCCCCGGCATCCTGGTGTGCAACCCGCCCTACGGCGAGCGCATCGGCGAACGGGACGCCCTCGAACCGCTCTACGCCGATCTGGGCCGAATGATGAAGGAGCGCTGCAGCGGCTGGAGCCTGTGGCTGCTGAGCGGCAACCCCGAGCTCACCGGCGCCCTGAAGATGAAGGCCAGCCGTCGCATTCCGATCAGCAACGGCGGCATCGACTGCCGCTGGCTGCACTACGAGATCCGCTGACTCAGGGCTTGTAGTTAAGGGGCTTGTGAATCAGGGCCTGTGGATCAGCTCCCCAAAGAGGCCACGGGCCCAAACGGGTTTCAGAGGTTGTTGAACAAGTTGTTCATCACTTGCAAAACAGCGATTCAAGCCACCCACCCCGGCACCCCCCAGCTCAGCGGCCCAGGATCGCGCGGGTGGTTTTGCTGAGGCCGGCGGTGGTCTGGGGCAGATAGGGGCCCTTGACCAGCTGGCCGCCCACCCGCACAAACACCCCGGCCAGCACCAGATCCAGAGCCGCCACGGCCAGAGCAGCGTGGATCCAGCTGAGCCCCTGGGCCTCACGCAGCCACAGCAGCAGGGCCAGCTCGGCGCCGATCAGGGCCAGCAGCAGCAGGGCCAGTCCCCCGCTGAGCAGCAGGGCGCCACTGATCAGCCGCCGCTTCTCCCGGTCCACCTCCTGCAGGGCGATCCGCACATGCAGATCCATCACCGAGGTCATCAGGGCGCCGACCCGACCGGCCGCCACCCTCGCCACGCCGCTGCGCGCCTCCCGCTCCTGGGAAGGCCCCGGCTCGTTCTGATCCGTCATGCCGAGCGCCGGCCCGAAGCCAGCAGCAGACCCAGCAACACGCCCACGCCCGTGGCGATGCCGATCGCCATCAGCGGACGCTCCCGCACGGGCTTCTCAATGCGGGGTCGCAGTGAGGCATTCAGCTCATCGAGCAGGCTCTCGAGCTGGGCTTCCATCGGCGCCAGGTTGTCGGCCAGGCGGCTGGTTTGGTCACCGGCCACCTCCAGCAGCTCCAGCAGCTGGTCCTTCACAACCGTGGCGGTGCGGCCGCTTTGGCTCGCGATCACCTCCACCACCTCATCAAAGCTGCCCCGGGTGGCCTCGAGGGTCTGACGGGCCACGGCGGGCCACTCCCGCTGAATGGTGGGAATCAGGGTCTCAAATCGGTCGCGGAAGCCCTCGGGGCTGGCAACGCGGGGAGGCGTCTCGGCGGTCATGGAGAGGGAGGCGACAACGCAACGCAGCCCTCAAGCTAAGGAGGGGGTTGAGCTTTCGAAACCCTCCGCTACATTTCTGCTGCTCGGCGCACGGGCCTGTTGGTTCACATCAATCAGGTCGAGCTCACCCATTTCAAGTCCTTTGGCGGGTCGATGACGATCCCGCTGGAAGAAGGATTCACGGTGGTGACCGGGCCGAACGGCTCCGGCAAGAGCAACATTTTGGATGCGGTGCTGTTCTGCCTCGGCCTGGCCAGCAGCCGCGGCATGCGCGCCGACCGCCTGCCCGACCTGATCAACAGCGCCATGTTGCGCGCGGGCAAGGCCGCCGAAACGTCGGTGAGCGTGCGCTTCGACCTCAGCGAATGGCAGCCCGATGAGGCGGAAACGGGGCTGGAGCCGCCCGAGGAGGGCCCCTGGATCAAGCCCGGGCAAACCGAATGGACCGTGAGCCGGCGCCTGCGGGTGGCGCCGGGCGGCACCTACGCCAGCAGCTTCAGCGCCGATGGCGTGCCCTGCAACCTGCAGCAACTGCAGAGCCAGCTGCGGCGCCTGCGGGTGGACCCGGAGGGCAGCAACGTCGTGATGCAGGGCGACGTGACCCGAATCGTCTCGATGAGCGCCCGCGACCGGCGCGGGATCATCGATGAGCTGGCCGGCGTGGCCCTGTTCGACAGCCGCATCGAACAGACCCGCGGCAAGCTCGACGAGGTACAGGAGCGCCAGGAGCGCTGCGCGATCGTGCAGCAGGAGCTGCTCAGCTCCCGCCAGAAATTGGAGCGCGACTGCGCCAAAGCCCGCACCTACCAAGACCTGCGCCAGCGCCACCACAGCGGCCGGCTGCAGGAGCAGGTGCTGGCCTTCGAAGCCGCCCAGACTGGCCTGGCGGCCCTGCTACGCCGCCGCGAAACCCTCACCGCCCAGCAGCTGAGCGAGCGGGAAGCGATTGCAACCGGTGAGGAGGCACTGACCGCCGCCGCCACCGCCCTCGAGCAGCTTCAGGCTGAGGTGAAGGCCCTCGGCGAAGACCAGCTCCTGGCCGTGCAGGCCGAGTTGGCGGGTCTGGAGGCCAGCGGCCGCGAACTGGCCCGCCAGGCCGAGAAACACCAGCTCGACGCCGAAGCCCTGCAGCGCCAACGCCAGGAGCGGGCCCACAGCCAGGGCGACCTGCGCGAGCAACAACAGGCCCTCGACGACAGCGCCGACCAGGCCGAACTCGATGCCGCCGAGGCGACCTGCCGCAGCGCCGAAGCCGCCGTGGAACTTTCCCGCCGCCGCCTGGGCGAGGTGGCGGGCCGCTCCGGCAGCTGGATGGAGGAGCAGCAGCAGCGCAGCCTGGCCCGCCAGCAACTGGCCGACCAGCTGGGCCCCCTGGAAGCGGAGCGCCAGCAGCTGCAGGAGCGGCTGCGGCAGCACCAGGAGCGGCTGGCCGAACTGCAGAAGGAGGAGCAGCAGGAGGGCCTCAGCCATCGCAGCGGCCAACAGCAGCTGGTGGCCACCGAGAGCGCCTGGCAGCAGGTGCTGGAGGCCACCCGTCAGGAGCAGCAGCAGGTGCAGGAGCTGGCCGAAGCCCTGGCCCTGCAGCAGCGCACCCGCAGTCGCTTGGAGCAGGAGCAAGCCCAGCTGGAGCGGGAGATCGCCCGGCTCGACAGCCGCCGCGAAACCCTGCAGGAAAGCCGCGGCACCGGCGCCCTGCGGGTGTTGCTGGAGGCCGGCCTCGACGGCATTCACGGGCCCGTGGCCCAGCTGGGCGAGGTGGAGGAGCGGGTGCGCCTGGCGCTGGAAGTGGCCGCTGGCGGGCGGCTGGGCCAGGTGGTAGTCGACGACGACCGCATCGCCGCCCGGGCGATCGAGCTGCTCAAAACCCGCCGGGCTGGCCGGCTCACCTTCCTGCCGCTCAACAAGATCCGGGGGGGCTCCGGCGGCGGTGCCAGCTCAGGAGCGGCACTGCAGCGGGGCGGCGCTGGGGCCGGCGGCACCGGACTGATCGGCAAGGCGGTGGATCTGGTACGTCACGAGCCCGTCTATGCCGAGGTGTTCCGCTACGTCTTCGGCGACACCCTGGTGTTCGACAGCCTGGCCAACGCCCGCCGCGAGCTGGGCAGCTGCCGGGCCGTGACCCTCGATGGCGAATTGCTGGAAAAGAGCGGCGCCATGACCGGCGGCAGCCTGCAGCAGCGCGGCGGCCAGCTCAGCTTCGGCCGCGCCCAGGAGGGCGACGAGGCCGCTCCCCTGCGCCAGCGGTTGCTGGAGCTGGGCGAGAGCCTGCTGGCCTGCCGCCGCAAGGAGGCCGAGCTGGGCCAGCGGCTCGAGGCCCTGCGCCCCCAGCTGCTGCAGCACCAGCAACGGCAGGCGGCCCTCGAGGCCGAGCGCAGCGCCGCCCAGCGCACCCTGGCCCCCCAGCTGCAACGCCAGCAGCAACTCGGTAGCCGCCTCAGCCAGCTCCAGGCCACCCTGCATGCGGATCTGCAACGCCAGCAGGAGCTGGAGGCGCTGCTCATCCCCCTGCAGCAGCAACGCGCCGCCCTCGAGCAGGCCGAAGCCGCGGTGCAGGCCTCCGGCGATGCCGCCCGCTGGCAGGGGCTGCAGAGCGAACTGGAAGCCGCCGACGCCGCCCTGGCTGCCGCCCGGCGCCAACGCGATGAACTCCTGGCCGCCCGCCGCGAACGGGCCCTCGCCGCCGAGCGGCTGCGCAACCAGCTCGAGGCCCTCGCGGCCGATGAGCAGCGGCTGGTGAGCGCCGTCAACGCGCTGGTGGCAGAGCGGGCCCGCTGGAAGGAACAGCACCAGGCCGACCAGGAGCGCCGCAGCACCCTCGAAGCCCAGCAACAGGAGCTACAGACCCGTTTCGGCGAGCGGCGCCGGGCCCGCGATGCGGCCGAAGCCCAGCTGGCAGCCCAGCGCCAGGCCCTGCAACAGCGGCAGTGGGAGGTGCAGCGCCTGGGCGAGGAGCTGGAGTCGCTGGCAGAGCAGCTGCGCGGCGACCAACTGCGCCTCGCCCAATTGGAGCGGGAGCTGCCCGATCCCCTGCCGGAGATCCCCGAGGAGGTGCGCGAAGCCGGGCTGGAGGCTCTGCAGACCGAGCTCCGCAGCCTGCAGGCGCGGATGGAGGCCCTCGAACCGGTGAACATGCTGGCCCTCGAGGAGCTGGAGCAACTCGAAACCCGGCTGGCGGAGCTGGAGGAGCGGCTGGAGGTGCTCAGCAAGGAGCGGGAAGAGCTGCTGCTGCGCATCGAAACCGTGGCGACCCTGCGCCAGGAAGCCTTCCTGGAGGCCTTCACGGCGGTGGATGGCCACTTCCGCACGATTTTCGCGGGTCTCTCCGACGGCGAAGGCCATCTGCAGCTGGAAAACCCCGAGGCTCCCCTGGAGGGCGGCCTTACCCTGGTGGCCCACCCCAAGGGCAAGGCGGTGCGGCGCCTCAATGCCATGAGCGGCGGCGAGAAATCCCTCACCGCCCTGAGCTTCCTGTTTGCCCTGCAGCGCTTCCGCCCGTCGCCCTTCTATGCCCTCGACGAGGTGGACAGCTTCCTCGATGGGGTCAACGTGGAGCGGCTCGCCGCCCTGATCGCCAGCCAAGCCGACCAGGCCCAGTTCATGGTGGTGAGCCACCGGCGCCCGATGATCGCCGCCGCTACCCGCACCATCGGGGTCACCCAGGCACGGGGCGCCCACACCCAGGTGGTCGGGTTACCGCCCGCCGCCTGAGCCACCGCCCCCTTCCCCGTCGAGCCAGGTGGGCCACAATGGGCCGATTGGGCCACGGGCACGACCCTTTCATTGACCTCCTCCATTCCCCCCTCTGCTGATCTCGGAGCAGCCGCGCCGAGCGATCGCCTCTGGTTGCGCTCCGAGCTGATGGGCACCCAGGTGATCACCCGCGACACCGGCCGGCGGCTGGGGGTGGTGGGTGAGGTGGTGGTGGACATCGACCGGCGCGAGGTGGTGGCGCTGGGCCTGCGTGACAACCCGCTCACCCGTTTCTTGCCGGGCCTGCCGCGCTGGATGCCCCTCGATCGGATTCGCCAGGTGGGCGACGTGATCCTGGTGGATTCTGCCGATTCGCTGGCGGAGGGTTTCAACCCCGACCGCTACGGCAAGGTGATCAACTGCCAGGTGATCACCGAGGCGGGCGACCAGCTGGGACGGGTGCTCGGCTTCAGCTTCGACATCGAAACCGGCGAGCTGGCCACCCTGGTGATCGGCGCCCTGGGGGTGCCCCTGCTCGGCGAGGGCGTGCTGAGCACCTGGGAGCTCACGGTCGAGGAGATCGTCAGCAGCGGTCCCGATCGAATCATTGTTTACGAGGGCGCCGAAGACAAGCTCAAGCAACTGGGCTCCGGCCTGCTCGAGAAGCTCGGCATCGGCGGGCCCAGCTGGGAGCAGGAGGAGCGGGAGCGCTACCGCAGCGGCATGGTGCCGGTGGAAAACCAGTTAGCCCCGGGTCAGCCGGCGGTGCAGGAACAACGCCGCATCCAGCCGGCCACCAGCCGGGCCATGGAGCCCGAAGAGGAGCTTGATTACGTCGAGCTCGATGCCCAGCGTCAACGGGAGCCGCTGCGCCAGCGCCGCTACCTCGATGAGGAGGAGTCCCGCTACGAGCAACCCCGATACGAAGAACCCCGATACGAAGAACCCCGATATGAGGAGCCCCGATATGAGGAGCGCCGGCGGCCGCTCGAGCCCGAACCCATCGCCCCAGAAATCCGCGCCTCCGAGCCCCGCCCCGTGGAGAGGCGGCCCCTGGAGGCCCGTCAACCGGAACGTCGTCCAGCCCCCACGCCTACGCGCGAACCGCTGGACGTGGACGCCGAGGACCTGGCCGACCCCTGGTGAGGGGCTGCGCTGAATCGTGCCCCCTCAGCCGCCGCTCAGCGCTCGCGGAATGCCAGCGACGCTGAGTTGACACAGTGGCGCTGGCCCGTGGGGGCCGGCCCATCATTGAACACGTGACCGAGGTGGGCGTCACAGTTGGCGCAGCGGATTTCGGTACGCACCATGCCGTGGGAGCTATCGGTGTGGGTGCTGATGGCCCCCGGCTTCACCCCATCCCAGAAGCTGGGCCAGCCCGTGCCGGAATCAAACTTGGTGGCACTGCTGTAGAGCTCGGCATCGCAGCAGATGCAGTGGTACATCCCGTTGCCCTTGTTGTTCCAGTAGGCACCGGTGAAGGCCCGCTCGGTGCCGCCCTGGCGCGCAATCCGAAACTGCTCGGGGGTGAGCTTCTGGCGCCACTGCTCCTCGCTGGCCCCGCGGGCCAGGCCGCTGTCGAGGCCGCAGGCCGAAGGGTCGGGGGTGCTGGCGGCATCAGCCATAGGAACGATCAGAACGCTGGTGGCAACCCTAGGCACCTGGGCCGGGGCCCCTCGCGTCAGGGGGCAGCAGTTCCTGCACCAGGGCCGCCAGGCTGGCCACCGCCCCGGGCTGGCCGCGCAGGCTGCGCAGATCGGCCCTCATGCCCTCCAGGCGTTCGGGTGCCGCCAGCCAGTCGGCGGCCTCAGCGGCAATGCCCTCCGGCGTGATCCCCCCCACCCGCTCGGGCACCAGCATGCGGCCGGCGGCAATGTTGGGGGAGGCCAGAAAACCCCGGTGCCGCAGTCGCCAGGCCGTGAGCAGCACCCCAAACAGCCAACGCAGCAGCGGCAGGCGCCCCAGCAGGCCGGCCAAGCCATCCCAGGCCTGCATCACGTGCAGGTGCTGGGTGGGCACCAGCACCAACATCGGCACCCCCAGCGCCGCCAGTTCCGCCGTGTTGGCCCCCACGGTGGTCAGGGCCAGGGCGCATTGGCTCAGGGCACTGTGGGCTGGATTTTCAAGCACCAGCTGCAGGCGGGTGCCGGCCTGCGTCTCCAGTAGATCGGCACCCAGCAGCCGGGGCACCCCGGATCGGTAGGCCCGGGCGATCGGATTGGCCGCACCGGCCTGGGCGAGCAAATCCTCCACGCTGGTGGTGGGGGCCAGGGGCAACAGGAAACGGCAGTCCGGTCGTAGCGCCGCCAGGCGATCGGCCGTCTCCAGCAGGAACGGCACGCCCACACGCAATTTGGCCCGCTTGGAGCCCGGCAGCAGGGCGACCCACTCGCCCTCGGGAAGCGGCGCATCGCTGCGGGCCGACTCCGACAGATCAGCCATCAGATCGCCGACCACCGTGCAGCGCTCGGCCCAGCGCGGCGCCAGCCGACCGGCCGCCAGGGGCCCCATCGCCGCAATCCGATCGTTCCATCCGGGCCATCGGGCCACCCATTCGGCATAGGTGAGGTGCCGGTAGCCGAGGCGCGCCGAGAGCAGCACCGTCCAGAACTGATCCCCCCCTAAAAACACCACCACCCCCTGACGGCTCCAGGGGCCGAAGCGCCGGGGTTGCAGCAACAGCTCCCAAAACTGCCGAGCCGGCACGATGCGCTCGAACAGCCCCCAGCTTCCGGCGGCGTGATGTTCCCGGCCGGTGCCATTCGGGCAGGGCACCAGCACGAGCTGCAAGCTGCAGGCGGCTCCAGCAACGGCCGGCCGCAGCGGCATCAAGCGCTGCAGGCGCAGGGCCAGGGGTCGTACCCAGGTGGAGAGCTCACCGGGCCCGTTGCTCACCAGCACGATCGACACCGGTGCCGGATGCATCAGCTGGGAGAGCCGGAAAAAAGAAATGCGGATGACGAGACTTGAACTCGTAAGGCCGAAGCCACACGCCCCTCAAACGTGCGTGTCTACCAATTCCACCACATCCGCATGTGGTACGGATCGCTGGAGGCGCTCCGGTCCGAGCAATATACCCATTGCCCCTCCGGGAACCCCCTGGAAAGCGGGCTCTAGCAGCACTGATACAGTCCGCATTGGCCTGGTTCTGCTGAGTCGTCGCGGATGTCCATCGGCAAGTTGCTGATCGCCAACCGTGGCGAAATTGCCCTGAGGATCCTGCGCACCTGCCGGGAGCTCAGCATCCCCACCGTGGCGGTTTACAGCACGGTGGACAAGAACGCGCTGCACGTGCAGCTCGCTGATGAAGCGGTGTGCGTGGGCGAGGCGCCCAGCAGCAAGAGCTACCTCAACATCCCCAACATTCTGGCGGCGGCCACCTCCAGAGGTGCCGACGCCATCCACCCCGGCTACGGCTTCCTGGCCGAAAACGACCGCTTCGCCGAGATCTGCGCCGACCACGGCCTCACCTTCGTGGGCCCGTCGCCGGAGGCGATCCGCTCGATGGGCGACAAGTCCACGGCCAAAGCCACCATGCAGCTGGTGGGCGTGCCCACCATCCCCGGCAGCGAAGGGCTGTTGCAGAGCGTGGACGAGGCCCGCCGGCTGGCGGCTGAGATGGGCTACCCGGTGATGATCAAGGCCACCGCCGGCGGCGGCGGCCGGGGCATGCGCCTGGTGCCCGGGCCCGAGCAACTCGAGAGCCTGTTCAAGGCCGCCCAGGGCGAAGCCGAAGCAGCCTTTGGCAACCCGGGGCTCTATATGGAGAAGTTCATCGACCGGCCCCGGCACGTGGAAGTGCAGGTGCTGGCCGATCGCCACGGCAACGTGGTGCACCTTGGCGAGCGCGACTGCTCGATCCAGCGCCGCCACCAGAAGTTGCTGGAAGAGGCCCCAAGCGTGGCCATCAACGCCGACCTGCGCCGCCAGATGGGCGAGGCCGCCGTGGCCGCCGCCCGCACCATCGGCTACGAGGGCGCCGGCACCGTGGAATTCCTGGTGGACCGCAGCGGCGCCTTCTACTTCATGGAGATGAACACCCGCATCCAGGTGGAGCACCCGGTCACCGAAATGGTCACCGGGGTCGACCTGATCGCCGAGCAGCTGCGCATCGCCGGCGGCGAACCGATCTCCGTGACCCAGGAGCAGATCAAGCTCTGCGGCCACGCCATCGAAGTGCGCATCAACGCCGAAGACCCCCGCCAAAACTTCCGCCCAGCCCCCGGCAAAATCACCGGCTGGCTCCCCCCCGGCGGCCCCGGCGTGCGGGTCGATAGCCACGTGTACACGGGCTACGAGATTCCGCCCTTCTACGACTCGCTAATCGGCAAGGTGATCGTGTGGGGTACGGATCGCGAACACGCCCTCAAGCGGCTGCGGCGGGCCCTCTCCGAGTGCGCCGTCACCGGCATTCCCACCACGATCGAGTTCCACCTGCAGCTGCTGGACCGGCCAGAATTTCTGGCCGGCGACGTGCACACCAAATTTGTTGAGCAGGAGATGCTGCCCCCGGCCTGAACTCAGCCGACCAAACCGGCCTGGGCCCGCATCAGCACCTGGCTGACCAATCCCTGCTGGCCCACCAACAGCTCGCGCACCAGGCTCAGCAGGCCTACCCACACCACCGGGGTGACATCCACCCCGCCAATCGGCTGGATGAGGCGCCGCGTGGCAGCCAGCACGGGCTCGGTCGGGGCGCCGACCAGCCGCATCGCACCGCGGCTCAGATCCACCTGGGGGTACCAGGTGAGCACAATCCGGAACAGAAACAGCAGGGTCCAGAGCGCCAGCCCCAACCCCAAAACCAGGTGCAGCCCTGACAGCACCGGCAACCAGGACGGGGACGTGGGTGGCAGGGCCGTCACAAAGCTCTAAGCAGCTGGGCCTGCAGCGTAGGAAGCCGCCGCCACTGCTTAGGATTTCGCGACGCTTGATGCCTGAGAGCTGGCCCCGCCATGACGCCTTCCCTCGCCAACTTCCTGAGCAGCCTCGTTGCGGGTGCAGTGATCGTGGTGGTGCCGATCACCATCGCCCTGGTGTTGATCAGCCAGAACGACCGCCTCGATCGCAAGCTCTGATCCCCCTGGCCTGGCTGCCTACAGTGGCGCAACGGTCCGACGGGTGAAACACCGTGGTTAATGCCAGCCTGAATTGGGCCAGCATCGTGGGCATCGTGCTGGCGGTAGGCGGTGCGCTGCTCTACTTCATGCGCAGCTTCAAGCCCGCCCTCGCACGCGACTACGACGTCTTCTTCGCCGCGGTGGGCCTGCTTTGTGGCGGCATCCTGTTTTTCCAGGGATGGCGCCTCGATCCGATTCTGCAGTTCGGCCAGTTTCTGCTCGCCGGCACCACCGTCTTCTTCGCCTACGAGAGCGTGCGGCTGCGGGGGGTGACCACTGAGCAGGCCCGGCGCTCGTCCTACTTCGACGACGACGAGCCGGTGCCGGCGCCAGGCCCCTATCGCCCGCGCATGGGTGGACGCCCCTGGGGCGAGAGCGACGTGGATCGCTTCGATGAGCCCCAACCGCTACGCCGGCGCATTCCTACCCGCGAGGATGAGTCCGACGACGACGACTTCTACCGGGCCCGCCGCCCCAGCCGGGCCGCCATCCCCGAACGGGCCGCCAGCCGTCGCTCCGCCCAGGATGATTGGGCCCCCCAGGCCCAGGCCGGCGAAAGCGCAGACCGCCCTGACCGCAGCCGCTACAGCGCCGCCGGCAGCACCACGCGCCCTGCTGCTGATTTTGGTGCCCGCCGGCGCGAACGCGACGGTGCTGCTGAGCCCCGGCGCGGCAGCCGACCGGTGGCCGCCAGCGAGGCGATGCCCCGCTCAACCCGACGCCCCACCAGCCCCGAAGGCGCTGGTCCCTCCATGGCCCCTCCGTCCCGTGGGCCTGCTGGTGTGCCCCAGGGTTCGCCGATCAGCAAGGCTGAGTCCATCAGCGACGCCGACTTCACCCCGGTGAAGCCCCCCACCAGTGCCGAGCCCCGCCCGCGGGACAACAGCTCCCGCTTCGACGACTGACCGCCTCCGCTGCGAACCGTCGGCCTGGGCCAACTCGGCCCTCCTCCATCACGCTGCGGCAGCAGCTGACTTCTGGACTGGCGGCTGGCCTGATGTGTGTGCTGGCAGGCTGTGACGCCGGGGCTTGGTTGCCACGCCGCAACGCCGGACCCGCCGGGGTGCTCAGCGCCACCAGCCGCCAGGAGCCTGCCCTCAGTGGCCAGGGACGCTGGCTGGCCTCTGTGGTGGAGCGCGGCGGTCGCGCCACGCTGCTGCTGCAGGAGCAGCCCAGCGGGCGGGTTGTGCAGCTGCGCCACTTCCAGAATCACCAGCCCCACAGCTCCCCCTCGCTGAGTTGGAACGGGCGCTATGTCGCCGCCCTGGTGCAGCAGGGCAACCAGCGGCTGCCGCTGATCGAAGACCGGGCCACCGGGGCCCTGCATCGGCTGCCCTTGCCCGCCGATCGCACCGCCGTGCGGCTCAGCCTGGCGCCGGAGGGGCGCCGGCTGGCCGTGCAGGTGGCCCAAGGAGGCCAGTGGCGGGTGCAGCTGTTTGACCTGAGCAACCTGCTGGAGCCCGACCTACCCGGCGGCATCGCCCTCCAAGGCGGCGGGCTGGATACACCCCGATGAAATCGCTTCTGCCCACCACCGTGCTCGCCCTACTGCTGGCTGGCTGCCTGGGCCCAGTGCCCATGCCGATCGGGCCGCTCAACGGCCGGATCGAAGCCCTGGGCGCCAACCGCGATCCAGCTCTGTCGGGACGCTGGCTCGCCCTGATCAGCGGTCGGGGCGGGCGTGAACAGGTGCAGCTGCTGGATCTCGAGCGCCAGCAGCCCGTGCCCGTGCCAGGGCTCAACCGGGCCGATGCCCAACCGGTGAGTGTCAGCATCGATGCGGCCGGGGAGCGGATCGCCCTGGTGCGGCAGCTCGAAGGACGCACCGAGTTGGTGCTCTACCGGCGCTCACTGCAGAGCCTGCAGCCCATCGCCATGGTGCCGAGCGGCGTTCCCCGCCAGGTGCAGCTCCAAGCGGATGGCCGCCAACTCGCCGTGCAGGTGAGCCGGGGCGGCCTCTGGCAGGTGGACCTGGTGCAGATTCCCTGATCAGGGGATCAGGCCAGCCCAGCGCAGGAAGGTGTCGCCGCTGAGGGCTTCGATCAGCAGCACAGCCGCAAAACCCACCATGGCGAAGCGGCCATTGACCCGCTCGGCGTAGCCACTCCAGCCAAAGGCCGGCACGTCTTGGGTGGTAGCACTGGTGGTGGTGGCACTGGTGGCCGGGGTCGCATCAGGCATCGGATCAGGCGTGGCGGCCAACGTCATAGCCGGCCGCGGGCAACAGGCGCCAATTGCCACAGCCATCCAGCTCCAGCACGGTGTCGTGGAAGGCGGTGAGGGTGGGGCGGTGTCCCACGCTCACAAAGGCCATGTCGCGCTCGGCTAGCAGGGCGTAGAGGTGACGCTCGGTGGCCACATCCAGGGCACTGGTGGCCTCATCGAGCACCACAAACCGGGGGGAATTCAGCAGCAGCCGGGCGAAGGCCAGGCGCTGCTGCTCGCCCAGGGACAGCAGCCGGGGCCAGTCCTGAATAATGTCGAGATCGGGATAGCGCTGCACCAGGTCGGGCAGCCGCACCTGCTCGAGCACGTGGCGCAGCTGGTCGTCGCTGAACCGATCCGGCTGCAGGGGGTAACAGAGCTGTTCCCGCAGGCTGCCCAGCAGCATGTAGGGCTTCTGGGGGATGAACAGCAGCTCCCCTTCGTTGGGCCGCTCCACCCGGCCGGCCGCCGGCGGCCACAGCCCGCTCACCATGCGAAGGAAGGAGGTTTTGCCGCAACCAGAAGGCCCCACCACCAACAGGCGCTGGTGGCGATCCACTTCGAGGCTCAGATCACGGATCAGGGTGCGGTTGGTGCGAGGCGGCACCAGATCCACGTGGCTCACCAGGATCGTGCCGTCGTCGCGACCGCGGCTGGTGGCGGCGAGCTGCACCGCCAGGGCCGCTGCTTCCGTGCCGATGGAATCCACCTTGCCCTGGAAGCCCTCCAGACGGCTGATCGAAGCGGAGAACGCGGCCAGTCGATCGATGTTATTGACGATGTAGCTGACCGAAAACAGCACCTGACTGAAGGCGATGCTGGCCTGGCCAAACACACCGAAATCCACCTCCTTGGCGAAATAAATCGGCGCGATCACCAGCCAGGGCAGAAAACGGGAGAAGTAGTCGTAGGAGCGCTGGATCACACTGATCAGCGCTTCCCAGATGATCAGGCGGTCGTAGTTGCGAATCGCTCCACCCAGCCGGCGCTCCGCCTCCCGGGCTTCCTGCTGTTCACCGCGATAGAAGGCAATCGACTCGGCATTGTCACGAATGTGGACAAGCCCGTAGCGAAAGTCGGCCTCAAGCTTGAGCTGCTGATAGTTCAGGTTCACCAGCTTGCGGCTTGCAAACACAATCAGGGCCGTACCACCCACGGAGTAAACCAACAGCACCAGCGCCAACTGGTCGCTGATGGTCCAGAGCACGATGATGAAACTAACGAAGGTCAACAGCGCCGAGATGATCTCAACGGTGACACTCAGACTCGTACCAGTGAAGCTTGCCGTGTCCTGGGAAATCCGTTGATCAGGGTTGTCGATTTCCTCCAGCGATTCGTCATTCGGGTTGAGAACGTAGTAGGCACGGTTGGACATATAGCGGCCCAGCAGACGCCCACTCAACCATTCCCGCCATAGCAGGCCGAGCTTCGGGATCAGATAGCTCTGAATCGCCCGGATCGGCAAGGCTAAAACCAGGCAGAAGGCGTAGATAGCAACGATCTTCCAGAATTCTTCTGCGTTATAAGCAACCAGAGCATTTTCAATGTTGCGAGCAATAAAGCTAATGCCCACATTGATGCCATTGATCACCAGGATCAGCAAGGTGATCACCCCCATCAGCAGCCACGGCAGCCAGCGCCCCTGGCGCAACTTGCTGCGCAGGGCCACAAAACAGCCCAGGCCCCCGGCCAGCAGCACCATCACCAGCGGGCCGATCGGGCTGCGCCAAATGGCGGCCACCTGCTCGGGCACCCCCGGCAGGAAACGGCTGCGCAGCTCGGGGATCAGGGCCCCGCTCAGGGCCAACACACCGGTCAGCAGCAGCAGGGTGCTGCCGACCACCACGGCGAGCAAGGCCACCACAAGCAGCAAAAACTGCCAGCCCTGGCTGTCGTCCACCGGCAGGAAGTAGGGCTGGGCCAGGCGTTGCAGCTTGGCCAGCTGAACGCGAAGGGCCTTGAAGGGATTCATGGAGCGGATCAGATCAGAGCATTGTGGCTGGGCCGGCAGCTAGCCCGGCGGCCAGGCCAGGGGACGCCCACCCATCACGTGCACGTGCAGGTGAAACACGGTTTGACCCGCCTCGGCGCCACTGTTAATCACGGTGCGGAACGACTCCAGCCCCTCCTGGCGCGCCACCCGCGCGGCCACCAGCAACAAATGGCCAAACAACAGCTCATGCTCCTCCGAAGCCTCAGACAGCTGGGTGATGGGCTCGCGGGGGATCACCAGCACATGCACCGGGGCCTGGGGGGCCACATCGCGAAAGGCCAGACAGTGCTCGTCGGCATACACCTGATCACAAGGGATCTCACCGCGCAGGATGCGCGCAAAGATCGTGTCAGTCGGGGCCGGATCGGCGGAGCTGGCCATCGCTGCAGGGGGCGTCGCGGAGTGGTCGGGGTGAGACAGCTCGGGCACTAACGCTGTAGTGGCCGAAGGCGTGATGTTGGCACGGTGCAAGACCGCGTCTCTGCGAGGGCTGGACGCCAGACCCGTGCTGGTGGAGGTGGATCTCGCCCCGGGATTGCCGGGCCTGCAGCTGGTGGGCCTGGCCGACGCAGCGGTGCAGGAGGCCCGGGAGCGGGTGCGCTCCGCCCTGCGCCACAGCGGCCTGAAGGTGCCCCTGACGCGGGTGGTGGTGAACCTGGCCCCAGCCGACCTGCGCAAAGAGGGGCCCGGCTTCGACCTGCCGATTGCCCTGGGGCTGCTGCTGGCCAGTGGCCAGCTGGGCGAGGCCTGCTGCGATGGGGTGTGGAGTGCTGCAGAGCTGGGCCTCGACGGAGCGCTGCGCCCAATCCGGGGTGTTCTCGCCATCGCCATCGCGGCCCGCCAGCATGGCGCCAGGGCCCTTGTGGTGCCAGAGGCCAATGCCTGGGAGGCCGCCCTCGTGGAGGGGCTGCAGGTGTGGGGGGCGAGCGATCTGGGCCAAGTGCTCTGGCGGCTGCAGCACCCCAAAGCCCCCAATCAAGCCTGCAAAGGATCCTCCACCCGCCAGCTGGCCTCGCCCGAGCCGGCGGCCAAGGATCTCGCCGACGTCAAGGGACAGGCCCATGGGCGCCGTGCCCTGGAGATCGCTGCTGCCGGAGGGCACCATCTGCTGCTCTGCGGCCCGCCTGGCAGCGGCAAAACGATGCTGGCCCAGCGCCTTACCCGGCTGCTGCCGCCCCTCGATCCCACAGAAGCCCTCGAGCTGACGGCGATCCACTCGGTGGCAGGATTGTTGGACAGCAGCCAGGGCCTGCTGCAAACCCGCCCCTTTCGAAGCCCCCACCACAGCTGCTCCGCCCCGGGGCTGATCGGCGGCGGCGCCCAGCCCCGGCCTGGGGAACTGGCCCTCGCCCACCATGGGGTGCTGTTTCTCGATGAGCTGGCCGAATTTCGGCGGGCAGTGCTCGACCAACTGCGCCAGCCCTTAGAAGACGGAGAGGTGTGGATCCACCGCGCCCGCCAACGCACCCGCTTCCCCTGCCGGATCACCCTGGTGGCCGCCGCCAACCCCTGCCCCTGCGGCTGGTTTGGGGATCCGGAACGCAGCTGCACCTGCGGCGAAGGGCAGCGGCGGCGCTACTGGGGCCGGCTATCCGGGCCGCTGCTGGATCGTATTGATCTCCAGGTGGTGATGCGCCGGCCATCCAGCGAAGCCCTCACCGCCCCCTTCCGCAGCCAGGGGGGCACTGAAGGCCTGGCAGCCGGCAAGACGACCGATGCCAAGGCCGAATCAACGGCCGTCGTGCGGGCACGGGTGCAACGAGCCCGCTTGCAGATGTCCAGCCGCAACCCCTTGGGCTGCACCAACAGCCGCATCCCCGGAGGGCAATTGGAGCAGGTGGTGCAGCTCGACAGCGAGGCCTTAAACCTCTGGGAAGGCGCTCTTCAGCAGCGGCAGCTGAGCGCGCGCGCCGGAGCGCGGCTGTTGCGGGTCGCCCAAACAATCAGCGACCTGGCCGAACAAGAGCGGATCAGCGCAGAGGCCATTGCCGAAGCGCTGACCTACCGCTCCTTTGACCAGGGGCATTGATCGAGAGAGGGGGCTGCTCCGGCTCCGCGCCAATCAGCGGCGGCGGCGGCGCTGCTGGGCCTTGCGCTTGTACTTCTCAACGGGGGTCTCGTGGTGCCGCAGACGCTTGAGGTCGGCAAAGATGCCCGCCTTGGACACCTGGCGCTTGAAGCGGCGGAGGGCCGATTCAATCCCTTCGTTTTCGCCGACAGTGACCTGGGTCATGAAGCGCTGCAGTACTCACAGAGTTGGCCAATGTAGCAACCGCTTGTCCCAGGGCCCGCTCGGGCACAGGCCAGACTCAGTCGCCAGCGGCACCACCAGAAGCCGGGCGGGCGGAGGGAGCAGCCTGCTGAGTCAGGGCCTCGGGCCAGGCTTCGCGGTAGATGTACACGTGGCCAAGGGCTCGGCCGCCATAGGCCCGGCGCTTGAGCTGCCAGCCTGGTTCAAACACCAGCTGCAGGAAACCGGTGCCTGGACCCTGGGTCCGGGCTACCACCATTTCTGGCCCCGCGCCGACCTTGGTAGGGAAGGCCAGAAGAACGTTGTCGTTGCTCTGGCGCACCACTGTGAGCCGATAGCTGGCGGCCAGATCGTCGCCCCCAACCCGCACCGAGTAGCCATTGGCGTCGATGAAGCGGCTGCAGATCCCGCTGAAATCAAATGTAGCCAACAGGGGTTCGACGGCCGCAGGCGCCCCGGGAGCAACCACAAAACAGGGGCGAGTGGGCTTGAGCTGTTCGTAGATGTTGAGCTGGGCGCGGGTGCCATCCCCGATCGGCGCCGCCACCAGCACGAAGCGCTCCTGACTCAGGTCGACCGCCTCAAACAAGGCGCTGGCCATCGCCGGACTGACGCTGCCAGCACTCAGCACAGCCGCACAGGCAGCCAAGGGGAGCGAACGGGCGCGCAGAACTGGCAATCGCATCACGGCATCCGGGAACTTGGTGAACGCAATCGTATGCAAAGCGGCCGGCCAGAGCTAAGCCGGCTTGTTGATACGGATGGCCAGCACCAGCGCCACCACGGTGCCCGGCAGGCTCATGCCCAGGATCCAACGGGTGGTGGACACCCCAAGGTCGGGATCGCCATAGGCCAGCTCAAACACCGACCCGGTTGAAGCAATTCCCAGCAGGCACGCCAAGGCCAGGAACAGGCCAGCCAGCGGTTTCATCGGCATGGGTCGTGGTTAGCGAATGGAGTGGACGTCGGCACGCTGGAAGCCCTTCTCCTGAAGGCCCTCATTGAGGCTGAGCTCATCGGTGACCCGATCGACGAACAGCACCCCATTGAGGTGATCCATCTCGTGCTGGATGCAGCGAGCCAACAGGCCATCGGCCTTGACCCGTTGGGGCCGGCCCATCTCGTCGCGGTAGCTGACCTCAACGGCAGCCGGACGCACCACGTTGAGATAGACCCCGGGGATGCTCAGGCAGCCCTCCTCATAGGTCTCGATGGCGGCCCCGAAGGAGCCGATCTCCGGGTTGATCAGCACCATCGGCGGCGTGGCGGCATTTTCGGGATCCAGATCGATCACAAGCAGCTGCTTGTGCACCCCCACCTGGGGGGCGGCCAGGCCAATGCCGTGGGCGCTGTACATGCTGCGTAGCATGTCGCGGGCCAGATCCCGCACACTCTCATCCACCTTGCTGATGCGCTTAGCAGGGGTGCGGAGCACTGCATCGCCAAGGGTGTGGATGGTGAGGGGGGGCTCATCGAGAGCCACCTTGGGCACCTGAACACTGCGGGTGGCCTGCACGGCGGAGCGAGCCATCTGGGCAAAGCTGCCGGCGGAACTGCGGGCCAACGGGATACTTAAAACGTTGCACATCATCCTAAGGCGGCCGGCCGGAGTCCCTGGCTGAACGCCTGGTGGGCCCTGGCCGGCAAGCCCTGTGAAACGCCCTGTGAAACGCTCTGTCAAACGCTTTTCAAACACAGCCTCAAACGCTCCCCCGCTCAGCTCCGTTGAACCCAACCTCGAGCACCACGTTGAGCACTGCCGTGACCCGCACACGCCGCCCTGAACCCTTGGCCGCGGCGCTGGTGGAGGGACGCACCCCCAGCCTCAAGGAACCGCTGCTCCGCGATGGGCGGCTGCTGTGGCTGGAACAACGCCCCCAGGAGCAGGGCCGCACCACCTTGATGCTGCGGCCGGCGGCGGGCGGGGTCGCGGTCGAGCTCACCCCGAGCCCCCACAACCTGCGCAGTCGGGTTCACGAATACGGCGGCGGTGTCTATGCCGTTGGGGGCAACGATCTGGTGTTCGTCGACGACAGCGACCGCTGCCTCTGGCACCTGAATCTGCCCGGCGCCCCGCGGCGGCTCACCACCCCTGGGCCACGGGCCTTCGCCGATGGACTGATCGATGCTCCCCGCCGGCGCTGGCTCGGCGTGATGGAAGCCGAGGGCCGCGACCAGCTGGTGGCGGTGCCCCTGGCCGGCGGCGAGCCGCAGCGGTTGCATCAGCCGGCCGACTTCTGCGGCTACGCCGCTCTCAGCCCTGATGGCGGCCAGCTGGCCTGGGTGGAGTGGCAGCAGCCGTTCATGCCCTGGCAGCGCAGCCAGCTATGGCTTGCAGCGGTGAATGACGACGGCACGCTGGAGGAGCCCCGGCCGGTGGCCGGCTCCGGCCCCAACGCCACTGACACCGACACTGACACCGACGCCGCAGCGATCTCGGTGTTTCAGCCCCTCTGGATCAGTCCCAGCGAGCTGGTGGTGGCCAGCGACGCCTCGGGCTGGTGGAACCTGCAGCGACTCGACACCGCCAGCGGCGCCTGGCAGCCCCTGCTA
Source organism: Cyanobium sp. ATX 6E8 (assembly GCF_024346335.1). NCBI lineage: Bacteria > Bacillati > Cyanobacteriota > Cyanophyceae > Synechococcales > Prochlorococcaceae > Cyanobium > Cyanobium sp. ATX 6E8. The sequence continues at coordinate 31,688 of NZ_JAGQCT010000014.1, read as the reverse complement.
CCGCTGGAGGCCGAATTCGCCATGCCCCAGTGGGTGTATGGCATGCGCACCACCGCCTGGGACGGCCAGCAGCTGATCGCCGCGGCCGCTCAGGAGGGGGCTTGGCAGCTTGGGCGGGTGCATCTGACCCCAGACCGGGTGGGCACGCCGGCCGCCTGGGAGCCCCTGGACCAGCCCTTCGACGATCTGGCCGGCCTGAGCGCCGAAGCCGGGACGCTGGTGGCACTCGCCAGCAACCCCACCAGTCTGGAGGGGCTGCTGGAGCTGAAACTCGACACAGGCGTTTGGCGTCACACGCCGGTGGCCCCCTGCCCGCTGCAGCCTGAGGCGATCAGCCAACCCGAGCCACTCTGGTTTGCCGGCCACGGCGGGGCGCCCACCCACGCCTGGTTTTATCCCCCGGCCGACGGCGCCCACGCCGAGGCGCCCCTGCTGGTGAAGGGCCACAGCGGGCCCACCGCCATGGCGCGGCGGGGCCTGAGCCTGGGGATTCAATTCTGGACGTCGCGCAGCTGGGGCGTGGTGGATGTGAACTACGGCGGCTCCACCGGCTTCGGGCGGGCTTACCGCGAGCGGCTCGATGGCCAGTGGGGCGTGGTGGATGTGGCCGATTGCGCCGCCGCCGCCCAGGCCCTGGTGGCGGCGGGGCAAGCCAGCCCTGCGCGCATCGCCATCGAAGGCGGCAGTGCCGGCGGCTTCACCGCCCTGGCCGCCCTCTGCTTCACAGATGTGTTTCGCGCCGGCGCGAGCCGCTACGGCGTCACCGACCCCAGCGCGTTAGCGAGCGAGAGCCATCGCTTTGAAGCCCGTTATCTCGATGGCCTGATCGGCCCCTGGCCCGAAGCGCGCGCCGCCTACGAAGCCCGCTCACCCCTGGCCCACGCCGATCAGATCCGCTGCCCGGTGGTCTTTTTCCAGGGTCTCGACGACCAGGTGGTGCCGCCCGAGCAGACCGAGCGCATGGCGGCGGCACTGGAGGCGAACGGCATCCCGGTGGAGGTGCACCGCTTTGCCGGCGAGGGCCACGGCTTCCGCAGCGGCAGCGTGCGGATCCAGGTGCTCGAGGCCACGGAGGCGTTCTTCCGTCGCCACTTCCAGCGATGAGCGCCCTGCACGGCCCCCTGCTGCTGGCCCTGGCAATGGCGGTGCTGGGGGGGCTGGTGGCGCTGGGACGGGCGATCGGTCCGGCCCTGGGGCTGCAGCGGATCGGCCTGCCGGCAGCGCTGGTGGCCGGCGTGCTGGGGCTGCTGCTGGGCCCCTATGGCCCCTGGCCGGTGCTGCCGGCTCCGGTGGAAACGCTGTGGGCGCGGTTGCCGATGGTGCTGCTCACCTTTGTGTTTGGCACCTTGATGCTGGGCCGGCCCCTGCCGGATCTGGCCAAATTGTGGAAGCCGGCGGCCGCCCAGACCCTGCTGGGCCTGACGCTGGGCTTCGGCCAATACTTGGTGGGCGCCGTGGCGGTGCTGCTGGTGCTGGGCCCCTGGCTGGGGGCCGATCCGCTGATGGCCTGCCTGATCGAGGTGGGCTTCGAAGGCGGCCACGGCAGTGCCGCGGTGATGGGGCCGATCTACGCCGATCTGGGCTTTGCCGGCGGCACCGACCTAGGCCTGGCCATGGCCACGGTGGGGCTGCTCAGCTCCACCGTGGTGGGCGGCCTGCTGGTGGTGTTGGCTCAGGGGCAGGGCTGGCTGCTGGCCGCCGAGGCCGGCGCACCGCTGTGTGTGCTGCCCGAGCCCACCGCGGCTGCGGTGGCGGCAGGCCCCAGCTGGGCGGAGCGCCTGCGCCAGCTGGCCACCAACCTGGCTCTGGTGGGCATCGCCGTGGGCATCGGCGTGGTGCTGCTGGCAGGGCTGGAGCGGCTAGCCGAGCCCGCTGGCGGCATGCTGCGCACCGTGATCGATGCGTTGCCGGTGTATCCCCTGGCCCTGGCGGGCTCACTGCTGGTGCGCCTGGCACTGGAACGCAGCGACCGGGCCGAGCTGGCCGTGCCAGCCCTGCAGAACGGCCTGGGCGCCCTGGCCACCGACCTACTGATTGCGGCGGCCACCGCCGGGCTCAACCTGCCGCTGCTGCGGGCCAACTGGCTGCCGCTGCTGGTGCTCAGCGGTTTTGGGCTGGCCTGGAACCTGCTGGTGATCCTGGTGCTGGCGCCGCGGATCCTGCCGGCGGGCTGGTTTGAGCGGGCGGTGATCGAATTCGGCCAGGCCACCGGTGTGGCGGCCAGTGGCCTGCTGCTGCTGGGCATGGCCGACCCCGATGGCCGCAGCGAAGCAATCCCTGCTTTTTCGATCAAGCAGCTGCTGCTGCAGCCGGTGCTGGCCGGCGGCGTGGTCACGGTGGCGGCACCCCTGGCGCTGCACAGCTGGGGCTTGCCGCTATGGGGCGGGGTGTGCCTAGGGCTCACGGTGCTCTGGGGCGGCCTGGCGCTGGCATTGGGAGCGGGCCGGCCATGAAATTGTTTGATGTGCTGCTGGCCTTCGCGGCCCTGAGCCTGTTGCTGCTGCTGGCCACGGCTCTGCGCCAGCGGCTGCGGATCCTGCAGCGGCTGGGCCTGCCGGAAGCCCTCATCGCCGGCCTGCTGGGGCTGGCGATCGGGCCCTTCAGCCCACTGCGGCTGTTTCCCGAGCGGGTGACTGCGGTGTGGAGCCAGACGCCGGGCGTGCTGATCACGGTGGTGTTTGCCACGTTGTTTCTGGGCCAGGCCCTGCCCAGCCCGCGGCAGCTGTGGCAGCGCAGCGCCAGCCAGGTGGCCTTCGGCATGGTGCTGGGCTTCGGCCAATACCTGGTGGGGGGCTTGGCGTTGCTGCTGGTGCTCGGGCCGCTGCTGGGCACCAACCCGCTGATGGCCTGCCTGATCGAGGTGGGCTTCGAGGGCGGCCATGGCACCGCCGCCGGCATGGGGCCGAGCTTTGCCGAGCTGGGCCTGGCCAGTGGCGAGGCCCTGGGGCTGGCCATGGCCACCGTGGGCGTGTTGGCAGCGGTGCTGCTCGGCAGCACCTTGGTGGCGATCGGCCGGCGGCGGCGCTGGCTGGTGAGCACGGGCGCGTCGGGGGCTTCGGCCGACCTGGCCCTCGAGGAAGAGGCTGTCCGCCGGCCGCTGCTACCGGCTGGCCCTTCGCCCACGATCGATGCACTCACCGTGAACCTGGCCCTGATCGGCGCGGCGGTGGGGCTGGGGGTGCTGCTCAAGGAGGCGCTGGTGGCCAGCTGGCCGCTACTGAAGGCCTTGCCGCTGTTTCCGCTGGCGATGGTGGGCGGGCTGATCGTGCAGCTGCTGCTGCAGCGGGCCGGCAAACCCCAGCTGGCCAGTGCGCCACTGCAACACAGCCTGGGCGCCCTGGCCATGGATCTGCTGATCACCGCCGCGATGGCCAGCCTCAACCTGCCGCTACTGGAGGAGGCCTGGCTGCCGTTTGTGGTGCTGGCGCTGCTCGGGCTTACCTGGAACCTGGCGGTGTTCTGGTGGCTGGCACCGCGGCTGTTTGCCGATGCCTGGTTTGAGCGGGGCCTGGCGGATTTCGGCCAGGGCACCGGCGTGACCGCCACAGGGCTGCTGCTGCTGCGCATGGCCGATCCCTACGGCCGCAGCGGCGTGCTGGAAGCGTTTTCGTTCAAGCAGCTGGTGTTTGAGCCCTTTCTGGGTGGCGGGCTGGTGACCGCCCTCGCACCCATTGCCCTGGTGAGCCTGGGCCTACCGCTCTGGACCGCCCTGGCGGCCCTGCTGACGCTGGCGGCCCTGGGACTGGGGCTGGCGATGCGGAAACAAGCCCAGGGCTAACCCGCAGCTCCGAGGGCCCCGTAGTGGCGCAAGCGCATCTGCTCGGCCACCCGTCCCATTTCGGCTTCGCTCAGGAGCGGCGGCTCGCCCAGCTGCAGCGCCGCCAGATACATCTGCGCCAGGGTTTCCACCTCGATCGCCAGGGCCAGGGCCTGCGCCAGCGTGGCGCCCAGGGTCACCTGGCCGTGGTGCGCCAGCAGACACGCCTGGCGGTGCTCCAGGGCCTGCCCCGCCAGATCCGAGAGTGCCTGGCTGCCGAAGGTGGCATAGCCGCCGCAGCGGATGTCGGGCCCGCCGGCCTGCACCACCATGTAGTGGAAGGGTGGGATGCCGCGGCCATGGCAGGCCAGCGCCGTGGCGTGGATCGAATGGCAATGCACCACGGCCTGGATCTCCGGCCGCTGGCCCAGCAGATCGGCATGCAGGCGCCACTCGGAGGAGGGGCTGCGGCCAGGCACCGTCGCCCGGCCCGCCAGGGGCTGACCTTGGTGGTCGATCGCCACCAGATCCTCAGGCCCCATCTGCTCAGGGGGGACGGAGCTGGGGGTGATCAGCAGGCCGCCCTCGATCCGCACCGAGAGGTTGCCGGCGGTACCGGAATTGAGCCCGGTACTGCTCAGGCGCCGCGTGGCCGCCAGCAGGTCCTGGCGGGCTTGGTCTTCGGTGTTCAACTCAGCCACGGCCGTAGAGCTCCCGTAGCCCCGCCTCACTGGCCTCGGCCACACCCCGCTCGGTGATCAGGCCTGTCACCAACCGAGCGGGGGTCACATCGAAGGCCGGGTTGAAGCCAGGGCTGCCATTGGGGCTCAGCTGCACCTGGGCGATCTCCCCGGCGGCGGAGCCGGTGCTGATGCGGCCCTGGATCTGGGTCACCTCCTCGGCGTTGCGGGCCTCGATCGGGATCTCGGCCACGCCGTCATCGATCGTCCAGTCAATGGTGGAGGCGGGCAGGGCCACGTAAAAGGGCACACCGTTGTCGTAGGCGGCGAGGGCCTTGAGGTAGGTGCCGATCTTGTTGCACACGTCGCCGCGGCGGGTGGTGCGGTCGGTGCCCACGATCACCGCATCCACCTGGCCGTGCTGCATCAGGTGACCGCCGGCGTTGTCGACGATCACGGTGTGGGGCACGCCCTCCTTGCCCAGCTCAAAGGCCGTAAGGCTGGCGCCCTGGTTGCGGGGGCGGGTCTCATCGACCCACACGTGGATGTTGAGCCCAGCGCGGTGGGCCTTGTAGATGGGAGCCAAGGCCGTGCCCCAGTCCACCGTCGCCAGCCAGCCGGCATTGCAGTGGGTGAGCACCTGGAGCGTGGCGCCGGGCTTGCGGGCCGCCAGCTGCTGGACGATGGCCAGGCCGTGATCGCCGATGGCCTCGCACATCGCCACGTCTTCATCGGCGATCGCCGCGGCCTCCGCCTTGGCCGCCTCGGCCCGCTCGGCCGGCGGCAATGGCTGCACCTTGGCCCGCACCCGCTCCAACGCCCAGCGCAGGTTGATCGCCGTGGGCCGCGTGGCATTGAGCTGCTCAAACGCCGCCGCCAGCGCGGCGTCGCTCGGATCCAGCTGCAGGGCCAGCATCAACCCGTAGGCACCAGTCACGCCAATAAGAGGCGCCCCACGCACCACCATCGTGCGGATCGCCTCGGCCGCCTCCTGGCAGCTGCGCAGGCTGCGCGTTGTGAACTGGTGCGGCAGCAGCGTCTGATCGATCACGCCCACCGCGTCGCCCCCTGGGCCGCCATCAGGCTCAAGCCAGATCGTGCGCCAGGGCTTGCCATCGATGTTCATGGGGCGCGTGTGCCAGGTGATCTGATCATCCCTGGAGAAGCGCAGGCGGCCCAACACGATCCAAGGTTGAAGCCTCTGGAAATCTGTACAACTTGTACAGATTTCCAGAGCGTGCTGCACACACCCAGGCGCCCCCATACCGCCCGCTCAAATCAGCTGATAGCCAAACCAATCCGGCACCTGGCTCTGACTGAGACCCTCGGGGTGGGGCTCAGGACACGGAGCAGCGACCCTTGATCTCCTCCAGAAGACGCTCCACCAGGGCAAAGCACACCGACCAATCCAGCTCTTCAATCACCAATTCATCGTCGTAGCGCAGCTGCACCGCAAAGAAATTCAACTCGGTGAGCCCCTCGTAAGCGGCCGGTGTCTCGCCCAACTCCTGCAAAAGATTCAGCAGAGCACCCAGATCGTGGGTGAAGGGAGCCACTCCGCCAGCAGCTTGGATCCAGGCCTTCAAAGCCTTTTCCGCTGCCCGCTGGAGCAGAAAACCAATGCTGCTACTGCGGAATCCAGAAAGCTCCCGCATCCGCCGAGCCTCCTGCAGGTCGGCCCGCGCGATGCGCCAGTAGCGGCTGGCATCGGCGTCAGCCATTCAGCAAAATTCCCTCGCGGCAAGCCACCGTGCTCACCGCTTGGTGACAGGAGCGGCGGGCCTCCACCTCACTCTGGGAATAGAGCAACAGATCGAGGGGCAGGCGATAGCTGGAGAGCTGCCGGCTCAACCGACCGAGCACCTGCAGCCGATTGTGCTGCGCCAACCAGGCATCCGGCACGGTGATCAACAGGTCGGCATCGGAATCAGGGCGCGCCTGACCACGAGCCCGAGAGCCAAACAGACGCACCTCCGCCTGGGGGATTTCAGCTCGAATGGCCAAAGCGATCGATGCAATCCGCGGATCCACGCTCGATGTGACGGTGCCGACTGCCATCTGAACAGTCTGAGGCAAAAGGACAGCTGCAGCCAACTCAGATCGGCCGGTAGCCAAACCAATCCGGAACCTGGCTCTGGCTGAGGCCCTCGGGGTGGGGCTCCAGCTGCACGTGCCAGCGCTCACCCCCCAGCAGCTCCAGCTGCTCGATCGCCAGGCAATCGTCCACCGCGGCCAGATCGTCCTTGTGCTGCTGCAGCGCGCCCCGCAGCCATTGCCGCTTGGCCGCCGCCTTGGCCGCCTGGAGCGAACGGGCCACCACCAGGCCGAAGTGGTGCAGCTCGGCGAGGCAATCGGGGCGGTAGGCGCCCAGGTTCACAAACCAGAGCCGCTCGAGCCGGGGCGCGGGCGGCTCGCGCCCCAGACGCACCGCCCAGCCATCCACCGCCCGCACCGCCAGATACGCATCGAGGTGCAGGCCCTCACGCCTCCCGAACCACTGCCGCCGCAGCTCCGGCATCGCCGCCTCAATCGTGGCCCCTGCCACAAAGCGCACGTCGTGGAGCTCGATGTGGCAGCCAGGCGCGCGGCCGCCCAACACCACCATCCACAGCTGCGGGATCACCGGGTTATTCGCCATCCATCTCGGGCCCGGGGCTCGATCAGGATGGCGCCATGGACTTCTTTTCGCAGCAGTGGGCCACCTACCGGGCGGTGGTGAGCCACGACCTGATGGAGCACCGGGCCGTGGCGCACGCCACAGCCAACGCCCTCGAGGGCTGGCTGGCCCAGCGTCCCGTCGCTGCGCCCCCGCCGGCGATGGTGGATCTGGGCTGCGGCGATCTGGCCCAGCTGGCGCCCGTGCTCAGGCGCCTGCCCCTGGGCGGCTACACCGGCCTGGATCTCACCGCCGCCGTGCTGCCCCTGGCCGAGACGGCCCTGGGCCCCATGCCCTATCCCTGCGCCTGGCAGGAGGGCAACCTGCTGGCCTGGAGCCAATCGGAGGCTCCTCCAGTCGACATCCTTCATTCGGCCTTTGCCATCCATCACCTCAGCGACGCCGAGAAGACCACGTTTCTGCAGGGGGCACGCCAGCGCATCGCCGCCGATGGGCTGCTGCTCTGGGCTGATGTGTTCCGCGAGCCGGGCGAAACCCTGGAGGCCTACCAGCAGCGCTACAGCGCGCGGATCCGACAGGGCTGGGCGGCGCTAACCGCGGAGCAGCAGAGCCAGGTAATCGAGCACCTCAGCAGCTTCGACATCCCGGCCGAGCGGGGCGCCATCGAAACGGTGGCCCAGGAGACAGGCTGGCAGTGGCAGTGGGCCTGGCAGGGCCAGCACCGGGCCGAAGCCCTGGCGGTGCTGACGCCGCTCTAATTAGCTGTGCTCGCGCAGAAAGGCGATCGTGCCTTCGAGCTCCTCGGCGAAACGGTCGATCTCCTCGGGGGTAGTGGTGAAGCTGAGGCTGGCGCGAGCCGAGCCGGGGATGCCGTAGAGCCGGTGCAGGGGCTGGGTGCAGTGGTGACCACTGCGAATGCAGATCCCGGCCGAGTCCAACAGGGCGGCGATGTCGTTGGCGTGCAGCCCATCGACGGTGAAGGCCGCCAGTGCGCCGCGATCAGGCTGCTGCTCCGGCGAAGGACCCAGGATCCGCACCCCCTCGATCGCCCGCAGCCGATCGAACAGCTGGCGGGTGAGCACCTGCTCCCAGGCGTGGATGCGCGCCAAGCCCAGGCCGTTGAGGTAGTCGAGGGCGGCGCCCATGCCGATCGCTTCACCGATGGCCGGCGTGCCCGCCTCAAACTTGTGGGGCAGCTCCGCCCAGCTGCTGTGATCGAGATACACGTCTTGGATCATCTCGCCGCCGCCCAGGAAGGGCGGCATCCCCTCGAGCAACGCCTCCCGGGCCCAGAGGAACCCCATGCCCGTGGGGCCGCAGAGCTTGTGGGAGCTGGCCACCAGAAAATCGCAGCCCAGCTGGGCCACATTCACCGGCAGGTGGGGCAGGCTCTGGCAGGCATCCACCAGCACCAGGGCGCCGGCGGCATGGGCCAGGGCGACGATCTCCTCGATCGGGTTGAGGCAGCCGAGGGTGTTGCTCACCTGCACCAGGCTCACCAACTTGGTGCGCTCGGTGATCTGGCGGCGCAGATCCTCCAGATCCAGCTCGCCGCTCGCAGTAAGCCCCGCGTGACGGAGCACGCAGCCGGTGCGCGCCGCCAGCAGCTGCCAGGGCACCAGGTTGGAGTGGTGCTCCATCACCGTGAGCAGCACCTCATCACCGGGGCCGAGGTTGGCCTCACCCCAGCTTCGGGCCACCAGGTTGATCGCCTCACTGGCGTTGCGGGTGAACACGATCTCCCGCGGGCTGGCCGCCCCCACAAACGCGGCCGCCTTGGCGCGGGCACCCTCGAAGCCCTCGGTGGCCCGGGCGCTGAGCTGGTGGGCGCCGCGGTGCACGTTGGCGTTGTCGTGGTCGTAGTAGTGCTGCAGGGCTGCCAGCACCTGACGGGGCTTCTGGCTGGTGGCGGCGTGATCCAGGTAGATCAGCGGCTGGCCCAGGCAGGCCGTTTGCGCCAGCAGGGGAAAGTCGGGCCGGGTGAGGGCCGCGAGGTTGCCGGCAGATGGGTTGGACGGGTGCAGGTCGGATTGCACCGGGGAGGCGGTCATGGTCATGGACGCTCCCGAAGCAGCAGCTGCAGGGGATTCAGGGCCGCCGCAGCCGCCGGCAGCTCCCGCAGCACCTCCTCGCAGTAGCCCCGCAGCAGCAGTTTGGAGGCCTGATCGGCGCCGATGCCACGGCTCTGCAGATAGAAAAGCTCGTTCTGCTGCAGCCGGCTCACGGTGGCACCGTGGGCGCACTTCACGTCGTCGGCAACGATTTCCAGCTCGGGCTTGGTGTCCACCCGGGCCCGATCCGAGAGCAGCAGGGTGCGGCTGAGCTGGGCGGCGTTGGTCTGCTGGGCCTTGCGGGGCACCTGGACAGCGCCATTGAACACGCTGCGTCCAGCCCCATCGGCCACCACCTTGTGGAGCTGGTCGAGCTCGCCATCGGGACCCTCAAATCGCACGTGGCTGTGGGTGTCCGCCAGGTCTTGGCCGTCCACCAGCTGCAGGGCCCGCAGACGGGTGTGGGCTGCCCCTGCCACCTGACAGATGCGAGGCTCCAGGCGGCTCAGGGCCCAACCGCCCACGGCCGTGGTGAGCTGCAGGGCACTGGCAGGAGCCTGGCTAATGGCCAGATGACTGAGCAAGCTGGCGCGGCAATCGCCCGGGGCCAGCACCCCCAGATGCAGCCGGGCGCCATGGCCGAGTTGGGCCACGGTCAGCTGGCTGGTGGCATTGGCAGCATTGGAGCTGTGGTGTTGCAGCAGCTCCAGGCTGGCCCCGTCCTCCAGGATCAGCAGCAGTTGCAGGGCCAACAGGCCCGGAGCAGTTCCGGCATCGATGCTGAGTTGCAACGGCCCCGCCGCCCCGCTCACCCGCAACGCCAGGCAACGGGGCGAAGCGCCCTGATTGAGTTGCACCGGCCAAGCAGCTGAGCTGCCGGTGGCTTGCAGCACCTGGCTGCGCAGCTGCTGCGCTTCAGAGGGCTCGAGGCGAGTGATCCCATCGGGGAGCGCAGCAAGGGCAAAGGGATCCGGGCCAGTCCAGGGCTCTGGAGCCACGCTTTGCAGCGGCGCCAGATCGGTGAAGCGCCAATCCTCATGGCGGCGACCCGGCAGCGGTGAACCGGCCAATGCGGCCAACCACTCAGCGGTTGCCGGTAGCGCAACGGCAGGCATCAGGCCACCTCCACCGTCTCGGGCTCCAGGCGGGCGAGTTCCAGGTCCACCCAGTCGTACCCGGTGCGCTCCAACTCCAGCGCCAGCTCCTTGCCACCCGTGCGCAGGATCCGGCCAGCAGCCATCACATGCACGTAGTCGGGGGTGATCAGATCCAGAAGCCTTTGGTAGTGGGTGATCAGCAGGGTGGCGTTTTCGGGTCCGGCCAGTTGGTTGACACCATCGGCAACGATGCGCAGCGCGTCGATGTCGAGACCGGAATCGGTCTCATCGAGGATGGCCACCAGGGGCTCCAACAGGGCCATTTGCAGGATCTCGTTGCGCTTCTTCTCGCCGCCAGAAAAGCCTTCGTTGACACTGCGCCCGAGGAAGGCCGGATCCATCTGCACCACCTTGAGCCGCTCGTGCACCAGGTCCTCAAAGGCGAAGGTATCGAGCTCCTCATCACCCCGCTCGGCGCGGCGGGAATTGGTGGCCACCCGCAGAAATTCCAGATTGCTGACTCCAGGAATCTCCACCGGATACTGAAACCCCAGGAACAGACCGATCCGGGCCCGCTGCTCGGGATCCAGCTCGAGCAGATCGGCCCCGCGGTAGTTCACCGATCCAGCCGTGACGGTGTAGGCGGGATGGCCGGCCAGCACCTTAGACAGGGTGCTCTTGCCACTGCCGTTGCGCCCCATCACGGCATGAATTTCACCAGCCCGAATCGACAGATTGACCCCCTTGAGGATGGGTTGATCCTCCACAGAAGCGTGGAGATCGCAAATGTCCAGCAACAGTGGGGCGTCGGGGCGAATCACAGCAGAAAAATCAAATGGAAAAGATCGGAAGCGGACTCAAAAACAGCTAAGTAGAACAAATTAGGGGATTCTGGCTAGTCACCCCACCGATCCCTCGAGTTTGAGAGCCAGCAACTTGTCGGCTTCGGCGGCAAACTCCATCGGCAGCTGATTGAACACATCGCGGCAGAAGCCGCTCACCATCATCGAAACCGCTTCTTCAAAGCCGATCCCCCGGCTTTGGAGATAGAAAAGCTGATCGGCGGAGATGCGGCAGGTGCTGGCCTCATGCTCAACCACCGCATCGGGTTGCTGGGAGCGGATGTAGGGGTAGGTGTTGGCGGCCGCCTGATCGCCGATCAGCATCGAGTCGCACTGGCTGTAATTCTTCGCTCCCAGAGCCTTTGGGCCAATCTGCACCAAGCCGCGATAGCTGTTGGAGGAGTGGCCAGCGCTGATTCCCTTGCTCACGATCGTGGAGCGGGTGCGGGGCCCCACATGAATCATTTTGGTGCCGGTATCCGCCTGCTGATGATTGTTGGTGAGGGCGACGGAATAAAACTCGCCCACCGAATCAGCACCCTGCAGTACACAGCTGGGATACTTCCAGGTAATGGCTGAACCCGTTTCCACCTGGGTCCAGCTGATGCGGCTGCGCGCACCGCGGCACTGACCACGCTTGGTCACGAAGTTGTAGATACCACCCACACCATTTTCATCACCGGCATACCAGTTCTGCACGGTCGAATACTTGATAGAAGCATCATCCAGTACCACCAACTCCACCACGGCGGCATGGAGCTGATTGGTATCAAACATGGGAGCGGTGCAACCTTCGAGGTAGCTCACCGAGGCCCCCTCTTCAGCCACGATCAATGTGCGCTCAAACTGACCCGTGTCAGCGGAGTTGATGCGGAAATAGGTTGAAAGCTCCATCGGGCACTCGACGCCCTTCGGAATAAACACGAAGGACCCATCACTGAAGACAGCGGAATTGAGGGCCGCAAAGTAGTTGTCATTGCTGGGCACTACCGTACCCAGATAGGCCTCGATCAGCTCAGGATGCTCCTTCACAGCTTCGCTGATGGAGCAAAAGATCACCCCATGCTCCGCCAGCTTCTCCTTGTAGGTGGTGGCGATCGAGACGCTATCGAACACCGCGTCAACAGCCACGTTGGAGAGACGCTTCTGCTCGCTCAGTGGGATCCCGAGCTTATCGAAGGTTTCCAGCAGTTTGGGATCCACCTCATCGAGGCTTGCCTTTTTCTCCTGTTGCTTGGGAGCCGCGTAATAGATGATATTCTGATAGTCAATCGGCGGATATCCCAAAGCCGCCCAATCGGGCTCGGCCGTCTGCAGCCAGTGGCGATAGGCCCGCAGCCGAAATTGCAACAGAAAATCAGGCTCGTCTTTTTTCGACGAGATCAGCCGCACCACGTCCTCACTGAGGCCCTTGGCGATCTTTTCAGTTTCAATGTCTGTCACGAAGCCGTGTTTATACGGCTGCGAAACAAGATCGCCAACGGTTGCGGTACTCATGGCAATTCAGCCGAATCAGCCGGCAGTAAGGGCTTTCACGTCGTCAAGAGAAATCGTCTGCTGCTCACCGCGGAACGGATTGTCTTCTGTGAGAAACAGCATGCAGTGGCACTCCTTGCGCTCCCGCATCGGCACACAGGGGCAGTTCCAAAAGGCCTGGGAGACCTCGGCTTCTTTGTCTTCGTAGTGACGGCAGGGGCAGAGAGCCCCACCGAGCTCGTCCTTGTGCTTGGCGAGGCCTGCCAGCACGACCGCGGTGACACCGGGATCGCTGCAAAAATAGGTGCCCGTGCGCTGAGCGTAAGTTTCGGCAAACTTCCCAATCACCTCGAGGCTGTCGGAGGTCGGGCTGGCCGCGGCGTCGGACATGGCTCGGAGGGGGTGATGGTCAGATCGCACTGGAAGGAACAGGACCGCGCAGTGCAACGGCCAGGATCACAGAATCCCAGTTACGAAACTTTTTGGTTTCGTTTCCTATCGAGCTTAGAGCACCAGCGATGGGCCTTGGGGCTCGACCAGAAACCTCATTGTGCCGGGCCGACCCCCAACCGCCGGCCAGGCGTGGCATCGTGATGTAGTTCGGCGTCGGCCATGAGTGCCACACCCCAGATCTCCCGCCAACATGCCGACCCGGCGTCCACCCGGGAAGCGGTGTTCGGCATGTTGTTGCGGCAGGGCGAGGCGACCGCCGGCGAATTGGCTGAATACCAGTCGGTGTCAGTTCAGGTGATGCGCCGCCATCTGCGCAGCCTGGAAGATGAAGGTTTTGTGGAAGCCAGTCCGGCTTCCGAGGGTCCCGGTCGACCCAGCAATCGCTGGCGCCTTACGGCCAAGGGACAGGGGCACTTTCCCGATGGCAGCGATCACTTCGCCCTGGGCCTGCTGCAGTCGTTGGCCGGCAGCCTGTCCTCCGAAACCCTGCAGGAGCTCCTCAATCAGCAGGCTCTCCAGCAAGCGGGCGTGTATCGGGGCCAAATCGGCGAGGGGGAGCTGCAACAACGGCTCGAGCGGCTGGTGGAACTGCGCCGTCAGGCGGGATACATGGCCGAATGCGCCCAGGATCCCGACGACGACCAGGCCTGGGTGGTCAGCGAATTCCACTGCTCGGTGATGCGCATTGCCGAGCAGTTCCCCTGCGTTTGCGATCAAGAGCTGCAACTGATCCGCCACACCTTTCCCGATTGCCAGGTGGAGCGGGTCCAATGGCGCCTGGAAAAGGGCCACTCCTGCGGCTTCCGCCTCATTCAGGGCCGTGACGCCTGAGCCGGACGGGCCTGCCGCCAACAGCCCGCTGACCCTGGCCGAACTGGCGGAGCTAGAGGCCACCCTGCTGCCGGCACTCGAGCGTCACCACCTCAGGCTCCTGGCCCATGGCCTGCGCACGCTGCAGGCCATCTCCCGTTCAACGGCAGCATCCCTTGAGCCCGGCCCCCTGCCGGATCGTGCAGCTATCGGCGCCTGGGTACGGCAACAACCCCCAATCGCCGACGACGCCGCATTCCAGGCGGCCTTGGTTGAGCAACTGGTGGCAACGGGCGGTCAACTGGAGCACGTCGCCGGCACGCTGGGCCGGGCGCCGCTGGCCCTGGAGCTGGCTGACCTGAGCACCTGGGCCACACGCCAGGCCGATCGACGCCTGGGCCAGGGCGAGACCAGCCGGGGCTAGGGCAGCGCCACCAGCACCACACCCAGCACCGCCAGCAGGGCGGCCAGCACCCCTGGTGCCCCGGGGCGATCCCCCTCCAGGGGCGCCAGGGGCACCGCCATTACCGGGGCGGTGGCCAGCAGGGCCACGGCCAGCCCGCCGGGAAGTCGGGCCAGGGCCAGCTGCTGCAGACCGATGCCCGCACTGGTGCCCAGCAGGGTGGCCGCCAGCACCAGGAGCCAACGCCGGCCCGGCGGCCTGGGTCGAGGCCGGCGCAGATGGGTCATCAGCCTGCCCAACAGGGGCAGCAGCACCAGCGTGGCGGCCAGCAGCCGCAGGGTGGCGGCATGCCAGGGATCGAGGCCCGATGTGCGCAGGGCGGCACGGGCCAACAGGGCACCAGCACCGCCACACAACAGGGCCGCCAGAGCCAGCACCACCCCCAGGCGCTGGTGAGCCTCCAGACCACCCCCCGCCTCGGCCATCGGCCGCTGCCGGGCCACCACCACCACCGCCAGGCTGATCAGGGCAATCCCCAGCCACTGGCGCGGCCCAGGCCACTCGGCCAGCAGCAGGCAACCGGCCGCGGCCGTCACCGCCGGCCCGCCGGCATCAAAGGTGAGGGTGCGGCGGGTGCCGAGCCGTCGCAAGGCGGCGAAGTAGAAGCTGTCCCCCAGGGCAATGCCCAGCACCCCGCTGAGCAGAAGCAGGCCGGTGGGCCCAAGCGGCAGGGCCTGGGTGCTCCCCAGCAGCAGCGGCAGCTGCAGCGCCAGGGCAATCAGGTTTTTGAGCAGATTCAGCTCGGCCGGACCCAGCGACGTCGGCAGCCGACGCCACAAACCACTGGCCAGGGTCCAGAAGAGGGCGGCGGCCAGGGCAGCAGCCACACCGATCGCCACCGCCGCTCCCCACCACTCCTTGCGATCATCGCCACAGCCACTGCACCCCCGTGGACGACATCCGCCCCGCCTCGATCGCCGATGCCCTCAGCTTTTTCCGGCTGAGCTGCGGCCGCTGGCGCTCCCAGCGCAGCAGCCACCACCTGCTGCACCGGCGAGCTGAGGCGGGAGGCTCCTTCATTGAGGTGGTGGAAATCGCCGCAACCGACCCCCGCCTGATCGCCATCGCCGAGCTCCACGGCGAAAATCCCGCTGGCCTCGTTGGGGGCTGCCGGGTGACCTGGAACGCCTCAATGGCGTGGGATAAGGCAGGAGAAGCCCACGAGGGGGAAAGCGTTTTCGGCTTGATCCCCACCGATGAGCTCGGCCGGTCCGGTCTGCTGCTGCGCGACCGTGGTTACGCCGAAACCGCCCCCGTGGCAGGTCATTTCGCCATGGACGAGCGCGACGGTCTACTGCTCACCACCGGCTACGAAACCATGGCCAGCCTGGAGCGATTCAGCTTTGCCGGCCCCAATGTGCGTCTGCGCACCAGCACGGTGGAGGGCCTCTCCAATACGGCGTCCTTCTGCGTCGAGACACGGCTGCTAGACAGCCCGGAGCCTGGGGCCAAAACCCCTGCCCAAGAGCCCGTCTCCGAGCAGCCCCTGTCTCCCCTGGGATGGTGACGAACGTTACGGACTGTGAGCCCTGTCTCGGCCAGCCGAACCCGGCCGCGGCTGCACTTCTACGATCAGCAACGACGGATGATGAAGTTGTGTGGCCCTGCCCCTCCTGAAATACGCGCCCACTACCCAAAACTCGCGGGTTAACCCGCTGCGGGTGGGTTCGGATGAGGACCCCAAATCCATGTCCATGGACAGGGCTATGGATCCCAAAGACCTAAATCTGCTCATTGAGTCGTGTTATCGACAGATTTTCTTTTATGCCTTCAAGGTCGACCGCAACCTGACATTGGAGAGCCAGCTGCGCAACGGCCAAATGAGTGTGCGGGATTTCATTCGCTCCCTGTGTCTCTCAGACACCTTCACCCGCAGCTTCTACAACCTGAACAGCAACTATCGGGTGGTGCGCCACCTGGTGGAAAAGCTTCTGGGTCGCCCCACCCACGGCAGGTCTGAGGAGATCGCCTGGGCGGCTGTGCTGATGACCCGCGGGGTCAAGGGCATGGTTGACGACATCCTCAACGGCCAGGAATACCTGGACGCCTTCGGTTACGACACCGTTCCCTTCCACCGCAACCGCGTGGTGGGCTCCAGGGATCTGGGCGAAACCCCCTTCAACATCACCACTCCGCGATACGAGGCCTATTACCGGGGCATCTTGGGCTTCCCCCAAGTTGTGTACACCGGCACCGCCAAAACGATCCCCGCTCGCTCCCGTCAGCGCCGTGGGGGCTTCCCAGAGGACTACCTCCCCTGGGTGCGCAATCTGCCTGCCATGCGCAGCCAAGGCGGTGCATCTAGCAACACCAGCATGGACTACTTGGCCAAGGTGCCCTACCGCAGCATTGGACGTTGAGCTCAGCAACCAATCCATCAAGGGGCGGCCTACGGGCCGCCTTTTTTGTGCCCGTCAAACGCTGGCCCTGATGCACCAGCCGTCAGCATCCACTGACGGCTCAAGGCAAAAACAACCGGCAATGGGAGAGTTGACCACGCTGATCCCAAAAGAAATCTATCGCCGTGACCCAAGCCCTTACTTCGTTGGCACGCATGACCCTGCGGCAGCTTCGGCAGGTGGCCAGCGATCTTGGGGTGAGCTTGTACAGCCGCAAGTCGAAGGATGAGTTGCTGGCGGCCATCAACCGGCGACAGGACGACAGCCCCCGCACTCTCAAGGCGATCGAAGCGGAGTTGCCTCCGGCACCACGCCCTTCGGCGTCCAGCACCAGCGTGGTGTTCCTGCCCCGGGATCCCCAGTGGGCCTACGTGTTCTGGGAGATCTCTGAAGCTGATCGGGGCGAAGCGCTGGCCGCCGGGGCGTCCCAGCTGTGCCTGCGGGTGGCCGATGTCACCGGACTGGCGGGAGGCTCTGCCCACCCCCACACCCTGCAGGAGGTGGTGGTGGATAGCCATGCCACCGAATGGTATATGCCGGTGCCCCTGAGCGATCGCGACTACCGGGTGGAACTGGGCTACCGCAAAGGCTCCGGCGGCGGCTGGATCTCGCTGGCCTTCTCGTCGGTGGCCCGGGTTCCGGCCCTGCACCCCAGTGAGCAGATCCTCGACCAGTTTGTGCCCTTCTCGCTCGACACCGCTCCGGCCACCCTGCCCACACCCATGGAACCGGCTGACGCCGGTCTGCATGAGCGCCTCTACCAAACAGCAACGGCCCGTTGGCGGCGCCTTGGCCGCGGTTCCGAGGCCTTCCACGAACTCGAACAAGCCGGTCTCGACACCAGCGAACTGAACGCCTCTGGGGCCGGAATCTGGGCTAGCGGTCGCAACGAATCCGGCATCGGCGGGGTGGCCTCACGGCAACGTTCTTTCTGGCTGGTGGCCGATGCCGAGCTGATCGTCTACGGCGCCACCGATCCAGCCGCGCGCCTCACCATCGGCGGCGAAGACGTGCCGCTCTCCGCCGATGGCACCTTCCGCGTGCAGGTGCCGTTCCGAGATGGTCAACAGCTCTATCCGATCGAGGCGGTGGCCGCAGACGGCGAGCAGAAGCGCAACATCACCCTCGAATTCAACCGCTCCACCCCGGAAGACAACAGCAACCCTGCCGACAAGGCCATCAGCGAATGGTTCTGAAACGCGCTGGATCTCTCAAACGAGCAACCGTGGCCCTCACCCCACTCGCTGGGGCCCTGGCCTTTCCGCTGATCGTGCCCGTGGTGTTGATGCGCGTGGGCCTTCCGGCCGCCATGCTCAGCGCCGTGCTGATCGGCACCGCCTGGTTTGTGCTAATGCTGCGCACGGCCGAGATGCCTGGCCACCACTGACCAGTAGCCCAGCCTCAACCAACCATTGGACAGTCGGTGGGAAGACTGAAGGCAGCCGCAGCAGGTCGCCATCACCCATACCGCTCGTCACCGCAACCCCCTGAGGCACCCGCTCGCCTGGGTCGGTGCCCTGGGTCTAGCCGTGGCCGGCTGCAGCGCCGAAGCCCAGCTGCTGGGGCAGCCGACCCCACAAAGGCCCCTGCCCGAGGGCATCGAGCTGGTCTTCAACCACAACGAAACCAGCCGCTACCGCAGCCCGATCAGTGGCCAGTGGCGCCAGGGGGACGATCTCGAGGCCTTTGTGCTGGCCAGCATCCGAGGCGCCAAAAGGGAAATCCTGGTGGCGGTGCAGGAGCTGTCGCTGCCGAAGGTGGCCGAAGCCCTGGCAGCGCGCCACCGCGATGGACTGACGGTGAAGGTGGTGCTGGAAAACACTTACAGCACCCCCTGGAGCCAGCAGCACCCTGCCGATCTGACCCCGCACCAGCGCAGCCGCCACGAGCAGCTCAAGGCCCTCGGCTGGGGGGATGCGGTGGCGATCCTGCAGCGGGCCGGGGTGCCCCTGATCGACGACACCGCCGACGGCAGCGCCGGCAGCGGCCTGATGCACCACAAGTTCATGGTGGTGGACCGGGCGGTGGTCGTGACCGGCTCGGCCAATTTCACCCCCTCCTGCATCCACGGCGACCCGGGAGCTGATCGCACCCGCGGCAACGTCAACCACCTGATGCGGCTCCACAGCCGCGAGCTAGCCCATACCTTTGTGAGCGAATTCGAGCGGATGTGGGGCGACGGCCCAGGGGGTTTACCCAACAGCCGCTTTGGGCTGGGCAAGGGCGGCGGAGCCGCCCAGCAGGTGCACGTGGGTCAAACGCCGGTGACGGTGCTGTTTGCACCCCATCGCCGCCGCGATCCCCACCAGGGCCTGCTGCTGCTGGAGGAGCTGCTCGCCGGCACCCACAAGCAGCTCGACATGGCCCTGTTCGTGTTCTCAGAGCAGAGCCTGGCCAATGCCATGGCCCAGCTGCAGGAGCGGGGGGTGACCATCCGGCTGCTGGCCGATCCCGGCTTCGCCAACCGCTCCTTCAGCGAAGTGCTGGATCTGCTCGGCACCCAGTTGCCCGACCACCGCTGTGGCTTGGAGGCCGCCAACCGCCCCTGGCAACGCCCCCTCGAGACGGTTGGCACGCCGCGGCTGGCCAGCGGCGACAAACTCCACCACAAGCTGGCCGTGATCGACAACCGCACCGTGATCACCGGCTCCTTCAACTGGAGCCCCAGCGCCGCTCACCGGAACGACGAAACCCTGCTGGTGTTTGACTCCCCCCTGCTAGCGGCCCACTTCAGCGCCGAGATCAACCGGCTCTGGAAAGGCGCCGAGCTGGGCATCACCGAGCGACTGGCGCGGAAACAGGAGCGGCAACGCAACCGCTGTGGCAGTGGGGTGCAGCGCACCTGAACCCTGATCGGCGACTGCTGAGCTGGGCCAGGGCTCCTACGCTGAAGACCTGTCTCCGCCCCAGGGCCATGGATTCGCTGCAGGCTTCCCGCACCACCTCCGCCACCCTGGATGCGATCCAGCTGATGCTGCGCGATCTCCACACCCGCCACGACGAGATCCGCCACCGTGCCGCGTTCCGGGGTTGCACCAAGGAGCTGCTGGCGGTGCAGCAGGAGCTGGTGAATTACCTGTTGGCCAAGAAGAGCCAGCTGATGGGGCATGTGGATCCGGTCAGCGGCGGCACCCGCAACTACAACTCCTTCGTTTGAGTGACCCGTTGAACTCTGGCCCCAGGGTCCTGGTCGTTGGAGCTGGTCCAGCCGGGGCCAGCCTGGCCCTGCTGCTGGCCCGTTCCGGCGTCGCCGTCACCCTGGTGGAAGCCAGCTCCAGCCCGGCGCGCCAGTTTCGCGGCGAAGCGTTGATGCCCTCGGGCCTGGAGGCCCTGGCTGCCATGGGGCTGAGCCACCTGCTGGCGGCTGTGCCCCACAGGCACCTGCAGGGCTGGCGCTTTGTGGTCAATGGCCGGGAGCTTTTCCACGCCCACGAACCCCTCAGCGGCGATCCCCAGCGGCCCTGCACCCTGGTGAACCAGCCCGCCCTGCTGGAGGCCCTGCTGGGGCAGGCGCAATCCTGCCCATCATTTGTGCTGGAGCGGGGGCAGCCGGTGTCTGATCTGCTCTGGAGCCAAGGGCGGGTGGCCGGAGTGCGGCTGCGCAACGGGCGGCATTTGGAGGCCGAGTTGGTGGTGGCCTGCGACGGCCGGGCCTCGCTGCTGCGGCAGAAGGCTGGACTGGTGCTGGTGGAAGGAGTCAACTCCATCGATCTGCTCTGGTTCCAACTGGCCTGCCCTTCTCCTTCACCGCTGCAAGGCAGCTTCACCACCCTGGTGGGGCCGGAGGGGGTGTTCAGCGCCTTCGACAGCGCTGGCGGAGGGGTGCAGCTGGGCTGGCTGCTCAACAAGGGCGAGCGGGTGCCTGCATGCTCCCCAGACGACTGGATCGAGCGGATGGCTCCGCTGAGCCCACCGGAGCTGGCGGCCTGGCTACGGCAGTGGCGAGCCGGCCTGGGCGAACCCAGCCGGCTGGCAGTGCAGGTAGGACTGGCAGAGCGCTGGTGGGCACCCGGCCTGCTGCTGCTGGGCGATGCGGCCCATCCGATGAGTCCGGTGCGAGCCCAGGGGATCAACATGGCCCTGCGCGACGCCTGGGTGGCCAGCGCCCGGCTGTTGCCCCTATTGCAGCCGCTCTTGCGGCCCGCGCCAGCACCACAACAGCCACAGCACGGTGCCCCTGGAGCCAAAACCACAGCCATCACCGGCCTGGATGCGGCGCTCGCCGCGATCGAAGCCGAGCGACGGCCGGAAATCACCACGCTGCAGGCCCTCCAGGCCGCCGAAGCCGCCCGGGGAGAGCAGCTGCGCCGCCAGAGCTGGCTGCGCAGCGGCCTGGCCCTGGCCGCTCCTCTGGTGGGGCCGGCGATCGCCGCCCACTGGAGCCATCAGCAGCAACCGCTGCGCCAGGGACTGTCTGTGCTGCCGGCGCTGCCGGGGTCGCCATGATGGGAGCCAACCCGACAGAACCATGGCTCCCTCCTGGATCAATCCTGCCCTGAGGGGCGGCTCCGCCCTAAGCGCTGGCTTGGCGCTCGGCCTGATGGGTCTGCTGGCTTCCCCCCTGCAAGCAGCGCCTAAAGATCCGCCCTATCCCTCCATGGATCAGCTGCGGGAGCTGCAGCTCCACACGTTCGCCTGCGGCCGGGAGAACACCGCCGAGAGCTGCACCAAGGCGCGCACCATGGCCGATCCGCTGATGGACCATCCCCGCCTCGGGGCAAGCTGCAAAGACGCGATCTGGACCATTTGCCAACGGGCCCAGCCCGCCGCCGCCAACAGCTTCGAGCGCCGCGAAGCCCTCAATCGCGCCGGCCAGGATCTGCTGCCCTTCTGCAAGCAGCAAACCCGCACCGTGGCCCCCAGCAAAACCGAGGCCAAGCCCCAGGAGAAAAAGGGATTCGGCCTGATCCCAGGCTTCTGAGCCTGACAGCTCCCACCCCTGCTGGCGCTCAACGCCCCTTTGGGGCCTGAATCAGTTGCAGCACCTGGTAAGCGGTGCTGTCCATGAACGCCAGCGACCAGCCCGTCTGCACCACCGCCTGATCGGCCAGAGCACACAAACCGCTGCCCTGACCGGTGGCCTCGCAGCTCGCCGAGAGACCCAGCAAGGCGTTGGTGAGCTTGCCGCGCTGACAGGATTCCGTGCCGCGGCGCTGAGCGACGGCCATTCCTGCCTGGCGTCCCAGCGCCACTCGGCAAGCTTCGCGTGCAATCCCCGGCTTGTTTCGGACGCTAGCCCGTTCTGGGCGGCCGCAAACCAGGGCTAATTTGGTGCCCCCAACGCCCCGGTGGATCAGCCGATGACCAGCAGCAATCCTGTGAGCATCCGGCACATTCCCCTATCCCAACCCTTCAGCGACCAGAAGCCCGGCACCTCGGGGCTGCGCAAGAGCAGCCGGCAGTTCCAGACGCCCCACTACCTCGAGAGCTTCATCGAGGCGAGTCTGCAGGTGCTGCCCGGAGTGGCCGGCGGCACGCTCGTGGTGGGCGGCGATGGGCGCTACGGCAACCGCGAGGCCATCACCGTGATTGCCCGCATGGCTGCGGCCCACGGCGTGGCACGGCTGATCACCACCACCGGTGGCATCCTCTCCACCCCCGCCGCCTCCCACCTGATCCGCCAGCACGGTGCCGTGGGTGGGGTGATCCTCTCGGCCAGCCACAACCCCGGCGGCCCGGATGGCGATTTCGGCGTCAAGATCAACGGCGCCAACGGCGGCCCCACACCGGAATCCATCACCGACGCGATCTACGCCACCACCCTGCAGCTGGATGGCTACCGGATCTGTGAAGGCGGCAGCGACCCCGACCTCTCGGCGCCTGGCCGCTGCCACATCGGCAACCTGCAGGTTGAGGTGATCGACGGCGTCGACGACTACGTGGCGTTGATGCAGAAGCTGTTCGATTTCGATGCGATCGGCGATCTGCTGCGGGGCGACTTCCCGATGGCCTTCGATGCCATGCACGCCGTGACCGGCCCCTACGCCAGCCGCATCTTGGAAGGGGCCCTGGGGGCGCCCGCGGGCACCGTGCGCAACGGGATCCCGCTGGAGGATTTCGGCGGCGGCCACCCCGATCCCAACCTCACCTACGCCCACGACCTGGCTGAGCTGCTGATGGGCAGCGACGCCTACCGCTTCGGCGCCGCCTGCGACGGCGACGGTGACCGCAACATGATCCTGGGCCAGCGCTGCTTCGTGAACCCCAGCGACAGCCTGGCTGTGCTCACCGCCAACGCCACCCTCGCTCCCGGCTACGCCGATGGCCTGGCCGGGGTCGCCCGCTCGATGCCCACCAGTGCCGCCGCCGATGTGGTGGCCAAGGAGCTGGGCCTGGCCTGCTTCGAAACGCCCACGGGGTGGAAATTCTTCGGCAACCTGCTCGATGCGGGCCGCATCACCCTCTGCGGCGAAGAGAGCTTCGGCACCGGCAGCAACCACATCCGCGAAAAGGACGGCCTCTGGGCCGTGCTGTTCTGGCTGCAAATCCTGGCCAAACGGCGGGAGCCGGTGAGCCGGATCATGGCGGAGCATTGGAATCGTTTCGGCCGGCATTACTACTCCCGCCACGACTACGAGGCGATCCCCAGCGATGCCGCCCAAGGCCTCTACGAGCGGGTGAAGACCATGCAGCCCTCGTTAGTGGGCCAGGCCTTCGCCGGCCGCAGCATCGCCACCGTCGATGACTTCGCCTACACCGACCCGGTGGATGGTTCGCTCACCAGCGGCCAGGGGCTGCGCCTGCTGCTCGACGACGGCAGCCGGGTGGTGTTGCGCCTCTCCGGCACCGGCACCCAGGGGGCGACCCTGCGGGTGTATCTGGAGAGCTACGTGGCGGCCGGCGGCAACCTCAACCAAGACCCCCAAGTTGCCCTGGGCGACCTGATTACAGCCATCGACCAGCTGGCCGAAATCCGCACCCGTACGGGCATGGAGAAACCCACGGTCATTACCTGAGTCAGGCGGTCGTCTCCTGCTTGGCCTCGGGGAACCAGCGGGCCTCGAGGTTTTTAATCACCACATAGAACGGTGGCACGACGCCGAGGGACAACACCGTCGCCACCAGCAGGCCTCCGAAGATCACCGTGCCGAGCGACTGCTGACTATTGGCACCGGCAGTGGTAGCTACAACCAGGGGCAGGAAGCCGGCCAGGGAGGCGATGGCAGTCATCAGGATCGGCCGCATGCGCGATTCGGCTGCAGCCATGGCCGCCTCGGTGGCAGCCATACCCACTTCCATGTGCTGCTCAGCCACTTCCACAATCAGGATGCCATTCTTGGCCGCCAGGCCGATCAGGGTGACCAAACCCACCTGGGCATAGATGTTGAGGTCAATCGAGCGCAACGCCAGAAATACCAGGGCACCCAGCATGGCCAGCGGCACCGTCATCAGGATGATCACCGGGGTGACATAGCTCTCGTACTGGGCGGAGAGCACCAGGTAGACGATGAGGATGCCCAGGCCGAACACTAGGACGCTGGCGCTACCGGCCGAAAGCTGCAGCGAAGCCAGGCCGGTGAAGGCATAGCCAATATTGTTGAAATCCTGCTGCTTGAAGATCTGCTGAATCGCCGCCAGAGCCTGGCCCGAACTTTTTCCAATCGCCTCAGCACCCTGCACAAGCACGGTGCGGTAGAGGTTGTAGTGGCTGATCACCGGAGGTGCACTGGTGAGCTCAGATGAGGCAAACTCACTCACCTGCACCAGCTTGTTGTCGCGGTTGCGCACGTAGTAACTGAGCACATCCTCCAGGGTGCTGCGCCCAGACGCCTCTGACTGGACATAGATGTTGCGCACCTGTCCATTTTCATAGGTGAGGCCCGAGTAATTACCACCGGCGAGCACAGCAATCGTCTGCATCGCCTGCTGGAAGTCGATGTTCAAAGCCCCCATGATCGAGCGATCGATCTTCAAACCGAAGGCCGGAGCACTTGGGATGAACTGGGTATACAGACTGGAGAACTGATCCGAAGCCGTCCCCGCTGCCACCAGCTGCTGGGCCAGACCATCGAGCTGGTTGAAGCTGTACGCCCCATTGCTCAGATCATTGAACTGGAAGTAGAAACCACCCTGGGCCGAAAAGCCAGGAATGGCGGGCGGCTGAGCCGCCACCACAAGCCCGCTGCTGATCTTCGAGAGCTTGGTATTGAGGCGATCCACAATGGCGGGGGCCTTCTGATCAGCACCACTGCGCTCCTCAAGAGGCTTCAGTCCGAAGAAAAACACCCCTTGATCGGGGCTGGAGCCATTGAAGCCATAACCGCTCACCACCGCAGCAGCCACAATGTCTGGCTCAGCCTTGAGCACCTTGGCAATCTCTAGGCCGGTCTGCTGAGTTTGGCTCAGGGAGGCTCCATTCTGGAGTTGGTAAATGCCCAAGCCGTAGCCCTGATCTTCCTCAGGAATAAAGGCCGATGGCAAGGCTGAAAAGGCCAAAACCGTGAGCACGATGCCACCAGCAAGGCCAGCCAGCACGAATTTGCGCTTACGGATCAGCACCTCAAGCAGCCGGGCATAGCTGGTCTGCAGCCAGGCAAAAAATTGGTTGAAGCGATCGAAAATCAGGGCGAGTCGGCTGCCGGCCAGGCCGAACACCACCACACCAAACAGATAGGAGCCAACTCCGAAGGACGCCGCACTGAATCTGCCGAACGCCAGACCCACCACCACACCGCCAACCGTCCAACCCCAGCCCTTCGGCTTTGGGGGTTGCTCGGATTTAAGAAGCAGAGCCGACATCATCGGCGAAAAAGTCAGGGCGTTAAACGTGGAAATGGCGATTGAGAAAGCGATTGTGAGCGCAAACTGCTTGTAGATGATGCCGATGCCACCTGGGTAGAACGCCACGGGCACAAACACCGCCATTAGCACCAACGATGTGGCAATCAGGGCGCCGATCAGCTCACCCATACACTCCATCGCCGCCTTGCGTGGGCTCATGCCGCGCTCAAGATTTTTGGAGACGGCCTCAATCACCACAATCGCGTCATCCACCACCAGACCCGTGGCGAGCACCAAACCCAGCAGGGTGAGCTGGTTGATCGAAAAGCCGAACGCCTTGATAAAGGCAAAGGTGCCGATCAGGGAGATCGGAATCGCCAGGCTGGGAACCACCGTGGCGCGCCAGTTCTGAAGAAACAGAAACAGGATCACCAGCACCAGCACAATCGCCAGACCCAAAGCATCGGTGACGCCCTCCACGGCCGATTCGATGAACTGTCCGATGTTGTAGATCTGCGTCACAGTGACGCCGGGGGGCACCGCCTGGGAGAACTGGTTGATCACCGCCACGACGGCTTCCGACACATCGAGAGCGTTGCTCTCAGGGGTTTGGAACACCGCAACGGTGATCGATGGGTAACCATCGAAACTGACCGCCTGCTGAGCAAACGTGTTGAAGCCATAGGTGGCCTGGCCCACATCCCGCAGACGCAACAGATTGCCCTGGGGAGACTTGCCCACGATCAAGTCGTTGAGCTGCTCGACCGACATCAAGTTGCCGTTGTCGGCCACCAAAATTGGGTAAGCAAACAACTGATCACCGCCAGCAGGCGCTCCGCCCACCAGACCGCCGATGGCGACACTATTTTGACTTCGGACGGCGCTGACAATCTGGTCGGCCGTTAGCTGATTCGCGGTGAGCTTGGATGGATCAACGAACAGCCAGAAGGCGGGATTACTACCGCCCAACAAATTGACTTGAGCAACACCTGGAACCCTGCCAAGTTGATAATAGAGCTCTTCGTAGATGAGGCCGTTAATATAAGGCGCATCAAATTGGCCCTGGGTCGAAGTGACCTGATAGGCCAGCAAGATCGAGGGAGTGCTTTGCATCACCGACACACCCGTGGCCGACACCTGCTGCGGCAACTGGGGCATGGCCAGGGACACGCGGTTCTGCACGTTCACCTGGTCAATATTGATATCGGTGTCCTCGTCGAAATAAACCTGAATAATGCTCTGACCGGTGTTGGAGCTGGTTGAAGAAATGTAAGCCGCACCAGGCACACCATTGATCTGCTGTTCCAGCGGATTCGTAACGGCCTGTTCGGTCACCAACGAGTTAGCCCCGCCGTAATTTGCCGTCACCTGAATCAGCGGCGGCGCGATATTGGGCAGGTTTTCAATCGGCAGGCTTGGGATCGCAATGATCCCCATCAACACGATCAGAATGCTGCAGACGGTGGTCAGAACCGGCCGCTTGATGAACTTATCGGAGAGTGACATGGGTGGTCCTCAGTTCACACCCTTCTGACCAGAACCAGCCAACTGCACGGGCATGCCGGAACGCAACAATGCGGTGTTGCTTACCACCACCCGATCACCGGCGGTCAGGCCCGAGAGCAACGGGTAGCGATTGCCCTCCAGCATCCCCAGCTGCACAGGGGTCTGAACCACAATCGGCGTGTCTGGAGGCAGGGCTTCCAGCTTCTGCTTCTGGGCGTCTGGGATCTCGGTGGACGCCCGAATCTTGGCCAGCACTTGGCTTAGGCGGAAGACGCGGTAAACAAACGGCTGCTGGGCCTGCATCATCACGGCCTGCACCGGCACCGAGAGCTGACGGCTGCTGCCGGTGATGATTCGGTTGCGCACAAACTGACCGGTCTTGAGCTTGCCGGTGAGATTGGGGAAGGACGCCTTCACCAGCACGGTGTTCGGCGATGAGTCAGTGCCACTGACGCCGTAATAGGGAGAGATGAAAACCACCTTGCCGGTGTTGGTGACGGGCGGATTCCCCTGGGACTGGAGCTGCACAGACTGGCCCAGCTTCACCCGGGAAGCCTGGGTGGCGGGCACATCCATCAGGGTCCAGAGATCCCGGTTGTCAACGATGCCGGTGATCGCCTGGCCTTGGCGCACGTAATCCCCGAGCTTGACGGTGTCGAGATCGCCGATCTCCCCACTGATCGGGGCGGTTACATACTTGTAGCCGAGATCAGCCGCCTTGGCTCGCGCCTGGTCGCGGGCCTGAATCGCCTGGGTGACGTAAAAATCGCGTTCCTTGGTGGACACTGCCCCCTGCTGGTTCAGAAAGATGTAGCGCTCGGCGTTGACGAGATCCTTACGGGCCTCGGCCTTGCTGGCATCGAGGCTGGCCGATTGCTGCACGTTGTCGAGCACCAGGATGGGCTGGCCCGCCTTCACCTGCTGCCCCTGGGTTGCCAGGATCTTGACGACCCGTCCATCCACTTCGGGCCGCAGGGCCACATCGGCGGTGGATGCCAACCGGCTGATCACCTCGATCGACGGGCTGAAGCTGGACTCAGCAATGGTTTCGGTCTGCACCACCAGGGGCTGCCGTGCCACCGGCTTGGCTCCGCACCCGACCAGCAGCAGACCCGCCAAAGAAAGCGCCGAAATCGCTCGGGCCACACAGTTTGAGCATGAGCCCGCAAATTAAATGACTATCCAGAAATTGCTTGCCTCATGGGGCTTTTGAGACGGAGTTCCCCGCCAGCTGCACCGGAGCGCCGTGGCGCAGGTTGAGCAGGCCAGCCGTGATCACCCGATCACCCGGCTGCAGGCCCCGCCGCACGGGATAGCGATTGTCCTGCAAATCGCCAAGTTGCACCGGTGTCTGCAGGGCAAAGCTGGTGCCTGGTGGCAGTTTGCGCAGCTCTGCCATGGGTGCCTTGCCAGGTTGCCGTTCCAGATCCGCCAGGCTTCCCACCACATAAACAAATGACTGGCCCGCCAGTTGGGTCACCGCCGTGAAGGGCAGCGCCAGCTCCTCACGTCGGTCGAGCACCAAGCGGGTGCGGCTGCGCTGGCCGTTGCGCAGGTTGCGGCGGGGATTGGCAAACGCGGCTTTTACCAGCAACGTCTGGGTGGAGGCCGTCACCCCCGGATCTACCGAGCTCACCTGACCCTCCGCCAGGGGCTGGGAGCTGGCGGGATCGAGCAGCAGCACCCGCTGGCCCGTCCGCACCTGCCCGGCGTAAACGGCCGGCACATCGATGCGGGCGAGCAGGCGATCGTTGCGAATCAAGCGAGTGAGGGGAACCCCCGGCTGGATCACGTCGCCTTGCTTGACGCGCAGATCGGCCACAATGCCGCTGATCGGAGCCCGAAGGTCTTTGAAAGCCAGATCCGCCTGCCGCGCCACCAGCGCCTCCCGCGCGGCGACGTAAGCCTGCCGGAATTCATCCCGTTGCAGGGCGCTGGCGGCACCTTGGCGGGCGAGCTCCTGGTAGCGCTGGTAGTTGAGCTGGTTGGTCTGCATCTGGGCGCGGAGGCTGGCCACCTCCGCTCGCAGCTGGGTCTGGTCGAGCACCAACAGCAACTGGCCCTGGCGCACCGAATCGCCCTGGCGCACCAGCAACTGCTGGATCCGCCCTCCGGCCTGGGCCGCCAGATTCACTTCGGCTGCTGCCTCGAGGGTGCTCACCGTGTCGAAACTGGCCTGAAACGCAGCCGGCTCGATCAGCTGGCTCTGCACCAAAGGCAATCGCCGGGCCGATTCAGGCTCCTGGCGGCAGCCCAGCAATAACCCGGCTGCCACTGCAGTTGATAGGGCAGTCGCCAGCCCGGCCCCGAGGGCGGAAGAGCGCACGATGGAGCAGGCAGACCGCATGGCCGGAGCGTATCGCCAGCGGGCCGATGATGGGTGGCGGCGGGAGTTGCCGCGAATCCCCGTGAGCGCCCTTGAGCGACCTGTTCAGCCATCAACGCGACATCACCCTGGAGAAGGTGGCGCCCCTGGCCGACAGGCTGCGCCCCCGGAGTCTCGACGACTTCGTGGGCCAGGAATCGATCCTGGGCCCCGGCCGCCTGTTGCGCCGCGCCATCGCCGCCGACCGGGTCGGCAACCTGATCCTGCACGGCCCACCCGGCGTGGGCAAAACCACCATGGCCCGGATCATCGCCGGCAGCACCCGGGCCCACTTCAGCAGCCTCAATGCCGTGCTCGCCGGCGTCAAGGATCTAAGAATTGAGGTGGACGGTGCCAAGGAGCGCCTGGCCCGCCACGGCCTGCGCACCACGCTGTTCATTGATGAGGTGCACCGCTTCAACAGCGCCCAGCAGGATGCCCTGCTGCCCTGGGTGGAAAACGGCACGCTCACCTTGATTGGCGCCACCACCGAAAACCCCTACTTCGAGGTCAACAAAGCCCTGGTGAGCCGTTCGCGGCTGTTTCGGCTGCAACCCCTGGAACCACCCCACCTGCACCAGCTCCTGGATCGGGCCCTGCGGGACGCCGAAGTGGGCTATGGCGACCGGTCGATCCGGGTGACCCAAGAGGCCGCCGACCACCTGGTGGATGTGGCCGGCGGCGATGCCCGCAGCCTGCTCAATGCCCTGGAGCTGGCGGTGGAAACCACCCAGCCCAATGGCGACAGCCAGATCGTCATCGACCTGACGATCGCCGAGGAGTCGATCCAGCAGCGGGCAGTGCTCTACGACAAGCAGGGGGATGCCCACTTCGACACGATCAGTGCCTTCATCAAGTCGCTGCGGGGCTCCGACGCGGATGCGGCCCTGTTCTGGCTGGCCCGGATGGTGGAAGCCGGCGAGAACCCCCGCTTCATCTTCAGACGCATGCTGATCGCCGCCGGCGAAGACATCGGCCTGGCCGATCCCCAGGCGGTGGTGGTGGTGGAAGCCTGTGCGGCGGCCTTCGAACGGGTGGGCCTGCCCGAGGGGCTCTACCCCCTTGCCCAGGCGGCCCTCTACCTGGCTGGAGCGGAAAAAAGCAACAGTGTGCTGGGCTTCTTCGACGCACTTAAGAGCGTGCGGGAAACCAACCGGCAACAGGTGCCGTCCCACCTGCGGGATGCCCATCGCGATGGCCAGGCCTTCGGCGATGGGGTGGGTTACCGCTACCCCCATGCCTACGCCGAGCACTGGGTCGCCCAGCAATACCTACCCAACTCACTCCAGGGAGAGGTCTTCTGGCAACCCGGCAACCTGGGTTGGGAGGGCCAACGGCGAGAACGGCTGCAGCAAAGGCGGGCCGCCCAACTGGCTGCCGCGGCCGAACTGGCCGCCGATCAGGGCGATGTGCTGAGCAGCAGCCCGGACGATCCCCAGCTGGAGCGCTGGCTGCAGCGCCAGGCCACCGCCGAAGGAGAACGGCTCGACGACCTGAGACGCCGGTTCTGGGACGGCGCCCACTGGCAGCGGCACGACCGGGTGCTGGTGCTGGAGGCGCGATCGTTGCTGTGGGCCCTCGACCCGCTCGCCGCCACCCCGGAGGGCGGCGTGGTGATCACCGTGGGGCAACCATCCGACCTGGAGCGGCTGCAAGCCCAGCTGCAGGTGCTCGATGCCCTGCGCCAACCCCAACTGCTGGTGGTACAAGCCGACGCTCCCGCCAGCCTCCGATCCCAACTCGAGCCCGGGGAGGGGTCGCGCTTCGACTGGGCGGTGGCACGGCAACCCTGGCGCGGGCTGAACGCCCAACAGATCGACACGTGGATTGCCGCCGTGGGAGCCCAGATGAGTGCCAACGGCCAATGGCGACTGCTGTTCAGCACCCCCCAACTGGGGCCAGCCGCCGGGCTGCAAGCCTTGAGCCGCGCAGCCGAGCCCGCCCTCCAGCCGCTGCTCGAGGAGCTCAGCGCCTTGGAACGCCAACAGCTGCAACAGGAGCCCAACCCTGGCCAGCTGGCCAGGCAAGCCCTGATCGACCAGGGCTGGCGCGTGGAGCAACAGCACTGGCAGGAAGCCCTCCAGCTGGAGCTATCAACGGTGCTGCTGGCACGCTGGCTGGCACCGGAGAGCACCTATCTGCAGCAGCTGAACGCCATGCGCGGGGCTCCCCTAACCCCTGCCGCGATCGAGCTGCTGCAACAAGGCTTCCAACGGCACCTGGGCCAGCAGCTGCCCCAAACGGTGGCGCACACCCTGCTGCGCGCCCACAAGCGCTGAGCAGCGGGCTCACTTATGGCTGTACCTGCGGAAAAGGAGCATGGGTGTAACCGTTCAGGGGTCGGGACTGCTCAGTGCGAATGACGTGGACCCCGGCAATCGGTCCAGGGTGAATGAGAGTCCTCAGCCGGCCAGACTGGGCCGGGGACTTCACCATGAAACGCACCAGGCA
>NZ_JAGQCT010000013.1:0-75149 GCF_024346335.1 Cyanobium sp. ATX 6E8 | reverse complement strand
CCGTTTTCAGCTTGCGGATGATCTGCTCCGCGGTGTGCCTGGTGCGTTTCATGGTGAAGTCCCCGGCCCAGTCTGGCCGGCTGAGGACTCTCATTCACCCTGGACCGATTGCCGGGGTCCACGTCATCACCAATTCACTAAAAAGCGCGAATTCAGCCGAACACCGCACAATCTCGCAGACCTTGCAGTTTCTGCATAAACCCCCCAGCTCACAAGCCGACTCGGGCCAGAAAAACTGGATCAAAGTCGACCTCGGCGTGGTTGCGAACCATCGGCAGATAGCGCCGATGCAGCTGTATCAGCAGAGCCTGCAGCCTGGGATGCTGGACATAGTCCCGCCGAACCACCAGCGCATCGCCCGAAGCAAAGGGCAACTGCAGGGGCAAGCGACAGAGCGAGTCGCCGCTCACCGCCAAGCTGAGCGCGGTGCCATAGCCCACCACCAGCTCCTGCTCGGCCCGTCCTTCCCAGAGATCGCGGCGGTAGCGGGCCATGCGCACGCCGTCGTTCCAGAGGCCCAGGCTGCGCAAGGCCTGCTCCACCAGGGGGTAGGAGCCCTCCGGCAGAGCCCGGGGAGGGAAACTCGGCAATCGCTTCGATGCTGATCAGGGTTGCGGTTGGTGGGCAGATCGGGCAATCCCGTGATCAGGGCATCAACGACGCGCTCGTCCACCAGCTGGAAGGTGCGCCGCACCCTTACGATGTTTGACGCCCCCAACAGCCATCCCTCCGGGGCTGGGCTGCTGAGCAACGGCGCCGACCAGTAGGTGGCTTCCAGGCGCAGCGGCCTGTAGCCGCGCCAACGGGCCTCCTGATGCACGTGCCGCTCCCGCAGCAACAGGCTGGTGTCACCGATCAGCTCCCATTCGCCGTGGCGACGCTCCATCGCCAGCCCAAACAACTGCAGACAGCGTTTGCGGTAACGGCTCGTGGTGGTTTCGGTGGTGCCATAGCGCCGCTCTACCTGCTCAGCCGACCGCAACCAGAGCAGAGCGTCGAGCGCCTCCAAAACATGCAGCTCAATCAAAACACCCCCACGATTCAGCGAATGCCACAAAAAAGGGAGAGGAGGCTAAACCCTCACTCTCCCCATTCCTCAGTGACAGTGATCAGAAGACAGGAGGCTGGCCTGAAGTGATCAGGCTGGCCTGCTTCGATCAATAGTCGAAGTCACCGCCGCCCATGCCGCCGCCGGCAGGAGCTGCTTCCTTCTTGTCGGGCAGGTCGGCCACGATGCACTCGGTGGTCAGCACCATGCCAGCGATCGAGGCGGCGTTCTGCAGGCCAGAGCGGGTCACCTTGGCGGGATCGACGATGCCGGCAGCCAGCATGTCGACATACTCGCCGGTGGCGGCGTTGTAGCCCTCGTTGAAGGGCTTGTTGCGCACGTTTTCAGCCACCACGGCGCCGTTGACGCCAGCGTTCTGGGCGATGCGCATCAGCGGAGCGGTGAGGGAGGACGCCACGATCGTGGCACCGATCAGCTCTTCGCCAGAGAGATTGGCCTTGGCCCATTCCTCGAGGGCGGGAGCCAGGTGGGCCAGGGTGGTGCCACCACCAGGAACGATGCCTTCCTCAACGGCCGCCTTGGTGGCGTTAATGGCGTCTTCCAGGCGCAGCTTCCTGTCTTTCATCTCGGTTTCGGTGGCAGCGCCCACCTTGACCACGGCCACACCGCCGCTCAGCTTGGCCAGACGCTCCTGCAGCTTCTCCTTGTCATAGGAGGAGTCGGTTTCGTCCATCTGCTTGCGGATCTGCTCGCAGCGGGCCTTCACGGCCACCTCGTTGCCCTCGGCCACGATGGTGGTGGTGTCCTTGTTGATGGTGATGCGGCGGGCTGTGCCCAGCATCTCCAGCTTTGCGTTTTCCAGCTTGAGGCCGGCGTCCTCGGTGATCAGCTGACCGTTGGTAAGAACGGCGATGTCCTCGAGCATGGCCTTGCGGCGATCGCCAAAACCAGGCGCCTTCACAGCCGCCACGTTCAGCACACCGCGCAGACGGTTCACCACCAGGGTGGCGAGGGCTTCCTTCTCGATGTCCTCAGCGATGATCAGCAGAGGCTTGCCGGTGCGGGCGATCTGCTCCAGCACGGGCACCAGGTCTTGCACCAGGCCGATCTTCTTGTCGGTGAGCAAGATGTAGGGCTCTTCGAGCACCGCTTCCATGCGCTCGGTGTCGGTTGCGAAGTAGGGCGAGATGTAGCCCTTGTCGAAACGCATGCCCTCGGTGACCTCCAGCTCGGTGGTCATCGACTTCCCTTCTTCCAGGGAGATCACGCCTTCCTTGCCAACCTTGTCCATGGCATCGGCGATCATGCGCCCCACCTCTTCGTCGTTGCCGGCGGAGATGGTGCCCACCTGGGCGATTGCGCTGGAGTCGGAGATCGGCTTGGCGTGCTCTTCGATCTTCTTGACGAGGAAGTCGGAAGCCTTGTCGATGCCGCGCTTGAGGCTGATGGCATTGGCGCCGGCGGCCACGTTGCGCAGGCCGGCCTTGACCATGGCGTGGGCCAGGACCGTGGCGGTGGTGGTGCCGTCACCGGCGGCGTCGTTGGTCTTGGAGGCGGCCTGACGGATCAGGGCCACACCGGTGTTCTCGATGTGGTCCTCGAGTTCAATCTCCTTGGCGATGGTGACGCCGTCGTTGACGATCTGGGGGGCGCCGAACTTCTTCTCCAGCACCACGTTGCGGCCCTTGGGGCCGAGGGTGACGGCAACGGCTTCGGCCAGGATGTCAATGCCTTTTTCGAGAGCCCGGCGGGCGTTCTCGTTATAGATGATGCGCTTAGCCATGGAAGGCGATGTCCTTATAAGGTTGAATCTGAATGGACAGGATCTAAGTCAGCCCAAGCCGTTAGGGCTCAGTTGACGATCGCGAGAATGTCCTTCTCGGAGAGCAGCACGAATTCGTCGCTGCCGAGCTTGATGTCGGTACCGGCGTACTTGCTGTACAGCACCTTGTCGCCCACGCTGACTTCGGGAGCCTGACGGCTGCCGTCATCGTTGCGCTTGCCGGGACCGATCTGCACCACCTCGCCCACCTGGGGCTTTTCCTTGGCGGTGTCGGGCAACAGGATGCCGCCGGCGGTTTTCTCCTCCGATTCGGACACCTTGATGAAAATGCGATCTCCGAGGGGCTTAACCGTGGAGACGCTGAGAGAAACAGCAGCCATGGATGAATTGCGAAAGCAACGGCATGGCGCCTGAGACGCCACAGGATTGCGAGCTGAAGTGCGCCGAAAAGGCGAATTAGCACTCAAGCTCGATGAGTGCCAACTTATGCGGGCACACGGCGGGCTGGCCAGCCCCGCGCTGTGCGGGTGACCGAACCCCTGGAGGCGGGTTAGAGGCGGTGGTAAGGTTGCGCCGCTCCAGGTGGGATGGTTCCCCCTCAGCACTCCTTGCGTCTTCCTTCCCTATGGCAGCTGCTACCGCCACCGGCACCAAAGGCATCGTCCGGCAGGTGATTGGCCCGGTTCTCGACGTTGAATTCCCGGCCGGCAAGCTGCCCAAGATTTACAACGCGCTTCGGATCGAGGGCAAGAACTCGGCGGGCCAGCAAGTGGCCCTGACGGCTGAAGTGCAGCAGCTGCTGGGCGACCACCGGGTGCGCGCCGTGGCCATGAGCACCACCGACGGCCTGGTGCGGGGCATGGAAGCCCTCGACACCGGTGCCCCGATCTCCGTGCCAGTGGGTGAAGCCACCCTTGGCCGCATCTTCAACGTGCTCGGCGAGCCCGTCGACGAGCAGGGCCCCGTCACCACCAAGCTGACCGCCTCCATCCACCGGCCCGCCCCCAGCCTCACCGAGCTGGAAACCAAGCCCAAGGTGTTCGAGACCGGCATCAAGGTGATCGACCTGCTGGCCCCCTATCGCCAGGGCGGCAAGGTTGGCCTGTTCGGCGGCGCCGGCGTGGGCAAAACCGTGCTGATCCAGGAGCTGATCAACAACATCGCCAAAGAGCACGGCGGCGTATCCGTATTCGCCGGCGTGGGTGAGCGCACCCGCGAAGGCAACGACCTCTATGAGGAGTTCAAGGAGTCGGGCGTGATCAATCCCGACGATCTCTCCAAGTCGAAGGTGGCGCTCTGCTACGGCCAGATGAACGAGCCCCCCGGCGCCCGCATGCGTGTGGGCCTGTCGGCGCTCACCATGGCGGAGCACTTCCGCGATGCCAACAAGCAGGACGTGCTGCTGTTCGTCGACAACATCTTCCGCTTCGTGCAGGCCGGCTCCGAGGTGAGCGCGCTGCTGGGCCGCATGCCGTCGGCTGTGGGCTACCAGCCCACTCTCGGCACCGACGTGGGCATGCTGCAAGAGCGCATCACCTCCACCCTGGAAGGCTCGATCACCTCGATCCAGGCCGTCTATGTGCCCGCCGACGACCTGACTGACCCGGCTCCGGCCACCACCTTCGCCCACCTGGACGCCACCACCGTGCTGAGCCGCGGCCTGGCCTCCAAGGGCATCTACCCCGCTGTGGATCCGCTGGATTCCACCAGCACCATGCTGCAGCCCGCCGTGGTGGGTGATGAGCACTACCGCACCGCCCGCGCTGTGCAGTCCACCCTGCAGCGCTACAAGGAGCTCCAGGACATCATCGCGATTCTGGGTCTGGACGAACTGTCGGAAGACGACCGCCGAACCGTGGACCGGGCCCGCAAGATCGAGAAGTTCCTCTCCCAGCCCTTCTTTGTGGCTGAGATCTTCACCGGCCAGAAGGGTGAATACGTGAAGCTCGACGACACCATCAAGGGCTTCAACATGATCCTTGCCGGTGAACTCGACGACCTGCCGGAAGCCTCCTTCTATCTGGTGGGCAACATCGACCAGGTGAAGGCCAAGGCTGCCAAGATCCTCGCCGACGCCAAGGGTTGATCCCCTCTCCCTCCTGAGGACCCCTACCCATGAGTCTCACCCTGCGCGTTCTGGCCCCCGATCAGAGCGTTTTTGACGGAACCGCTGAAGAGGTGATCCTGCCCAGCACCACCGGACAGGTGGGCATCCTGCCGGGCCACGTCACCATGCTGGCCGCGCTGGACACCGGCGTGATGCGCCTGCGCTCCGGCGGTGCCTGGTCGACGATCGCCCTGATGGGTGGCTTCGCCGAAGTGGAAGCTGACGAGGTGACGGTGCTGGTTAACGGTGCTGAACTCGGCAGCAGCATTGATGCCGCCTCGGCTGAAGCAGCCTTTGAGGCCGCCCAAAGTGCTGCCGCCGCCTTCGAAGGCCAAGCCACTAGTGCCAACAAGGTGAAGGCACTGCAGGCCCTGGCCACGGCCCGTGCC
This sequence comes from Cyanobium sp. ATX 6E8, assembly GCF_024346335.1. Taxonomy (NCBI): domain Bacteria; kingdom Bacillati; phylum Cyanobacteriota; class Cyanophyceae; order Synechococcales; family Prochlorococcaceae; genus Cyanobium; species Cyanobium sp. ATX 6E8. Next base: position 69,861 of record NZ_JAGQCT010000013.1, on the reverse strand, counting down.
CGTTTCCAGGCCACCAAGGCGGGCTAGTTCAGCCGGGAGCTCATCTCCCATCTCCACTGAGCGCCCTCTCCCCGGTGCGCTTTTTGATGGGAGCTAAGCAGGCAGGTGGGCGCGATCCACACACGACAACATCCGCACAGCAACCACAAAAAAGCGCCCCCTGAGGGGCGCAGGAATGATTAAGCGGCTTGCCAGTGTGGCTGACTAAAAACGACCGATCAGGCGGTCCCGCAGAAGGTGACATCGGGGAATTTGAGCTTGGCCTCGTCGAGGCTCTTGCCCTTGCCCTCTTCCTGCCAGTAGTTGATCACCTCGGTGGCCTTGTTGAGCACCTCAACGCGCTCGTTGTCGGTGATCCAGCTCTTGCCCTCGAGTTCAGACTTAAGGGTTTCCCAGGCATCTTCCCGGGGCCAGAAGAAATAGGAGGTGAGTGGGCTGGGGCCGCCACCCACGATCTGGTCAACAGCCAAGGCCACGTTGTCGGGCAACCAGAGGATCTTGAGCAGGAAGCGACCTTCGTCGGCCTTCGGGGTGTAACCGGAAGGAACGCCGTCTTCGTCGATAGTGGCAGTGGCCAGAGCAGCACTGCCACCACGCATCACCGGACGCCCCTGGGTGGTGGTGTCTTCAGCGGCCGCCGCCACTTCGGGCGCATCGGTCACATCAGCGCCTGGAGCGCTCTCGGTGGCTGTCATGGGGTCGGCGCTCAAGGCAACACGTCAAACAACTAACCTACCAGCCGCTCCGCCGGTCACCGGCCTGCTCCCCGGCCATGGCCTTGCGCCTGTTCCTCGATTCGGCCGATCCGCAAGCCTGGCAGCAGTGGCTGCCCAGCGGCCTGTTCCACGGCGTCACCACCAATCCCACCCTGCTGCGCCGGGCCAACCAGCCCTGCAGCCTCCACGGCCTGGCTGAGCTCAGCCGCGTGGCCCTGGCCCATGGCATCGCCGAACTGCACCTGCAGGCCTGGGGCGCCAACGCAGCGGAGATGCTGCAGTGCGGCCAGGCCCTTGCGGCACTGGCCCCCGGCCGCATCGCCGTGAAACTGCCCGTGACCCTGGAGGGCGCGGCGGCGGCTCGCGACCTCACGCGCGCCGGCATCCCCATCACCTTCACCGCCTGCTACGAGCCCCACCAGGTGTTGATCGCCGCCGCCCTGGGGGTCGCCTACATCGCCCCCTACCTGGGCCGAATCAACGACCAGGGCCGCGATGGCGTGGCGGAGGTGATCGCCATGCAGCGCAGCCTTGATGGCGTTGGCTCAAGCGTTCGACTGCTGGTGGCCAGTCTGCGCCAGCCCCACGATCTCACCCGCCTGGCGGGCGCCGGTCTGAACACCTTCACGATCAGCCCGGAGCTGGCCGCAGCCCTGTTCAGCTGCGAGGCCACCACCGCCGCCAGCGCCCAGTTCGAGCGCGACGCCCAAGCCTGATGTCGCCAGCACCGCGGATGCCAAGCCCCCCCCAGGCCGTTGTGCTGTTTGACATCGACGGCGTGATCCGCGATGTGAGCGCCAGCTACCGCCGGTCGATCGTGGAAACGGTGCACCACTACGCCGGCCAGCGGCCAGAGCCGACTGCCATCGACGCGCTCAAGAGCGAAGGCCGCTGGAACAACGACTGGGAGGCGTCGCTGGAGCTGCTGCGGCGGACAGGCCACACACCTCTGCCGGCGTTGGAGGCACTGGTGGCCGTGTTCGAAGCCTTCTATTTCGGCGGCGATCCCGAGGGCGACCCCAGCCAATGGCGGGGGTTCATCGGCGACGAGCCGCTGCTGGTGCAGCCGTCCTTCTTTGCCGCCCTAACGGCGGCCGATCTGGCCTACGGCTTCGTCAGCGGTGCCGAACCGCCCTCCTGCCGCTATGTGCTGCAAACCCGCCTGGCCCTGAGCGATCCGCCCCTGATCGCCATGGGGGATGCGCCCGATAAGCCGGATCCCACCGGCCTGCTGCGGCTGGCCGCCCCGCTGGCGGGGGGAGTGCTCGGGCCCGAAGCGCCTGCGGTGGTTTACCTGGGCGACACCGTGGCCGATGTGCGCACCGTGCAGCGGGCCCGCGCCCAGTGCCCTGGTCAGCGCTTCCTCAGCCTGGCGGTGGCCCCGCCCCACCTGCACGGCCAGCCGGAAGCGCGAGCCGCCTACGAGGCGCGCCTGCGGCAGGCCGGCGCTGATGCGGTGCTTGCAAGCACCACGGAACTTCTGAGCCGCCTGAAGCGCCTGGATGCCATCAAGCTGAACTAGCTTGCAATCAGATAGAGCTATCAGCCATGCCAGCCATCAGTGTTCGCGGCCTGGATGAGGCCCAGCTGAACCAATTGAAGGAGCAGGCCCGCCAGCAAGGCATCAGCCTCAATCGCCTCGTGCTGCGGCGCTTGACAGGAGAGCCGTCCGCACCGAACAACCAGCATCAAGATCTGGACGACCTGGCTGGCACATGGTCTGAGGAAGAGAGCGATGCCTTCAGCGCGGCCATCGCCCCCCTCGAACAGATCGACCCGGAACTCTGGGCCTGAGCCATGCGGCCCATTGCCCTGGACACCAATGCCTATACCGGGTTTAAGCGGGGCCTTCTTCCCTGCGTGGAGCTGGTGCAACGTGCCGACAGGCTGCTGATCAGCAGCACCGTGATCGGAGAACTGCTGGCGGGCTTCGCCTGCGGCACGCGCGAAGCTCGCAACCGTGAGGAACTCAGCCAGTTTCTGGCCTCAGGGCGCGTCGACCACTGCCCCTGCAGCTTGGCCACCGCCGACACCTATGCGCTGATTTACCGAGACCTACGCCGCAAGGGTCGACCCATTCCCACCAATGACATCTGGATCGCCGCCAGTGCCGTTGAGATGGGATCCGTCCTGTTCAGCTTCGACGTGCATTTTCAGCAGATTGATGGGCTGCGGGTCATCCAGAGCTGGGCTGATGCCCTGCCCTGATCCTCAGCGCTCCAGGGCCGCCGGCGCCTTCAGGGCTGCGGCGGTGAGGTTCTCGTGGCCATGTTCAGTCACAGCCACGTCGTCTTCGATGCGGATGCCGATCCCCTTCCAGCGCTCATCGATGGCGGGCTGGCCGTCGGGCACCGGCAGGCGATCGCTCACGTAAAGGCCTGGCTCGACGGTGAGCACCATGCCCGGCTCCAACTCCACGTGGTGCTCGCCCAGCCGATAGGCGCCCACGTCATGGACGTCGAGCCCCAGCCAGTGGCCGGTGCGGTGCATGTAGAGGTGGCGATAGGCCCCCTGCTCAATGATCCCGTCGGGATCGCCCGTCAGCAGGCCCAGCTCCAGCAACCCCTCCACCAGCACACGCACGGCCGTGTCGTGCACGCCCTCGGCGGTGAACCCCGGCGCCACGGACGCCACCGCCGCTTCCTGGGCCGCCAGCACCAGCTCATACAGGGCCCGCTGCTCGCCACTGAAGCGGCCGCCCACCGGGAAAGTGCGGGTGATATCGCCGTTGTAGTAATCGCCCAGGGAGCAACCGGCGTCGATCAGCAGCAAGTCGCCGTCGCGCAGGGATGCGTTGTTGGCGGTGTAGTGCAGCACGCAGGCGTTGTCGCCGCCGGCCACGATCGTGCCGTAGGCGGGGCCACGGGCCCCCTGCTCCATGAAGTGCTGCTCGATCACCGCCTGCACCTGGCGCTCGTTGAGGCCGGGTCGCACCACCTGACGGGCCAGCTCGTGAGCTTCAGCGGAGATGCGCGCCGCCTCCCGCATCCGCTCCAGCTCCTCGGGCCCCTTGCGCAGCCGCAGGTCGTGCAGCAGCGGGCAGGGGGCCACCAGACCAAAGGCAGCCGAGCCGCTGCGGGGGGCCCGATCGAGCTGACCGGCCCAAGCCGCCAGTACCAACGGCTCCACCTTGGGGTGCCGGCCGACGCGGAAGGCGATGCCCTCAGCGCCCTTCAGGTAGTGGGGCAGCCGCTGCTCCAGTTCGCTGCGGGGATGGGCCAGATCGGCACCAAACTCAGCCACCGCCCCTTCGGTGCCCCAACGGAACCCGTTCCACACCTCGGCGCTGGGCTCCTTGGGGGCCACAAACAACACAAAGCGTTCGCCCTCGGGCCGGTGGGGCAGAAACAGCGCCACCGCATCCGGTTCATCGAAACCGGTGAGATACCAGAAGTCGCTGTTCTGGCGAAAGGGCCACTCGCAGTCAGCGTGGTGGGTGACGAGCGGCGCCGCCGGAATCACCGCAGCCGCCTCCCCCAACAGCTCGAAGAAGCGCGTGCGCCGCTGGGCAAAGATCGACAGATCGAGCATGGGTAACGGTCTGGGGGCCTGGCTGGGCGCCAGTCTGGAGCAGTCGGCGCTGCAGACGTTGGCGATAGGCGTTGGCAGGGACGATTGAATAGGTGCATGGCCTGCAGTCACGCGGCGGAATGAACGACCTGCTCGCCCTGGCGCTGCTGGTGGTGGTGGTGATCGCCGGATCGGCCCTGTGCTCGGGGGTGGAAGCGGCCCTGCTCACGGTCAACCCCGTGCGCGTGCATGAGTTGGCGGCCCGCAGCCGGCCCGTACGCGGCGCCCGGCGCCTGGAGCAGCTGCGGCAGCGACTAGGCCGCACCCTCTCGGTGCTGGTGATCGCCAACAACGGCTTCAACATCTTCGGCAGCCTGATGCTGGGCGGCTATGCCGCCACCGTGTTCAGCCGCCAGGGCATCGAAGGCATCGCCCTGCCGCTGTTTTCAGTGGGGCTCACCGTGTTGGTGATCCTGCTGGGCGAGATCCTGCCCAAGGCCCTGGGCAGCCGCCTGGCCCTGCCGGTGGCCCTGGGCAGTGCACCGGCCCTGGCGGTGGTGGCGCAGCTGATGCTGCCGCTGGTGCTGCTGCTGGAGCAGCTGCTGCCAGCGATCACCGCCGAAAACGAAATCAGCACCGACGAGGAGGAAATTCGCCTGCTGGCCCGGTTGGGCTCCCAGAAGGGCCAGATCGAAGCCGATGAGGCGGCGATGATCGCCAAGGTGTTCCAGCTCAACGACCTCACCGCCCGCGACCTGATGACGCCGCGGGTCGCGGCCCCCACCCTGGAAGGGGCCGCCAGCCTCGACCAGCTGCGCGATGCCTTGCTGGCCCAGAACGCCGAGTGGTGGGTGGTGCTCGGCGAGGAGGTGGATGAGGTGCTGGGGGTGGCCAGCCGCGAGAAGCTGCTCACGGCCCTGCTTCAGGGCGATGGGGCCCGCAGTGCTGCCTCCCTGAGCGAGCCGGTCGACTACGTGCCCGAGATGATCCGCGCCGACCGGCTGCTCACCGGCTTTCGCCGCAACAGCACCGGCGTGCGGGTGGTGGTGGATGAATTCGGCGGCTTTGTGGGGGTGATCGGCGCCGAGGCGGTGCTGGCGGTGCTGGCGGGCTGGTGGCGGCGGCCCCAACCCGCCGCCGAGGGAGCCCGGCCATGAGGCCCACCGCTGGCGCAACTGCGGTGCCCGCCACCCCTGAGCGCTGCCAACAGCTGCTGGAGCAGTGGCGCCGCCAGCTAACGCTGAGTGGCCGCGAGCAAAGCCAGCTGGACGGCCAGCGCCAGGCCCTCGATCGCCAGCTGGAGCGCCTGCGCCAACGCTGCCTGCGGGTGGCCGTGTTCGGCCGGGTGGGGGTGGGCAAGTCGAGCCTGCTCAATGCCCTGCTAGGGGAGGCGGCCTTCGCCACCGACGTGGCCCATGGCTGCACCCGCCACCAGGCCGCCCGGGCCTGGAATCAGCCGATTGCTGGCCTGCAGCGGGTGGAACTGGTGGACACCCCCGGCATCGATGAAATTGCCGCTGCAGCCCGGGCTCGGCTAGCGGCCCGGGTGGCCCTGGGCGCCGACCTAGTGCTGCTTGTACTCGATGGCGACCTCACCAGCGTCGAGCACGACGCCCTCGCGCCCCTACTGGCCAGCGGCAAGCCGCTGCTGCTGGTGCTCAACCGCTGCGACTGCTGGAGCGACGCGGAGCAAGCCGAGCTGATCGCCAGCATCCAGCGGCGCCTGCCCGCCGCCGCCCGGCACCTGGAGTTGATCCCGGTGGCCGCTGCACCGCGCCAGCCCGAGCTGCTGGCCGATGGCCGGGTGCGCAGCGTCCCCCAGCCGCCCCGGGTGGCACCGCTGCGCCAGGCGTTGGTACAGCTGCTGGAGCAGCACGGAGCGCTACTGCTGGCCCTCAATTCTCTCGGCGCCGCCGACCGCTTCCACCAGGTCCTGCAGCGCTGGCGTCTGGGGGCCAGCCGCCAGGCCGCCCAATCCCTAATCGGCCGCTTCGCCGCCCTCAAGGCCACGGGCGTGGCCGCCAACCCTCTGGTGCTGCTGGATCTGGCCGGCGGCCTGGCCTGCGACACCGCCCTGGTGCTGCAGCTCTGCCAGCTCTACGGCCTGCCCATGCACGGTGCCGGCGCCCGCCAACTGCTACGGCGGCTCTCGGGCCACAACGCCCTGCTGGGGGGCGCCCAGCTCGGCATCCAGCTGCTGCTGGGGGCGCTGCGCCAGCTGCTGCTGCTGGCGGCGCCGCTCACCGGCGGGCTCAGCCTGGCGCCGGCCGCGCCGGTGGCCCTGGCCCAGGCGGCCCTGGCTGTGCACACCACCCGGCTCACGGGCCGGCTGGCGGCCGCCGAACTGCTGCGGGGCGCCCAACGGGGAGGGCGCCCCGGGGCCCTGCTGCGCCGCCTAGCCCGCACCGATCCCCAGGCGCGCCTGTGGCTGGGCGATCGCCCCGAGCCACCGGCCAACCTGCAGGCTCTGCTGCCGTGAGCACTTGGTCCGTTGAGGCTGGCGAAGGCCCGGTCGCCCTGTTCGGCACCAGCGCCGATCCGCCCACCCGCGGCCACCAGGCCCTGCTGGAGGAGCTGCTGCAGCTCTATCCCACGGTGGTTACCTGGGCCAGCGACAACCCCCACAAGCAACACGGCGCGCCCCTAGAGCAGCGGGCGGCCCTGCTCGGCCAACTGGTGGCCGCCATCGGCAACCCCCGGCTCAGCCACCGGCAGGAGCTGAGCAGCCCGTGGGCGATCACCGCCCTGGATCGGGCGGCGGCGTGCTGGCCCGGCCGCGAGCTGGTGTTTGTGGTGGGCAGCGATCTGGCTCCCCAGATCCCCAGCTGGAAGCAGGCCCAGGCGGTGCTGGAGCGCTGCCTGCTGGCCATCGCCCCCCGGGCCGGCTGGCCCCTGCAGCCGGGCAGCGTCGAGGCGCTCGAGGCCCTCGGCGGCCGGGTGATCAGCCTCAACCTGGAGGTGCCCGCCACCGCCAGCTCGGCGGTGCGCCAGAACCCAGACCCCAGCCAGATCCCCGCCGCCTTGATGCCGCTGCTGCTGGAGCACAATCTCTATGGGCTGACCCGCTCGAGCCACACCCGCCGCCTCGACCGCCACCTCGAAAGCCCCTGATGCGCCTCGCCCTGGCCCAACTCAATCCGCTGGTGGGCGACCTGGCGGGCAACGGCGCGCGGATTTTGGCGGCCTGCCACCAGGTTGCTGCCCAGGGGGCCAGCCTGGTGGTCACCCCCGAGCTCTCGCTCTGGGGCTACCCGCCGCGCGACCTGCTGCTGCGGCCGAGCCTGATCACCCAGCAGGGTGTTGTGCTGCAGCAACTGGCCGACGCCCTGGCGGAGGAGCTGCCCCAGCTGGCCGTGCTGGTGGGCATCGCCGAACCCAATGGCGCGGCGGCGTTGCCCAACCTGTTCAACGCCGTGGCCCTGGTGCAAGCCGGCAGATGGCGGGTGGTGGCCCGCAAACGGCTGTTGCCCACCTACGACGTCTTCGACGAACAGCGCTACTTCTGCGCCGCCAGCGAGCCGAGCCTGCTCGAGCTGGAACAGGGCGGCCGCCGCTGGCGCCTCGGGCTGACGATCTGCGAAGACCTCTGGGTGGAGGAGGAGCTGCAGGGCCACCGCCTGGCTGGAGCCGATCCCGTCGCCGAATTGCTCCCGCACCACGTCGACCTGCTGCTCAACCTCTCGGCGTCCCCTTTTGGCCAGGCCAAAGTGGCCCTGCGCCAGAGCCTGGCCCACCGTGCCGCCACCCGGTTGAGCTGCCCGGTGGTCTACGTCAACCAGGTGGGCGGCAACGACGAGCTGGTGTTCGATGGCGCCAGCTTCGTGATGAATCCCAGGGGCGGGCCGGATGCCGGCAGGGCAGTGGTGTGCCAGCTGGCCTGTGGCCGAGAGCAGGTGTTGACCTGGGATGCCGCACCTTGCGCCGCCCCCAGCACCCCCCACCCGGACGCCCTCCTGCTCACCCCGGTGCCCGAGCCGCTCGAGCAACTGTTCCGCATCCTGGTGCTGGGCGTGGCCGACTACGCCCGCAAATGCGGCTTCCACGCTGCGCTGCTGGGGCTGAGCGGCGGCATCGATTCGGCCCTGGTGGCCGTGATCGCCGCCGCCGCCCTGGGGGGCGAGCGGGTGCAGGGTCTGCTGATGCCCTCCCCCTGGAGCTCGGAGGGGTCGCTGCGCGACGCCCAGGCCCTGGCCGCCCGGCTGGGGCTGACCACCCAGATCGCGCCCATCGCCCCGCTGATGGCCGGCTTCGACGCCGCCCTCACGCCGGTGCTGGCCGGCCCGCCCGCCGGCCTGGCCGCCGAAAACCTGCAGTCGCGCATCCGCGGCACTCTGCTGATGGCGGTGGCCAACCAGCAGGGCCAGCTGCTGCTCTCCACCGGCAACAAAAGTGAGCTGGCCGTGGGCTACTGCACCCTCTACGGCGACATGAACGGTGGCCTGGCGGTGATCGGCGACCTCTACAAAACCACCGTGTTTGCCCTTTGCGCCTGGCTCGACAGCCCTGCCGCCGGCCCCTGCCGCCGCGCGCTGGGGCTGCCGGCCGATGGCGAGCTGGTGGGGCAGGCCATCCGCGAGAAGCCGCCCAGCGCCGAGCTGCAGCCCGATCAGCGCGACAGCGATTCGCTGCCCGACTACGCCGTGCTCGATCCGATCCTGCGCCGCTACATCGAACACCTGCAAAGCCCGGAGGCGCTGATCGCCGACGGCACCCCGGCCGAGCTGGCCCATCGGGTGATGGCGCTGCTGCGCCGGGCCGAATTCAAGCGGCGCCAGGCCCCGCCCCTGCTCAAGATCGGCAGCCGGTCGTTTGGCAGTGGCTGGCGGATGCCGATCGCCGCCGCCAATCTGGAGGGACGTCTGCGTAGCTGATCCATGGCAGCCCCCAGCCCCGGCGCGGGCCACACGGCACCAATGGCCAGCATCGGCGTGCCAGCGGAAATCAAGCGCGATGAGCAGCGGGTGGCCCTCACACCCGACGCCGCCGGCGACCTGGTGAACCAGGGCATGGAGGTGCGCATCCAGGCCGGCGCTGGCCTGGGGGCAGGATTCACGGACGAGCAGTTTGCCGCCGCCGGCGCCCGGTTGGTGAGCGCAGAGGAGGCCTGGGCCGCCCACCTGGTGGTGAAGGTGAAGGAGCCCCAGCCGGAGGAATTTGCCTTCCTGCGCCCCGACCTGGTGCTGTTCACCTACCTGCACCTGGCGGCCTATCCCGATGTGGGACGGGCCCTGCTGGCGGCCGGCACCACAGCGCTGGCCTACGAAACGGTGCAGCTCGACGACGGCTCCCTGCCCCTGCTGGCGCCGATGAGCGAGATCGCCGGCCGCATCGCCGCCCAGGTGGGGGCCCACCTGCTGGAAAAACCCCACGGCGGGCGCGGCATCCTGATGGGCGGCTGCACCGGGGTGCGGCCGGCCCGGGTGGTCGTGCTGGGGGCAGGCAGTGTGGGCTGGAATGCGGCCCGGATCACCGCCGCGATGGACGCGGAGGTGTTTCTGCTGGACCGCTCGCCCCAGAAATTGCGCAACCTGGAGGCCCACCGCCGCGGGCGCCTGGTGAGCCTGGTGAGCAACCGCAGCCTGATCGAACGCCTGGTGCCGGAGGCCGACCTGCTGATCGGAGCCGTGCTCACGGCCGGCGGCCGCGCTCCCACCCTGGTGAGTGAAGCGCTGGTGCAGCAGATGCAGCCTGGCTCGGTGATCGTCGATGTGGCGATCGACCAGGGGGGCTGCATTGCCACCAGCCGCGAAACCACCCACACCAATCCGGTGCACACCCTCCACGGCGTGCAGCACTACGCCGTCGGCAACATGCCCGGCGCCGTGCCCTACACCTCCACCGAAGCCCTGGTGAGCGTCACCCTGCCCTACATCCTGGTGATGGCCGGGCGGGGCCTGGTGGAGGCCGTCACCGATCGCCCCGAGCTGCTCTCAGGCCTCAACACCGCGGCTGGGGCCGTGTGCCACCCGGGCGTGGCCCGGGCCCTGGGGGTGACACCCCGACACCCGATGGCCTGCCTGCAGTAACTAGCGCAGGCGGGGCAGGGGCCGCTCCAGGGCAGCGGTGCAGATCCCCTCCCGCAGGGCCAGCAGCAGCCCCGCCGCTGCCGCATAGCTGCCCGCCGTCAGCACCTCGAGCCCCAGGGCCTCCGCCGACACCGCCAGCACACAGGGGTTGTGCACAGCGATCACGGGAATGCCGCGCTCGGCGCAGGCCAGCACGGCGGCACCGCCAAGGGCTCCTGCGGGTGCCACCACGGCCCCCACGTCACCGATCTGCAGCAGGTCTGCACCCGCTGCCCAGGGCGCGGACGCACCAGCTGCCAGCGACACCAGATCGGGCGCCCGGCTCAAGCCCACCAGCACGCAGGCCAAAAACGTGTAGCCCAGCTCCTCCCCCGCCGCCCGCGGATCGAGATCCGGATCGAGCGGCAGCGGGCTGAGGGCCGGGGCATGGGCGCAGGGGATCCCCAGCTCCCGGCTGAGCAGATGGCTGATCACCGCTTCGGCGCCGGCTAGGGCATCCACGCCAGAGCCCTGGCGATAGGCCGCCAGGGCCTCACTGCCGGGATCCTCCGGAAAGCGGGCCACCACGGCGATCGCCGTGGCCCCAGCCGCCTGCAGCTGCCGGCCAGCCCGCAGCAGGGCGTCGGGGCGGCCGAGCTGCCCCCAGCTGGCACCGCTGGCCCCCTGGCGCAAGGAAACCTCAAGGGGCGCATCGGTGGTGACCACAGGGCCGATCTCCAAACCCAGGCTGGCGCGACAGCCCTCAGCCACCTGCAGGTGACGCCAGCGCAACTCCTCCTCGATACCGGCATCGAGCAGCAGGCCCACCCGCTGCCGGCGCACCGGCTGCAACGCCAGGGCCCCGGCGGCGAAACGATCCAACGCCGATCCCTCCACGTAGTGGATGCGCGGGTCGCTCCAGTAGAGAGCCGCCCCGTTCATCACGTTGGGGTGGGTGATCAGGCAGCCGCTGGCCGCCGCCAGCAAGCGGGCGGCAGGCAGGGCATCGCCCGCGTAACCGCCGAGCTCGCAACCGATGCCGGTGGGAATCACCAGCAGGGTGGGCAGGGGCCGGGAGGCTGTCATGCCAGCACCACCGCTTCAATCGTCAGCACCACATCCAGCGTGGATGCAGCGGCCGGCTCCACCGCGACGATCGCCCAGCGCAACGGCTGCCCCTCAGCCGCCAGGGCGGTTTCGATCTGGACCAGCAGCGAGCCGGGGCCGCGGGGGAGACGCAAGGTGACGGGGCGCAGGCTGAGCGCCGAGCTGCTCACTTCTGGTATTGGCCGAACTGGGCTTCGTAGAGGGCGTCCTCCATCCCTGCCTGGAGCTTGAGATCCGCCAGGGGAAAGGAGACGCAGAGCAGGGCATAGCCCTGCTGCTGCAGCTCGGCCTTGACGCCCATGGCGTCGGGCTGGTGCACGCTGCCCTCGCTGATCAGCGCCGCACAGGTGGTGCACACCCCCGAACAGCAGGAGCTGGGCAGGGGCACGCCGGCCGCCTCGGCCGCGGCCAGCACGGTCTGGTCGCTGCGGCAGGGGAAAGTGTGCTGGGCGCCTTCAAATGCGGCGGTGATCGTGAAGGTCTGGGGATCGGTCACGGGAGGGGCCGGATCGGAGCTGCGATGCCCCATCTTCCCAGCCCGCCTCCACGCACCCGGCGGGCGGGCTCACAACTCCTGCCACTGGCTGGGGTGGGGGGCCAGGTATTCCGGCGGCGTAGCTCCGGCCTCAGCGGCAGGTGCGCTCAAAGCGAAATCGATGCTGAGGGAGCAGCGCAGATCGTCGGGGTCCTCGTTGGGCAGCACGGCGTGATCCAGGCAGCTGGGGAACAGCAGCAGCAGGCCGGCCTGGGGAGCCACATCCACCCAGGGAGCGGTCCAGGGCGAGGGGGCGAGGGGACCGCCGTGCCCCACGGCCATGCCCGGCACCAGCTCGTTGATCTGCCGCTTCGGCCACAGGCGCAGACAACCGCTGCGCCCGGTGCCATCGCCACTGAGGTAGTAGATGGCACTGAGATGGGCATTGGGGTGGTGGTGCCGGCCCACCACCTGCCCCGCCTCGCTGAGCACCGGCCAGCAGCGCTGAATGTGCAGGGCCGTCTTGGCGTGATCAAAGCCGAGCTGCTGCAGGTAGGCCTGCGCGTGACCAGCCAGAACGGCGATCAAGGGCGCAAAGACGCGATGGCGCTGCAGCTGCCACACGCCGTTGAGATCCCCCGTCCAGGCACAGCCGGGATCCGGATTCGAGCCAGCCTCACCTCTGAGGCTATTCATCGCCTGAATCTGAAGCGCCGTCTCGAGTGGATCGGGCAACAGCTGCACCCGTCCGAGCGCCACGGGGAACAGGGTCTCGATCGCCAGCCCGGCAGCGGCAGGCAACGGCTGGAGCATCGGCTCCTCCACAACGCACAGGAATTCCGCTCCAGCATCTCAGCCGCAGCAGCGCACAAAAATCCCCGACCTCCACGCGGTGGCGGGGAGTTCGGGGATGGAGCGCTGACGGCAGCGTGAAGAGGCTGTGCTCAGGCCATGGCCGCGGCGCCGCCCACCACTTCCAGGATCTCCTGGGTGATGGCCGCCTGACGCGCCTTGTTGTAGTCGAGGGTGAGGGTCTTGGCGAGCGCCTTGGCGTTGTCGCTGGCGTTGTTCATGGCCGTCATCCGGCTGGCGAGCTCGGAAGCAGCAGCCTCCTGGAGGGAGCGCAGCAACTGGTTTTCCAGATACAGCGGCAGTAGCGCATTGAGCAGCTGATCCGGGCTCTGATCGAACACGATGTCGGACGGCAGCTTGGGCTGCGGGTTGGCGGCCGTACCCACTTCCACACCCAGCTGACCATCCCGGGTGGTCAGACGGAAGATCTCGTCTTCAGGGATAGCAATGCCCTGGGGATCCAGGGGCAGCAGGGTCTGGATGACCGGCTTGGAGCTCACCAAGTTGATGAACTTGGTGAAGATGATCTCCACCCGGTCGGTGGTGCCGGCGAGAAACTCCGCCAGCACCTCGTTGGCGATGCCCATCGCCTCATTCGCCTTGGGAACCTGCTCGAGGCCCGTGAAGGTGGCCCGAATGGTGTATTGGCTGGCGCGATTCTGGAAATAGGTGATCGCCTTGCGGCCGATCAACACCAGATCCACGGCATAGCCCTGGCCCTTGAGCTCAGCAACGCGCTGCTCGGTGCGCTTGATGATGTTGGCGTTGTAGCCGCCGCACAAACCGCGATCGCCGGTCACCGCCATCAGGGTAATGGTGGCCACATCGCGCTGCTCCAGCAGGGGAGCATCGGCATCTTCAAAGCGCATGCGCGACTGGAGATTTTCCAGCACGCGAGCGAGGCGGTCGGCGAAGGGCCGGCTGCGCAGCACCTGCTCCTGGGCACGGCGCACCTTGGCGGCCGCCACCAGACGCATGGCCTCGGTGATCTTGCGGGTGTTCTTGACCGAACTGATCCGGTCGCGGATGTCCTTGAGGTTTGCCATCGGTACTCCCCCTCCCTAAACGGAGGCGAGCATGGTCGACTTCACCTCGTTGATCGCATCCTTAAGCATGGCCTCAGCTTCGTCGCTGAGCTGCTTCTCGGTCTGCACCCTGGAGATGTAGTCGGCCTTGTTGCTCTTGAGGTAGTCGCGCAGCTCGCGGCAGAACTGCACGACCGACTCCACGGGCACTTCATCGATCAAGCCCTTGACACCGGCATACACGACGGCGACCTGCTCGGCCAGGATCAGGGGGCTGAACTGGGGCTGCTTGAGGATCTCGCGCAGGCGCTTGCCACGCCCCAGCTGCTGCTGGGTGGCGGCGTCGAGGTCGGAGGCGAACTGGGAGAACGCGGCCAACTCGTCGAACTGGGCTAGTTCCAGCTTCAGGGTGCCGGCGATCTTCTTGATGGCCTTGGTCTGGGCGGCACCGCCCACCCGGCTCACCGAGATGCCCACGTTGATGGCGGGGCGCAGACCGGAGTTGAACAGGTCGGAGCTGAGGAACACCTGACCATCGGTGATCGAGATCACGTTGGTGGGGATGTAGGCCGACACGTCTCCGGCCTGGGTCTCGATGATTGGCAGGGCGGTCATCGAACCCTTGCCCATGGCATCGCTCAGCTTGGCGGCGCGCTCCAGCAGGCGGCTGTGGCAATAAAACACGTCGCCGGGGTAGGCCTCACGACCGGGGGGACGGCGCAGCAGCAGCGACATCTGGCGGTAGGCCTGGGCCTGCTTGGTGAGGTCGTCGTAGATCACCAGGGTGGCTTTGCCCTTGTACATGAACGACTCAGCCAGGGCTGCGCCGGTGTAAGGAGCGAGGTATTGCAGTGCGGCCGACTCGGAGGCACTGGCGGCCACCACGATGGTGTAGTCGAGGGCGCCTTTCTCGCGCAGCACTTCCACCACGTTGGCCACGGAAGCAGCCTTCTGGCCCACGGCCACATAGACGCAGACAACGTCTTCACCCTTCTGGTTGATGATCGTGTCGATCGCAATGGCGGTCTTGCCGGTCTGGCGGTCGCCGATGATCAGTTCGCGCTGGCCACGGCCGATGGGGATCATCGCGTCGATGGCGGTGATGCCCGTTTGCATGGGCTCGTGCACCGATTTGCGCTGGATGATCCCAGGCGCCATCGATTCGATCAGGCGGGTTTCGGTGGTGGCGATGTCGCCCTTGCCATCGATCGGCTGGCCGAGGGAATTCACCACCCGGCCGAGCATGGCGTCGCCCACGGGCACGGCGGCGATCTTGCCGGTGGCCTTGACGGTGCTGCCTTCCTGGATGCCGCGGCCTTCGCCCATCAGCACCACACCCACGTTGTCGTCCTCGAGGTTGAGGGCGATACCTTCGGTGCCGTCTTCAAACTGCACCAGCTCGCCGGCCATCACCTGCTGCAGGCCATACACGCGGGCGATGCCATCGCCGATCTGCAGCACGGTTCCGACGTTGCTGACCGAGACCGACTTGTCGTAGTCCTCAATCTGCTGCTTGAGGATGGCGCTGATCTCGTCGGGGCGGATGGAAACCATGGGAGGAAGTCCCCACAGGGGGAGCTGATGAAAGGGGAGGCGTTGAAGCGGAGAAGGGGTGACCGAAAGGCCGGAATTGGCAGCCGAGCTAGCTCACCTGGGCCAGCGCCAGCCCGAGGCGGCGCACCTGACCGGAAAGGCTGGCGTCGATCACCTGGGAACCCATGCTGACGATGAAGCCACCGATCAGGCTGGGGTCCACTGCGAGGTCGAATTCCACGGCCTTAGAACCGGCGATCGCCTGCACTTTTTGATTGAGCACAGCCTGTTGCTCTTCGGTGAGCACTGCGGCCGAGGTGACCTTGGCCAGGGTGATGTTGCGCAGCTCTCGGTAGAGCTCAAGGAAACGAGCCAGCACCGCATCGAGCATGGGCAGGCGCTGACGATCCGCCAGCAGCTTGAGCAGGTTCTGAAAAGATGGAGTCACCTGGTCGTTGAACAGGCTGGCCAGCGCGGCCTTCTTGGCCTCGGGCTCAAGCACTGGAGACGCGAGAGCTGCGCGCAGTTCAGGGCTGGAGTTGAGCACCGCCAACACACCCTTGGCCTGGTCAGCCACGGTGTCGGTTTCCTTGCGCGACTCAGCAACCTGCAGCAGGGCTTCGGCGTAGGGGGTGGCAATCGAGTTGAGGAGTGGCATCAGGCTTTCCCCAGGGTGGTGATGGACTGATCGATCAACCGCGCTTGCGCATCGGCATCGAGCTTCCCAGGGAGGGTGGCGAGCGCTTTGGCGATGGCGCGGTTGGCAGCCTCACGGCGCAGCTGGTCTGTAACCCGGGCCGCCTCAGAGCTGAGATCGGCCATGGCACCCTGCTTGAGGCGGGCCATCTCCTCAATGGTGCGCTTTTCACTCTCCAGGCGCAGCGCCTGGGCGCGGGCCTGACCATCCGTGCGGATCTGGTCAGCTTTCTGCTGAGCAGCCGCCAGGTCCTGCTGGGCCTGGGCCAGGGCCGTGGTGGCGGAGGCCAGACGCTCTTCAGCGTCCTGAAGGTCGCTCAGAATGGCGTTGCGACGGCGCTCCAGGATGCCGCCCAGGAAACCGGGCAGAAACTTCCAGAGGCCAAAAATGACGATCGCCAGGTTGATGATGTTGGTCTCAAACGGGTTGAGATTGAGACCAAAGCCGCCGTGACTGGCGAGCAAGGGTGGCAGCAGGTGGGTCATGAGGTGGCCAGCAAGCGGGACACGATCAGGTCACCGAGCTTGTCGGCATCCTTGTTGAGCTGGGTCATCGCCTGATCCCTCTGGGCATCGATCTCGCGGCGAGCCTGCTCCCGGGATGCATTGGCATCCGCTGTAGCGGCCGCCAGGGCATCGCGGTAGAGACGATCCATTTCCTGTTCCGCCTCCTGAATCAGCTTCTGGGACTGCTGACGCGCGTCCTTGAGCTGCTCCTTGAGGTCGGACTCCAGCCGTTCAACCTGAGCCAGCTTCTGCTTGGCGTCGGCGCGACTGGTGGAAATAAAGCTCTCGCGGTCCTCCACGGCCCGGCCAACGGGGCGGAAGAACAACGAATTCAGAATGAAGGTGAGGAGCACCACCTGCACCGCCATGAGCGGGAGTGTGGCGTCGAGGTCAAACAGACCTCCCTCCGGGACACCTGCTTCGGCGAGCAGAAGCCAGCTGGTCATTGGGGCGAGGGCGCTGGAACGATCGAGCGGGATGGGCGGTCGTGAGGCTGGGAGGGCAGGGGCTCAAGCCCCCACCTTCCGTCCACTCACGCAACGATCAACCGGCGAAGGGGTTGGCGAACAGCAGCACCAGGGCGACCACGAGGCCGTAGATGGTGAGAGCTTCCATGAAGGCCAAAGACAGCAGCAGGGTGCCGCGGATCTTGCCTTCGGCTTCGGGCTGACGTGCAATGCCTTCAACGGCGCCGCCAGCTGCGGTGCCCTGACCGATGCCGGGGCCGATGGCACCGAGGCCGACAGCCAGGCCAGCGGCCACAACAGACGCAGCGGAGGTGATGGAATCCATGGTGGAGTGGGGGATGGGAGGCGCCTTGACAGCGCGTAGTGGACCGGGATTGAAACCCTGCGCCTGGGACATCCCCGAAGGAATGGGCCCGGGGTGCATCCGGACCTGCGCGAGTGAGATTTAGCAGAGCGCCTGAGCAACCCTGCTGAGTGGAGGCACCTAGTGATGCTCCTCGTGCACCGCCTCACCGATGTAGTAGGCGGCAAGGGTGGCGAAGATCAGGGCCTGAATGGCGCTGGTGAACAGTCCCAAGAACATGGCCGGCAGGGGCACGATCAGGGGCACCAAGAACGCCAGCACCGCCACCACCAACTCGTCGGCCAGGATGTTGCCGAAGAGACGGAAGGAGAGGGAGAGAGGCTTGGTGAAATCCTCGACGATCTTGAACGGCAGCATGATCGGGGTGGGTTCCACGTAGTACTCGAAGTAACGCAGACCCTTGCGGCTCAAGCCGGCATAGAAATAGGCCAGCGACACGAGCAGCGCCAGCGCAATCGTGGTGTTGATGTCGGCGGTGGGAGCACCGAGCTCGCCGCTGGGAAGGTGGATCAGCTTCCAGGGCACCAAGGCTCCGCCCCAGTTGCTCACGAAGATGAACAGAAACAGGGTGCCGATGAAGGGCATCCAGTCGCGGTAGGCCTTCTCACCGATCTGCTCGCGCGAGAGGTCGCGGATGTAATCCCACACGAACTCGAGCAGATTTTGGGTGCCGCGGGGATCACGCTCCAACTTGCGGGTGCCGACCACCACCAGGGCCAAAAGGGCACCGATCACAACCCACGAGCTCAGGAATACCTGGCCATGGATCTTGAGGTTGCCGAGTTGCCAGTAGAGGTGTTGACCAACCTCCAGTTCAGCAAAGGGGAGAAGGAGAGGCATCGGAGCCAGCGAAGGGGAGTTCGGGGTCGCCGGAGCGACGGAACGGTGTGGGGATCAGGAGTCGAAGACGGCCTGAAGGATCACCGCCGGTTTGTAGAGCAGGAAGCCCAACAGGGCCGGCAGGGTGGAGAGCTGGGGGACCCTGGTGGAGACGAGCACCAGAGCGACCGGCACGAGCAGCTGGGCCCTGCTCAAGCGGCGGGAGTTTTCCCCCAGCCGGGTGACACTGCGGCTCAACAGCCACAGGTAGAGCAATCCAGCCAGGGCACCCACCAACAGGCTGAAGGCCGTGGCAAGGGAACCGACGAGGGCGGTGACGACCACTGCCGCTGCGGAGAGCAGCATGGTGGCCAGCAACAACCGCCGTTGGAGCCGGAAGTAATCGCCCATTCCATTGCTGGGATCAGCGCTGGTGCTGGGGTCGGCCGAGGCACGATCGTGCGCCGCAGGTGCCACCACCACAGGGATCGATACGGCGGTGGAGTCCACCATCTGCTCCAGGTCCACGCAGACGGAAGAGGCCGGCAGAGCGGCACTCCCGGAGTCGGGAACGGAGGAGCAGGGGAGGGAAACTGACAACCGCGTTCAACCCCTGAAAAGGCGCGTGGAATCTATCACGTGCGGGTCAAAGCACGGGCAGCAACACGCGCTGCTCCAGCAGCTGACGGGCCACCGCAAGCCGCTGAGCAAGGGGCCAATCCAGGGGCAGCTCGTCGATCGCCAGCTCTGGGGCGGCCTCCAGTGCCCGCATCAGGCTGAGGCCCTCCGCGCTGAGGCTGAGTGGCATCAGATCGGGGCCCATCAGACTGGTCGATGGCCAGCCCCAGAGGCAGCGGTTGACCTCAGCACGGGCGGCCAGGAGGGCAGCATCGGAACCCCAGTCCGGGAGGCAGACCGCACCCTGGCTCAGGAAAAACTCGAAGTGACTGATGTCGGGGTCGAGCTCCTCGACCAGAGTCCACTGATCGCGAGGGCTGAGGGCCTGGGCCCGCTCCAGCAGGTCACCCTGCAGCAGCCGCGCCGGATCCCACACCTCCGGGTTGGAGAACCCGACGAACTCGAGACCAGCTGCGGCCACGAACACCATCAGGCGGTCCAGGTTGTAACTGGTCTCCTGGGGGTGGAGGTACATGTCGGCGAAGTTGGCATCGGCCGTCGTATCGAGGGCCCAGCGCTGCTCGTGGTGGCGGCGCAGCCGATTGGTTTCGGGCAGCTCCGCCAGCAGTTGCCGGCCCAGGCGCAGGCCTTCATCGCCTGTTCCTGCACCCAGCAGCGCCAGGGCCCGCTGGGTGCGGTGAATTTCCCAGCGACCACCGTCGGCGTACAGAAAAAGATGGAGCAGGCCACCGGGCCGCAGCAGCCCCGCCAAGGCCCGCAGGCCGGCTTCCGGCTGGCGCAGATGGTGCAACACCCCCACCGAATTGATGTAGTCGAACGGACCCTCCCCGGCCAGGTCGAGCAGGCTGCGCTGCTCGATACGCAGCTCGCGCACCTGGGCTGCGGCCCCGGAGCGGCGGGTGCGCGAGCTCGCCACCTCAAGAGCGCCCGGACTGATGTCCACCGCCAGCACCGAGGAACCGGGATTCAGATGGCAGAGGTAGTCGGTGCTGACGCCGGTGCCGCAGCCGGCATCGAGGATCCGCCAGCTGCGCGGGCCGCTGCTGGGGCGGGACGGAAGGCCACCGAAGGCGGCGGCCCAGGCGCTGTCAACGCACCAGCGCCAGTTGTATCCCGGTGGAGGGCCGTCCTGAAGGGGATCGCCTGGGTAGGGGAAGCGGTCGTAGAAGGCGCTCACCACTGGCGTGGCGGCATCACTGGCGGGCACGGGGGCAGGCACAGGAATCGTGAACGGCAACCGGCCGAGCTTTTCATGCCTGCGCGCCCGATCCAAACAGCGGACCCCGACGCGGCTGCAAACATTTGTTCATGGCCCGACGAAGGCCCAGAGGGCCCGCCGTAATGTGGCCCAGCCCGGTTCGCTCTCGTCAATGACCGTGACCGCCAGCAGCGGCAGCACCAGGGTTTCCCCCCAGCGCTACGACACCCTGCCGCTCTCCAGCGTCCGTCAGGCGGAGCAACAGGACCGCTTCCCCGACGGCGGGGAACTCGACACTTTGGTGGCCTTCTTCCAGAGCGGTCAGCAGCGGCTGGAGGCCGCGCGCCGGATCTCGGAAAATGCCGACTTCATCGTGGCCAAGGCGGCCAACCGGATCTTTGCCGGCGGCACGCCGCTCTCCTATCTGGATGCGCCCCTAAGCATTTCCGCTAAAGCCAGCGGCAATGAAACGCCCCTCGCCGCCGACCAGGCCGCCTTCCAGCGCTCGGTGCAAACCTTCGCCCAGGGCACCGACAGCTCCGGCGGCAACCTGATCACCCGTCTGCTCGAGGGCGCCGGCGGCGATGCCGACGTGCGCGTGGTGCTGCCCACCGGCTTCAGCCCGATCGCGGTGGGCCGCTACGGCACCGACCGGATGCGCAAATCGCTGCGCGACATGGCCTGGTTCCTGCGCTACGTGGGCTATGCCCTGGTGGCTGGCGATCCCAGCATCCTGGCCGTCAACACCCGCGGCCTGCGCGACGTGCTCGAGAAGGCCTGCTCCCTGGCCGCCACCAATGTGGCGCTGCAGGAGATGCGCGCCGCCGCCGCCGGCCTCTGCAAGGACAATCCCCAGGCCCGCCAGCTGGTGATTCAGTACTTCAACGTGCTGATCGCCGAGCTGGAGGTGCCCACCCCCTCGACCCGCCAGCGCCTCGGCAGCCCTGAGAACCAGGGTCTGCAGCTGCCGGCCACCTACGCCCTCGCAGCCGATGGCAAGCAGCGCTTCATCATGCGGCCGCGCCTCAGTGGCGCTCAAAAGGCCGAGGTGATCCGCGCGGCCTATCGCCAGGTGTTTGAACGCGACATCGCCAAGGCCTACAGCCAGATGCCCTGCCCGGTGGAGGCCACCCAGGTGCGCCAGGGCCAGCTGTCGATGCGCGAGTTCATCCGCGCCCTCGGCCGTAGCAAGGAATACCGACAGCAATTCTTCGGCCGCTTCTCCAACAGCCGGGCCGTCGAGCTGGCCTTCCGCCACTTCCTCGGCCGGGGCATCAGCTCCCGCGAGGAGTTCACCCGCTACTTCGACATCGTCAGCGCCCAGGGGCTCAACGGCCTCGTGGATGCCCTGATCAACACCATCGAGTACGCCCGGGTGTTCGGGGAGGAAACCGTGCCCTACCTGCGGGATCTGGGTGAAGAAGCCCAGGAGAGCGCCGGCTGGGGGTCCAACCGCAAGCTGTTCCGCTTCAGCGCACCGTTTGAAGGCGCCCCCCAGTACGTCACCCTCTACGCCTCCTACCGCCAGCCCTTCCCCGACCAGCACGTCTACGGCGGCGGCAATGACCCGCTGGCCCTCAACTACGGCGCCATCTTCCCCTCTGGCACCGCTTCGGTGGCCACCCGCCCAGCGCCCTACGGCTACGACAGCCGTCGGATCCTGATCGGCAACGGCTTGGCCCAGCCGGGCCAGATGGACAGCGTCCAGTTCCGCAAGGCCATGCCTCGCCGCGTGGGCCCGAAGGTGGTGCGGCTGCAGCAGATCGCCACCGGCGGCAGTTCCGTGCCCCGCCGCGGCGGTCAGCCCAGCGTGCGCGGCACAGAGGCCAGCACCCAGGCGGTGATCAACGCGGTGTACGTGCAGATCCTCGGCACCGCTGGCTATGCCGGTGAACGCAACAAAGTCGAGGAAATCAAGCTCGAAAACGGCGACATCAGCCTGCGCGAATTCGTGCGTCAGGTGGCCCGCTCCACCGCCTTCCGGCGCCGCTACTGGAGTGGCCTCTACATCACCAAAGCGATCGAGGTGATGCACCGCCGCATCCTGGGCCGCCCCAGCTTCGGGCGTTGGGAAATCGACGCCTACTTCGACACCGCCGCCCGCTCGGGCTTCTACGGCGTCGTCGACAAGATGCTGAACAGCCGGGAATACAACGATTGCTTCGGCGAGGACACCGTTCCTTATGAGCGGTTCATCACCGCCGGCGATCGCAATGCCCGCCAAGTGCCAGCCCTCAACCGGCCCTTCAATGCGGCGGCCTATGCCGACATCACCCCGGGCAAACGCCCTGATGTGGCCGCTCCCCAGACCCTGCGCACCACCACTGACACGGTGTCGCGCAACCTGGCCGATCGCCCCCGCGTGGTGATGGGTGGATGGAGCGCCCAGATCGCCGGTGGGGAAACGATGGCAGCCCAGGCAACGGCCATTCCCACGGGCCCCGGCAGCATTCGCCAAGCACCAGCCCCGACCCGGCGCTGGAACCAAGCCCCAGCCACCACAACAGGGTTCTGGACCTCAACGCCCGGCGGCAGCCCACCCTCCACCCCCAGCACGCGGACCCCGATCAGCGGCAATTGGCGGGCCTCCGTGGGCAGCGGCCAGACCAGCGGACTCGCCAGCCAACCTGGCGCCGCGATGGCCAAGGCGATTCAACCGGGCCGCCCCCAGGGCTTCAGCCGTCGCCAGAGCGTTGGCAGGCCCGTGCAGGTGGGCCGCACCAGCAGCGAAACCCAAGTTCAGGAGGCCCTGGAGAGCGTCTACAAGCAACTGCTCAACCGGGTTCCATTTGCCGCCGAGCGGCTGGGCGATGCGGAATCCCAATTCCGCAACCAGCAGCTCACCGTGGCCGAACTGGTCACCCAGATCGCTGGCAGCGACCTCTTCCAACAGCGCCTCAACCGCATGGCGCTGCTTCGGGCAGCGTCAGCCGCCTACCTCGCCTTGCTCGGACGGGCCGCCCAGCCCCAGGAAGTGAGTGCATTCCTGGCCACACGAGCCAGCCTAGGCCAACAGGCGGCCGTCGATGCCCTGCTGAGCAGTGAAGAATATGGCCAAGCCTTTGGCCAGGACACCGTTCCCTATCTGCGCGGCCTGGCAACTGCCGATGGCATCCCCCTCAGCACGGTGAACCGCACCGCAGAGCTGTATGGGGGCAACGCCGGCCTCACCCCTCGGCCGAAAGCCCCCATCTGAATCGACAGGCAGGGGCCAACGGGGCCACTAACGAACCTTCCCACCTCCCGAATTTGCTTCGGGGGGGGGGGTTTTTCATCTTCAGAAACATCAATTGCCACAACTTTTGATTCACACCGTGAAACAAGTGCGCCAATCAGCGCCACTGAATAATGAACAATTGCTGCGGTCGGTCGCTATGAACAACATCGACCAAAACCATTGCAGCCCAAGGGATCTTCGAGTCAAAAGCGCCGTGAAGAACTGTTACCGCTGCCAAGGGCTGTGCGGGGGCTTAGCGCAGAATGATTCGACGATCGGCGCGAGTCGATCCTTCCCTTACCCACCGGATATCGGTCTCCGTCAAGGCGGCCGCTTGTTTCGAGGCAGAACTGCATGAGCATCGTCTCCAACTCGATCATCAACGCGGACGCCGAAGCCCGCTACCTCAGCCCTGGCGAACTCGACCAGATCAAGTCCTTCGTGGGCGCTGGTCAACGTCGTCTTCGCGTGGCTCAGGTTCTTAGCGAGAGCCGCGAGCGCATCGTGAAAACCGCAGGCGGAGCCCTGTTCCAGCGGCGTCCCGACGTCATCTCCCCTGGCGGCAATGCCTACGGCGAGGAGATGACCGCTTCGTGCCTTCGCGACATGGACTACTACCTGCGCCTGGTGACCTACGGGATCATCGCCGGTGACGTGACGCCCATCGAAGAGATCGGCATCATCGGCGCCAAGGAGATGTATCGCTCCCTCGGCACTCCCCTGGACGCCATGGCTGAGTCCGTGCGGGAAATGAAGAACGCCGCCATGGGCCTGCTCACGGGCTCTGACGCTGAAGAAGCCGGTTTCTACTTCGACTACGTCATCGGCGCCCTCTCCTGAGGCGACGTTCCTTCCCCATTCCCCGCCACCCAAGCCGGATTCATGCAAGACGCCATCACTAACGTCATCAACCAGGCCGACGTCCAGGGCCTGTACCTCGACGGTTCGGCCATGGGCCGCCTGGAGCAGTACTTCGCCAGCGGTGAGCTGCGGGTTCGGGCTGCTGCCACCATCAGCGCCAACGGTTCAGCCATCATCAAAGAGGCCGTGGCCAAGTCGCTGCTGTATTCGGACATCACCCGTCCCGGCGGCAACATGTACACCACCCGTCGCTATGCGGCCTGCATCCGCGACCTGGATTATTACCTCCGTTACGCCACCTACGCCATGCTGGCGGGGGATACCTCGATCCTCGATGAGCGTGTGCTGAACGGCCTCAAAGAGACCTACAACTCCCTAGGCGTGCCCATCGGCGCCACCGTGCAGTCGATCCAGGCCATGAAGGAAACCACGGCTGCCCTCGTGGGTCCTGATGCGGGCCGTGAAATGGGGGTGTATTTCGACTACATTTGCTCCGGCCTGGGCAACTGATCCGCTGCCAGCGGCACACCCCGAGGATCACCACCATGCGTCTGTTCAAGATCACGGCCTGCATCCCCTGTCCGGAGAAAAGCCGCACCCAGCGCGAGCTGCAGAACACCTATTTCACGAAATGGGTGCCCTACGACAGCTGGTTCGCTGAGCAGCAGCGAATCATGAAGCAGGGCGGCAAGATCCTCAAGGTGGAACTGGCCACTGGCCGTCGCCAACAAAACGTCGGCAACTGAGTCTCGTCAAGCTCCACTGGTCTGGCCACACAACTCCCACATGCCCGGCATTCGCTGGGCTTTTTTATTGGGTACCGATTGGCTCGAAGGGGCTCGACAACCACCACCCAAACACGGCTCAATAGGGCCTCAGGATGGTGCCGCTCCGGCACTCCTTACTCCTTGTCTTGGCCCGAACCGCAACCCACACCACCAGCAGCAACGCCTCGCCAAGCCGCAGCATCGGCGGAGGCCTGTTGCCCCTGCCCTGGGACCAGTGGCCCGCAGAGGCGCGGCTGCTGCTGGGCATGGTGGCGCTCTGGAGCGTGATCGGATTGCTGGTGCTCACCTCAGCGAGCTGGTGGGTGGCGGAACGGGAAATGGGCGATGGAGCCTTCTATCTCAAGCGCCAGCTCATCTGGATGGTGGCCAGCTGGGGCCTGCTCTGGCTCGGCCTACGCACCAGCCTGCGGCGCTGGCTGCACCTCGCCCCCCTGGGGCTCTGGGTCGGCATCATCATGATTGCGGCCACCCTGGTGGTCGGCAGCACCGTCAATGGGGCGAGCCGCTGGCTGGTGGTCGGTCCCGTCCAGCTGCAACCGTCGGAATTGGTGAAGCCCTTCCTGGTGCTGCAGGGGGCTGCGCTGTTTGCCCACTGGAAGCGCATCGGCGGCGATCAGAAGCTGCTGTGGCTTGGGGTGTTCGGGGCGCTGATTCTGCTGATCCTCAAGCAGCCCAACCTCAGCACCGCCGCCCTTTCCGGCCTGCTGCTCTGGCTGATGGCGCTGGCCGGCGGCCTCTCTCTACCCCTGCTGCTGGGGGCCGCCGGTGCCGGGGGTCTGCTCGGCAGCGCCAGCATCCTGATGAACAACTATCAGCGCCTGCGGGTGGCGTCGTTTCTCGATCCGTGGCGCGATGCCCAGGGCGATGGCTACCAGCTGGTGCAGAGCCTGTTGGCCATCGGCTCGGGAGGCGTTCTGGGGGAGGGTTTTGGCCTATCCACCCAGAAACTGCAATACCTGCCGATCCAGAGCACCGATTTCATCTTCGCTGTGTTTGCCGAGGAGTTTGGCTTTGTGGGATCGGTGGTGCTGCTGCTGTTTCTGCTGCTGTTTGGTTTTGTGGGCCTGCGGGTAGCTCTGAGTTGCCGCAGCAACCAGCAGCGCCTGATCGCCATCGGCTGCACCACCCTGCTGGTGGGTCAATCGATTCTCAACATCGCGGTGGCCAGTGGCGCCATGCCCACCACCGGCCTGCCCTTGCCGCTGATCAGCTACGGCGGCAACTCGCTGATGGCCAGCCTGCTGGTGTGCGGCCTGCTGATCCGCTGCTCGCTGGAAGCAGGCGGCCTCGCCTCCACCCCCCGCCGCCGGCGCACCGCAGCCGCCCGATAGGCTGACCAGATGATCAGCCTTGGGCCCCAACTGGCCGATTGGGCCCGCACCAGCGAGGCGCTGCTGCAGCAATCCCTGGCCAGCCCCTCACCCGGCACCGTGGCCGTGGTGTTTGCAGGCGGGCTGCTCACCAGCCTGGGCCCCTGCTCGCTATCGCTGTTGCCAATCACCCTGGCCTACCTGGCCGGCTTCAGCAACGAAACCGGCAGTGCTGCATTGGCCCAGCGTCAGACCCCCTGGCTGCGCAGCCTCAGCTTCACTGCAGGGATTGTGGCGGCCCTGGTGCTGCTGGGCTTGGTGAGTGGGCTGCTGGGCCGCATCTATGGCCAGATTCCTGGCCTGATTCCGACTGTGGTGGCGGTGCTGGCCCTGCTGATGGGGCTCAACCTGCTTGGCCTGCTCAAGCTGCCCCTGCCCGCCGGCCCCGATCCGGAGGTGTGGCGTCGCCGCGTGCCGGCGCCACTGGCGCCGATGGCTGCGGGCCTGGCCTTCGGGCTGGCGGCCACCCCCTGCACCACGCCGGTGTTAGCGGTGCTGCTGGCCTGGATAGCCCAAAACGGCAAACCCCTGGTGGGGATGCTGCTGCTGACCAGCTTCGGCGCGGGCCAGGTCGTGCCGCTGCTGCTGGCGGGCACCGCGGCGGCCAGTTTGCCGCACCTACTCAGCCTTCGCCGGGTGGGTCAATGGGTGCCACCGATCAGCGGCGTGGTGCTGGTCACCACCGGTGCCCTCACCCTGGTGGCCAACTGGCGATGACCAGCTCCATCAGAGGCTTCACCCGGGTGCTGGGCTGGATCTCCGATCTGCGCCTGGCGATTGTGCTGCTGCTGGTGATTGCCGTCGCCAGCGGGGTTGGCACGGCCATCCCGCAGCAGGAAACCGCCGAGTTTTATCACCGGCTTTACGACCCCCAACCCTGGCTGGGCCTGCTGGGCGGCGATGGGGTGATGGCCCTGCAGCTCGACCATGTCTATTCCAGCGGCTGGTTTCTAGGGCTGCTGGCCTGGCTGGCCCTGTCACTGCTGCTCTGCAGTTGGCGCCGCCAGTGGCCCGCCCTGCAGGCCGCCCTGCGCTGGATCGACTACCGCTCCCCTCGCCAGCTCAGCAAATTGAGCGTGGCCGAAACCCTGCCCACCCCTAGCCCCAGCTCCAGCCTGGACACGCTGGCCCAGCTGCTGCAGCGTCAGGGTTGGCAGATCCAGCTCCAGGAGGGGCGCCTGGCGGCCCGCAAGGGGGTGGTGGGCCGGGTGGGCCCCATGCTCGTCCATGCCGGCATGGTGGTGTTGATGCTGGGTGCCGCCTGGGGGGCCGTAGGCGGTCAGCGGGCCGAGCAATACCTGGCCCCCGGCCGCAGCCTCGAGCTGATGGACAGCCGCGGCAGCAGCCGGCTCACTCTCGCCCTCGACCGCTTCGCCATCCAACGGGATCCCGCCGGCCTACCAGAGCAATTCACGTCCCAGCTGCGCATCCTTGAGGGCGACGGCAGCGAAGGCAGCCTGCTGAAGCAGGCGCAAATCAGCGTCAACCATCCGCTGCGCTTCCAGGGAGTGACCCTCTATCAGGCCGACTGGGCCCTGGCGGCGATCACGGTGCAACTGGGCAAGAGTCCGCTGCTGCAACTGCCGCTGCAGAGCTTCCCTCAGCTGGGCGAGCAGGTGTGGGGGCTGGTGCTGCCAACCCGGCCCGATGGCAGCGAGCCGGTGCTGCTCAGCCTGAGCAGTGAGCAGGGGCCAGTGGATGTGTACGGCGCCGATGGCAGCTTGCTCAGCCAGATCGCCCCCGGTGGTGAACCCGTGGAGGTGAAGGGTCTGCCGATCCGGGTGGAGAGCGTGCTGCCCGCCAGCGGCATCCTGCTGAAGCGGGATCCGGGCGTGCCCCTCGTTTATGCCGGCTTTGCCATCGCCCTGGCCGGTGGAGGCCTCAGCCTGCTGGCCACCCGTCAGCTGTGGGCGATCGCCGAGGAGCAACCGGGCCAGCAGGGCCAATTGCACGTGGCCGGGCTGTGCAACCGCAACCTCACCGGCTTTGCCACCGAACTACCCCAGCTCCTGAGCCAGCTCTGAGGTGGCCCGTCAGCAGGGCAGCCGCGTGCCGTGGCTGACCCGCACCACGGTGTGCACGTTGCCGCGGGGATGGAAGTCGGCTTCCAGCTGCATCCACTGGGGATCGGTGGCGGCCACCAGGTCGTCGAGAATGCGGTTGGCCACCTCCTCATGGGAGATGGAGCGGTCGCGGTAGCTGTTCACGTAGAGCTTGATCGCCTTGAGCTCCACCACCCGGGGGCCAGGCTGATAGAGCAGACGCAGCACGGCGAAGTCGGGGTAGCCCGAAAACGGGCACTTGCAGGTGAACTCGGGCAGCTCGATCGAAATCTCGTAGGGGCGTCCGGGCCGGGGATTGTCGAAGCAGATCAGCTCCGCCTCGGCGATGGCCCGCTCGCCATAGAGCGGCGTTTGGGTGCGATCAGGGCTGGCGGGAGCTGCGGAGCTGGAGGACATGGAAAGGGGAAACGGCCCGGCCAGAGGCCCGGCGTGCACGGCGATCCTAGAAAGAACCGGGAAGCCACTCCGGCGCCCCGCGCGAGCGCCCCCGCCGGTAACAACCGCTACGACGACCCCCGCAAAGCTCGGGCCTAATGGGGCGATTCCCTCCCACCGGCAGGGATTTCCTGAGAGACTTCTATCTAGCCCGAGCTGTTCCTATGAAAAAAGTTGAGGCCATCATTCGTCCCTTCAAGCTCGAGGACGTCAAGATCGCGCTGGTGAACGCGGGGATCGTGGGCATGACCGTGAGCGAGGTGCGCGGATTTGGCCGTCAGAAGGGCCAGGTGGAGCGCTACCGCGGCTCGGAATTCACCGTGGAGTTCCTGCAGAAGCTGAAATTGGAAATCGTCGTCGACGACGACAAAGTCGATACCGTGGTTTCAGCGGTTCAGGACGCGGCCCGTACCGGCGAAATCGGTGACGGCAAGATCTTCGTCAGCACGATCGACTCGGTGATCCGCATCCGCACCGGCGACCGCGACAGCGGCGCCATCTGATCTGAGCTGAGCTTGTCGGCACCAGCGCCGTTCAGCCATCCCCTCGAGCCCTGGTGGTCAGCGTGCTGGCCACCAGGGCTTTGATCTGGGCGGGGCCCACGGTCGCCGTGGCTAGCGGAGCAGGGGTTGCCTGTTCGGGGTTTACCTGTTGGGGGTTTGCCTGTTGGGGGTTTGCGGTTTGTGCAACATCGTGTTGAACAACGCCCAAGCGCCGCAGCCACAACAGGTATTCGTGGTTGCCGGCGGGCCCGGTGATCGGCGACGCCACCAGGCCGCAGGCCTTCAGCCCCAACGCCCCGGCCGCCGCAATCACCCCCGCAATCGCATCGCAGTGGGCGACGGGATCGCGCACGACCCCGCCCTTGCCGACGCGGCTCTTGCCCACCTCGAACTGGGGCTTGACCAGCAGCACCAGATCGACGGGCACCTCGTTCTGGAGCAAGCCCAGCAGGGCCGGCAACACCAGGGCCAGGGAGATGAACGACACATCGGCCACCGCCAGATCGGGCAAAGGGTCCTCCGGGCCGTAGAGGTCTGCGGGGCTGAGGTGGCGCAGGTTGGTGCGCTCGCGCAGCACCACTCGGGGATCGCTGCGCAGGCTCCAGGCGGTTTGGCCGTAACCCACATCAATGCCATAGACGCGCGCGGCGCCGTGCTGAAGCAGGCAGTCGCTGAAGCCGCCGGTAGAGATGCCGCCATCGAGGCAAACGCGGCCCTCCACCTGCAGCGGAAAGCGCGCCAGCGCCTCGAGCAACTTCTCACCACCGCGGGAGACGAACCGGGGCGGCTGCTGCACCAGCAGCTCCGCCTCCGGCAACACCTCCGTGCCCGGCTTGTCGAGCACACGATCGCCCTGCCGCACCCTCCCGGCCCGAATCAGCTGTTGGGCCTGCTGGCGGCTGGCGGCCAGGCCGCGGGCCACCAGCTCCAGATCCAGGCGTTGTTTGCTGGCCATGGCACTCGCGCTTTTGTGATCAAACCACAACGCAAACGGAACACATTCCAAGCAAGCCCGTCTCCCGCTCAAAACTCAGCGGAGGATATATTCCAACTTCGAAGCGGCAGCGATGGCCACCTTGATCCACCGCGCCCAAAAAACCAACAACGTGCTGGAGCTGCTCTACCCCGGCAGCTTCGTCAAACTGCGCAACCAACCGCATGATTTGCCTCCCTTCCAACTGATCCAGTGCCGCGGCGGACGCTGCTGGGTGCGCCAGCAGGCTTGGGGACATCAGGTGCACTGGGAAGTGGAGCACCGTCGCCTGACTGCGGCGGCCTGACAACTGCGGCCTAACCAGTCCCCAGGGGACGCACCCATACATTGGTCTGGACGTGAGCCAAACGCGGCCTTGATCGAGCGTTACACCCTGCCCGAAATGGGCAACCTCTGGAGTGAGGAAGCCAAGTTCCAGAGCTGGCTGGATGTGGAGATCGCCGCCACCGAAGCCAACTGCGAGCTGGGCCGGGTGCCCGCCGAGGCCGTGGCCACGATCAAGCAGAAGGCCAGCTTCAGCGTCGAGCGCATCCTCGAGATCGAGGCGGAAGTGCGGCACGACGTGATCGCCTTTCTCACCAACGTGAACGAGCACGTGGGTGACGCCGGGCGCCACATCCACGTGGGCATGACCAGCTCCGATGTGCTCGACACGGGCCTGGCACTGCAACTGAAGGCCTCGGTGCAGCTGCTGCGCACCGAGCTTGACGCTCTCGCAGACGCCCTTAGGGCTTTAGCCCGCGCCCACAAGGGCACGGTGATGATCGGCCGCTCCCACGCCATCCACGGCGAGCCGATCACCTTCGGCTTCAAGGTGGCGGGCTGGCTGGCGGAGGTGGAGCGCAACCGCGACCGGCTGGATCGCCTCGAGCGGGTGGTGAGCGTGGGCCAGATCAGCGGTGCCATGGGCACCTACGCCAACACCGACCCCCAGGTGGAAGCGATCGCCTGCGCCAAGCTCGGCCTGGAGCCGGATACGGCCAGCACCCAGGTGATCTCCCGCGATCGCCACGCCGAATACGTGCAAACGCTCGCCCTGGTGGGCGCCGCCCTGGAGCGCTTCTCCACCGAGATCCGCAACCTGCAGCGCACCGATGTGCTCGAGGTGGAAGAGAACTTCGCCAAGGGGCAGAAGGGCAGCTCGGCCATGCCCCACAAACGCAACCCGATCCGCAGCGAGCGCATCAGCGGCCTGGCGCGGGTGCTGCGCAGCTACGTAGTGGCGGCCCTGGAAAACTGCGCCCTCTGGCACGAGCGCGACATCAGCCACAGCTCGGTGGAGCGGATGATGCTGCCCGACTGCTCGGCCACCCTGCACTTCATGCTGCGGGAGATGACCGACGTGGTGAAGGGCCTGGGGGTCTACCCCGACAACATGGCCCGCAACATGAACGTCTACGGCGGCGTGGTGTTCAGCCAGCGGGTGCTGCTGGCCCTGGTGGAGAGCGGCATCAACCGCGAAGATGCCTACCGGATCGTGCAGCGCAACGCCCACACCGCCTGGAACACCGAGGGGGGCAACTTCCGCGCCAACCTCGAGGCCGACGGTGAGGTGACCAGCCGCCTCAGCCTCGAGCAGCTGGCCGACTGCTTCTCCACCGACCTGCACCAGGAGAACCTGGGCGTGATCTGGGAGCGGCTGGGGGTTTGAGCGTCTCAGCGCTGGGCCCCAGAGGGGGTGCAGCACTAGCGGCTGTAAACCCCCGTGAGCTGGGCCGTAGCCAGCTGATGGCCGGCCATGGCCTGCTGGAGCTGTGCCACCGTGATGCCAGGCTCCAGATCCAGGCTGGTGTCGAGGGCAAACAGGCTGAAGATGTAGCGATGGGTCTGCCCCAGTGGCGGCTCCGGCCCCTGGTAGCCGATGCGATGGAAGTCGGCGACGCCCCAACAGGCACCGTGGCAGGCGCCACTGGGAAGCTGGGGTGCCCGATCCAGGCCGGCCGGCAGGCCCTGGTGCTCAGCCGGGAGGTTGAACAGCACCCAGTGCACCCAGGTGCCCCCCGGCGCATCGGGATCCTCCAGAACCAGCGCAAAGCTGACGGTGGAGCTCGGTGCTCCGTGCCAGCGCAGCGGCGGGGAGAGATTCAGGCCATCGGCACAGTGGATCGAAGGAATCCTGCCCCCATCGACAAACCCAGGGGAGGTGAGCTGGAAGGAGCCGTTGCTGCTCGACATCGTTCGGTCTCGGCCTCCACAGCCTGAGCCGGTGCCAACCAATCCCGAAGCGTTGCCGCGCCTTCTCGCTGGGATCACAGCAGGGTCGCCACGCATCCGCTGCCTGACGATCACGACAGAGCCGCGCGACTAAGCCTTGTGATACGGGCCACCCTGGAGGATGGACGTGGCGCGATAGAGCTGCTCCAGCAGCAGCAGTCGGGCCAGCTCGTGGGGGAATGTCATCGGTGAGAGGCTGAGGCGCCAGCTGGCTCTGGCCTTGAGCCCTGGGTCCAGCCCATCGGCGCCGCCGATCACGAAGGCGAGGCGATCCGAGCCTGAATCGCGCAGCTGCTCGGCGAAGCTGAGCGAATCGACGCTGCGGCCCTCTTCGGTAAGCACCACCAGCCGTTCATCAGCTTGGAGGGCCGCCGTGATCGCCGCAGCTTCCTTGACCATCGTGGAGTCCTTGAGCTCCGTGATCACCAGTCCTGGCAGGCGCTTGCGGTAGAGAGCGACTCCCTCCTGCACCCAACCCTTGCGCACCTTGCCCACGGCGATGATGCGGATGCGGGCGGAGTTGATCACGGGTTACTGCCCACCAACCTCAGGCCTGGGGGCGTTCGGTGGCCGGGTCGAGCTGGCCATTGCCGCTGGCCAGCAGATCTTCGATCTCGCACACCGGGAAGCGGTTGATCGCCTTCAGGGCGGCGCGGGCTTTGGTGCGCAGCTGCTCACTGATCGCCTCGCAGTAGGGCACCTGGGCCAGCAGATCCACCGTGCGGCGCAGGATCCGCACCACATCGCCTTCGTCGAGGGAGGTGTTGGCGATCACGTCGCTCCAGCTGGCCCCCTTGGCCCAGGCGTGCACCAGGCCGGTGAGCTCGGGCTCCCACCAGAGCGGGAAAGTGACCTTGGCGCGCTCCTGCTGGCGCTCCAGCTCCCGGCGCAGACCGCGCAGATCGTGCAGGGCCTCCTCGGCAGCCGGGGGCTGCGGGTAGCCGCACCAGAGATCCGGCCGATTCACCTCGGTGGAAATCGCCTCAAACACCGCCGCCAGCTGGGGCGGATCGAGCTCATCGAGGTGGCCACTCATCAACGCCAGCCCCAGCCACAGCTCGTTGTCGCCGCGCAGGGCCGCCACGGTGCGGCCCACCACGGTGGGCTCCAGCCCATCGGCCCCCGCCAGGGCCCCGAAGAAGCGCAGCACCTCGATCAAGGCCAGGAAGGTGTCCCAGTGGCGGTTGGAGCGGAAGTGCAGCAGCCGCTGGCGCTCGTCGATCTCCAGCTGCAGCTCCTCCATGCGCCGGCGGTGCTTCTTGAGCTGGCGGCGGTCACCCCAACGGTGGGCCGGATGCAGCTCCAGCTGCTCCTCCAGGTCATGCACCAGCTGAGCGTGGGCCTGCACCTCGCCCGCCAGGTCGTATTGGGGGGTGACCATGTCGTGGCGGCTGGCCATGTGGGCCACCGCCAGGGCGAG
Source organism: Cyanobium sp. ATX 6E8 (assembly GCF_024346335.1). Taxonomy (NCBI): domain Bacteria; kingdom Bacillati; phylum Cyanobacteriota; class Cyanophyceae; order Synechococcales; family Prochlorococcaceae; genus Cyanobium; species Cyanobium sp. ATX 6E8. Next base: position 36,083 of record NZ_JAGQCT010000013.1, on the reverse strand, counting down.
GCCGCCGCTGGCCTGGTCGCCGTGGCGCAGCTCGCCGGCATGGCGCAGCTCGGGCGCCTCCACCTGGCCCACCTGCAGGCAGCTGAGCTCGGCATGCAGGGCCACCACGGCGCCGCAGGGCAGCAGCAGCCATACGTTGTCGTCGGTGAGGCAGAGCAGCAGGGGGAACTGGCCCGGCCCCTTCACCTTCTCGACGATCACCGCTGGTGTCACCCGGCCGCGCAGCTGAGGGGCCTTGAGGCTCACCAGGGTGCCTTCGCTGGCGAACTGCAGGGCCAGGGTGAGCTCATGGGCGAGGGTTTCCTCGGCCTGCTGCTGCAGGATCCGCAGGATGCGGCGCTCCTCGCGCAGGTGCCCCCGCTGTTTCTCGTAGTCCTCGAAGTCGTCCCAGGGCACCTCGCCGGAGCCATCTTCGAGGCCCTCGAGCTGCTGCATCAGCTGGGCGATCCGGGCCTCGTCTTCAGCCAGATCCAAGGTGGCCAAATAGCGCCCGAAGCTACGCTCCACCAGCTCCTTGGCCTTGGCCAGGTCGTAGCGCTGCAGCAGGTTGAGCACCATGCCGTAGCTGGGCGTGAACTGGCTGACCAGCGGATCGGCAGGCGCGGTGGCCAGCTGGCCCGCTTCGCGCACCCCCTCAAAGCGGCTCTGCACCGTCACCACATAACCCTGGGAGTCGAGGCCCCGCCGGCCGGCACGGCCGGCCATCTGCAGGAATTCACTGCCCATCAGTGCCCGGTGGCCCCGCTCAGTGCGCTTGGACAGCGCCGAGATCACCGTGGTGCGGGCCGGCATGTTGATGCCGGCGGCCAGGGTTTCGGTGGCGAACACCACCTTGATCAAGCCCTGCTGGAACAGCTCCTCGATCAGTTCCTTCCACGCCGGCAGCACGCCGGCATGGTGGGCGGCTATGCCCCGCAGCAGCGCCTCGGCGTGGCCGCCCTCCCGCACCGCCTCGGGGGTGGCCGCCACAAAGGCGTCGAGCCGGGCCTTGATGCGTGCCTGCTCCGCCGGGGTCACCAGATTGGCCTTGCCAAGCTCCTTGACCCCCTTGTCGCAGCCGCGGCGGCTGAAGATGAAATAGATGGCGGGCAGCATCTCGCGCTCGGCCATCTGGGCCACCACAAAGCCAAGCGGCGGCGCCTCGGGCTGGGGCGGCTTGGGCGTTTTCGGGCCCTTGCGGTGGCTGCCCTTGGGGGCCCGCCACACCTTGCAGTTGGGATGGAGCCCGGTGCCCTCCTCGTTGAGCAGGGGGTGCAGGCCCTTGGCACTGCAGAAGCTGAACGCGAGCGGCACCGGCCGGTGGTCGCTGAACACCAGGCGGGTGGGGCCGTGCACCCGCTCGATCCAATCGGTGAGCTGGCCGGCATTGGCCACCGTGGCCGAGAGGGCCACCAGCTGCACCGGCGGCGGGCAGTGAATGATCGATTCCTCCCACACGGTGCCCCGCTGGGAGTCGTTCATGTAGTGGCACTCATCGAGCACCACCGCCTCCACGCCCTCGAGCGGATCGTCTCCCCCATCCACTTCCGCATAGAGCATGTTGCGGAAGATCTCGGTGGTCATCACCACCACCTGGGCCTCACGGTTGAGGCTGAGGTCGCCGGTGAGCAAGCCCACCTTGTCGGCGCCAAACTGCGCGCGGAAATCGCGCAGCTTCTGGTTGGAGAGTGCCTTCAGCGGCGTGGTGTAAAACACCTTCTGGCCGTGGGCCAGGGCTCGGTAGATGGCGTATTCGCCCACCAGCGTCTTGCCCGAACCCGTCGGAGCGCTCACCACCACCGAGTGGCCCTGGTTGAGGGCATCGATCGCCTCCAACTGGAAGTCGTCGAGCGGAAAGGGAAAAATTGCCGCCGGATCGAGGGCTGCAGACACCGGCGCAGACTGGGGCATGGAGTGATCCTATGGGCCCCGGCTGAGGGACGCAGCCTTGCGCGTTGCGCACCGGTGGCCGGCACGGGGGTGATCCGGCTCAAGCCAACTCCAGCCACTGGCGCAGCGCCCGTTCCAACCGGGCCAGCTCCTCCCCCTGCAACAGGCCCAGCAGCGCGCGCACCTGGGGCCGCGATGCCGTGAACAGCTTGTCCACCATCAGCTGGGCTGGCCGCGGCAGGCCATTGACCGCTGAGGGCTCCAGGGACAAGCGCAGCAGCGGGGCCTCCAGCATCCGGGTGGTGAGCGGACAGCAGGTGAGGGTCGGATGATCGCTCAGCCAGCGATCGGCCTGCACCACCACGGCCAGCCGCCGCTGGGGATCACCACTCGCCACAGGATTACCCAGTCGCACCACCGCCCCACGGCGCAAGGGGATCACAGGCTGCCGTTGGGGTTGGGTCTTAGGGGCCGTCATGGGGTCCAATCACTCCAGCAGGGCAGCCGGGCCAGCTGCGCATCACAGGCCTCCCATCGGGCCACCAGGCGCGACTGGCGGCGACACTCCTCGCCATCGCGAAATGGACGCAGATACAGCCGCAAGGCACGGCGCACGCAATCGCTGACGCTGGAACCGGTCTGAGCCGCCACCAGCTGCAGACTCGCCTCCAGCTCAGGATCCAGCCGCACCCCCAGGTGCCGGCCGGCGGAGAGGGGCTTCGGGAGGGAGAGGGCTGAACGCACGGGGGGGTGGGGTGGGGGGGGTGGAGGCGATTTGGGTTTGTGAAACAGAACGTTCAACAGGTCGCAAAGCCCTCAGAGATGAGCTTCCCGGGGAAGGCACACCAGGACCTTGGGCACGGGCACGTTCAAACCGTTAGTGCCCGCCCTGTCCCAGGCGCGATCTAGCGTTTGGCCACTGCGGTCGGATCATTGGGATCAAGGCCATTGGGATGGAGCTCATCAGAGAGCAGCGACCCGTCCGCCCACTGGCGGCAGGAGCTGCAGCGCCAGCTCGCGGACCTTCCCGAGCAGCGCCGGCGCGCCCTGCGCAGCTTTGAACCCGCTGACGCCGCAGCCCTCCGAACCAGCGCCGCAGCCCCCCTGCTCGATCTGGCCAGCAACGACTACCTCGGACTGAGCCGCCACCCCGCCCTGGTGGCCGCGGCCCAGGCCGCCGCCGCGGGGGAGGGCGTGGGCGCCGGCGCCTCAAGGCTGGTGAGCGGCAGCCGGCCGGCCCATGCCGCACTGGAAGCGGCCCTGGCGCGTTGGCTGGGCCGCGAGCGGGCGCTGCTGTTCCCCAGCGGCTTCCAGGCCAACCTGGCGGCCGTGGCCGCTCTGGTCGATCGCCACAGCCTGGTGCTGGCCGATCGGCTCATTCACCAGTCCCTGCTCACGGGGGTGCGGGCCAGCGGCGCCGGGCTGCAGCGCTTTGCCCACAACAACCTGGCCGATCTGGATCGTCGGCTCCAGGCCGCCCGACGGGAACGCCCCAACCAACGGCTGCTGGTGCTGAGCGAAAGCCTGTTCTCGATGGAGGGCTCCAGTCCAGATGTAGCGGCCCTGGCGGCCCTGTGCGCTGGCCACGGCGCCGCGCTGCTGCTCGATGAAGCCCATGCCCTCGGGGTGCTCGGCCCCGGCGGACGGGGGCTGGGCTATGGCCTCAATGGGGAGGGGGGGCAGCCGGAGATCGCCCTGATCAGCGGCACCTTCGGCAAAGCCTTCGGCAGCGGCGGGGCGTTTCTGGCTGGCGACACCCTGGTGATGGAGTGGCTGCTGCAGTTCAGCGGACCCTTCCGCTACACCACCGCCCTGGCTCCGCCCCTGGCCGCCGGCGCCCTGGCCGCCCTGCACCAGATCCAGGCCGAGCCCCATGGCCCGGCGCTGCTGCAACGAGCCGAGCGCTGGCGCACCGCCCTGGAGGCCGCGGGCTGGCCGCGTCCCCCCGGGGTGGGGCCGATCCTGCCGCTGCTGGTAGGCGACGACCGCGCCGCCCTGGCCCTGCAACACCGGCTGGAGGCCGCCGGACTGTTGAGCGTGGCGATCCGCCCGCCCACCGTGCCGGAGGGCACGGCGCGCTTGCGGTTGGTGCTGCGTCACGACCTGCCAGCCGGCACATTGGGGCGGTTGCTGGCCGCCCTGGGAGACCCACCATGCAGGTGATCGCCATGCACGGCTGGGCCGGCGATGCCCAGGGCTGGGAACCGTTCCAGGCCGCCTGGCAGCAGCGCAGCTGGGGCTGGCAGTGCGGCGAACGGGGCTACGGACAGCAGCCCCCCAAGGCTGTGGCCTGGCAGCAGGGAGCTGGGCCGCGGGTGCTGATCGCCCACTCGCTCGGCCCCCATCTGGTGCCGCCCGCCGTGCTGGAGCAAGCCGACGCGGTGGTGCTGCTAGCCAGCTTCGGCCGCTTCGTGCCCGAGGGTCCCGCCGGCCGCCGGCTGCGCGCCGCGGTGGCGGCCATGGCCGAGCAGCTGGCCTCCGCCCAGGCCGGCGCCATGCTGGAGAGCTTTTTGGAGCGGGCGGCAGCCCCCCAGCCGGTCAACCTGCTGCCGCCTGGCATCACCGCGGCCCCCCTGACCGAAGCCGGTCGGCAACGGTTGGCGCAAGACCTGGCCCTGTTGGCCGCCACCGCCGGCCTGCCCCCGGCGTTTCCGGCCCGCGCCCGGGTGTTGATCGTGGAGGGGGGCGCCGATCAGATCGTGGTGCCCGAGGCGCGCGCGCTGCTGCGCGACGCCCTGCCTACCGCCGACCGGCTCAGCCTGGCCGGGGTGGGGCACTGCCTGCTGAGCCCGGCGTTGATGCCCCTGGTATGCAGATGGATCGAGGCTCTGGCATGAACCCAGCTGCCGCCCCCAATCCAACCTTCAGCCACCAGGTGAGTGCCCGCTTCGCGCGGCAGGCCCACCACTACACCCAGCAGGCCCGGCTGCAGCAGGGGGTGGCCTGGCGCCTGGCCCACCTCTGCCGAGCGCTGCCCCTGCCCGACGGTCCACGGGCCGACCTGGGCGCCGGCAGTGGACTGGTGGGGCAGGCCCTGCGCCACCAGGGCGACCACCAACCCCTGCTGCAGCTGGATCTCTGCCCCGCGCTGCTAAGCCACAACCCCCTGGCGGCCCCCAGCAACCAACTGGTGTGGGACCTCAACCAGCCCCTGCCCGAGCAGCTGCAGCACGCCGCCCTGCTCACCTCCAGCTTTGCCCTGCAGTGGCTCGACGATCCCGCCCGCCATCTGCGGCACTGGTGCGGCCAGTTGCAACCCGGTGGCTGGCTGGCAGTGGCCGTGCCCACGAGCGGCAGCTTCCCCCAGTGGCACCGCGCCGCCGCCGCTGCCGGCGTGCCCTGCACGGCCCTGGATCTGCCCAATGCCGAAGCGCTGCTGGCCGCCAGCGCCCAAGGGGGGCTGCGCCTGCGCCACTGCCACCGGCTGCAGTTCAGCCGCGGCTACGGCAGCGGCCTGGGCTTCCTGCAGCAGCTGAAAACCCTCGGAGCGGGCACCAGCCGCTCGGGCCGCCTGAGCCCAGCCCAACTGCGCCGGCTGCTCGACTGCTGGCCCAGCGACGGCCAAGTCAGCTGGGAGGTGTTGCTGCTGCTGGGCCAACGCCCCAACCAAGCCCCCAGCCCATGAACCACCGCCACCCCCAGCTGGTGATCTGCGGCACCGACACTGACGTGGGCAAAACGGTGGTGAGCGCCCTGGTGGTGCAGGGCCTGGGCGCTCACTACTGGAAGCCCGTGCAGAGCGGGCTCGAGGGGGGCGGCGACAGCGGTCGGCTGCAGGCCCTGCTGCAGCTACCGGCCGAACGGCTGCTGCGGGAGGCCTACCGACTGCAGACGCCGGTGTCGCCCCATTGGGCCGCCGAGCAGGAGGGCCTCACGATCGACCCGGCCCGACTGGCCCTGCCGGTGGTGAATGCCCCGTTGGTGGTGGAGACCGCTGGCGGGCTGCTGGTGCCGCTGCGCCGCGACTGGCTGCAGATCGAGCAGCTGGCCGCCTGGGGGCTGCCGGTGCTGCTGGTGGCCCGCAGCGGCCTGGGCACCCTCAACCACACCCTGCTGTCGGTGGAAGCCCTGCGCCGCCGCGGCATTCCGCTTCTGGGCCTGGTGCTCAACGGGCCGCTCCACCCCGACAACCCCCGCACCCTGGCCGCCCTGGCCCAGACGCCCGTGCTGGCCCAGTTGCCACCGCTGGAGCCCCTCACCGCCGGGGAGCTGGCCCGCCAATGGCAGATCCAACGGCTGGGCGATACTTTCATCAAGGCTTTGGCCACCCACCGATAAGCATGCAACCCGGATGACCAAACAACACTGGCTGGTGAGTGGCGTGCTGGTGCTGTTGTGCGGTGGTGTGTTGGTGCTGTTCACCGACGTGGAGGATTCGCTGGTGCGCTGGGTCAATTGCGGACCCGTGTCCACGGCCAGCGAGCGCCGCAGTGACATCTGCCGCTGAGCTCTGGCGCTGACCTCTATCACCGAGCCTGGGCCTGCCCCCTGAACGGATCAGAGAAAGCGCTGGACCCCTAAGGACCGGCCAGGATCACCGCTTCGGCATCCGCCCGCGACAGGCCGTAGGGAAAGTGGCGCACCGACACTTCGCCGTCGCGGTGCCAGCTCACCTTGAGTTCCTCCACCTCCAGTTCCACCAGGGCGCTCCAATCGGGACGATGCAGGTCCCAGAGGCAGGAGTTGGCCCGCTGGCGCCGGGCACCCAGCTGCTCCAGCCAGAGCTCCAGGGCCGGGAGCGGATGGTGATACAGCGGGGTCTGGGGGCTGGGCAACTCGGTCATGGCGCCAACCCTGTCATGGCGCCGGTGGCATTGGCGGCCTGCGCCTGCGTCCACCAACTGGGCCACTGCACCAGCTCGGCACCGCGCATCCAGGCCACACCCACCCCAAGCACCAGGCTCAGCACCAGGGCAAACCCCAGCAGCAGCAGGGCTAACCACTCCCCGCCGGAGAGATCCCGACGCACCGAGGTCGGCCGAGGGACATCCCCCGCCAGCGACGGCGGGGATGGCGGCAACGGTGCTGGGGAGGGATGGAGCTGGGCGTCGTAACGCTGGCGCAACACAGGATCACTGAGCACCGCATAGGCCTGTTGCAGGCGCTGAAAGGCAGCGGCCGCTTCGCCTGCCGGCAAAACGGTGGTGTCGGGGTGATACCGCTTGCTCAACCCGCGGAAGGCCTGGCGCAGCTCCTGGCGCGAGGCCGTCTCCGGCACCTGCAGCAGCGCGTAGTGGCTGGGCCGGGAGCTGGATGGCGAGCTGGGTGGTGGGCTGGAAGAGGAGCTGGCCAAGGAGACGGCAGCGGCAAGGGAAGCGGGACTGCGAGATCCGGCGGGGAGATCCGTTCTGCGGGATCCTAGAGATCACAACCCCACTGCCAGGCTGGATGGCCCCCACCCTCACCGGCAACGCCCTCTGGCAAGAACTCGGGTGGCAGCCCAGCTCCGGCCAGGAGCAGCTGCTGGCCGAGCTGCAGGAGCAGCTGCGCCAGTGGAACCGCAAGCTCAACCTGACCCGGCTGGTGGAAGGCGACGACTTCTGGATCGCCCAGGTGTTCGACAGCCTCTGGCCCCTGGTGCCCCTGCTGCAGACGGAGGCCGCCCAGGCGCCCCTCCGGTTGATCGATGTGGGCACCGGCGGCGGCTTCCCCGGCCTGGCGGTGGCGATCGCCTTTCCCCAGGCCCAGCTGACCCTGGTGGATTCAGTGGGCCGCAAGGTGGAGGCCGTGCAGGCCATGGCCGACACCCTGGGGCTGGGCGAACGGGTGCAGCTGCGCTGCGAGCGGATTGAACGCACAGGGCGGCAGAAGGCCTGCCGCGGCCAATTCGACTGGGCCCTGGCCCGGGCTGTGGCCAGTGCGCCGGTGGTGGCCGAATACCTGGTGCCACTGCTGCACCCCAACGGCCTGGCGCTGCTGTATCGCGGCCAGTGGTCGCCGGCGGATCAGCGCGAGCTCGACGCCGCCCTGGCCCCCCTGAAGGCCCGCACCGACCAGTGCCTGAATCGGGAACTCCCCCACGGCCGGGGCATTCGCCACGCGCTGCTGGTGAAGCCCCTAGCCCCTTGTCCCCCCGCCTACCCCCGAGCGGTCGGAGTCCCGGCCAAGCAACCGCTGGGAGCCGCAGCCACAACGGCAGCCGTCACGAGCCCATCAGCCGGGTGACGGTCTGGCCGCCCAGGCGGCTGCGCAGGCCCCGCAGGATCGCGGGGATCTGATCGACCCAAGGGCTGCGGGCGAGAGCGGCCCGCAGCTCCGCCTCGCTCACCGCGTCGTCGAGAAGGTCGGCATTGCGGCCGGGAAACCAGTGGCCGCCCTGGCCGAGCAACCCGTAGCGGGCCCGGGCAAAGCCCTCGAGATCCCAGGCCTCGAGGAGGTTGTGCAGCCAGAGCAACACCTGCACGTTGATCTGCCCCGGCACCTCAGACCACTCCGGCAAGCCCTGCTCCCAGCTGGCCAGCCAGGCCGGATCAAGGGCGTCCCGGCGGGCCTGCTCCAGGCGCTCGAGCACCGGGGGCACCAGGGCACTGGCCTGGTCCAGCTGCGCCACTGCCTCGATGTGCAGGTCGAGATCTTCAGGACGGGCTGCTCCGACGCTGAGGGTATGGACCGCCGGCACCCCTGCAGAACCCAATTCAGACAGGCAGAACAGATCGTTGAAGGTGATCGGGTGCAGCGGCGCGCACAGGGCGCTCAGGCGAGCGGAGGGCGTATGCAGATGGCCGCCCTTGTCGGTGGGGCTGATCACAAACACCCCCATGTCGTGGGCCTGGGCCAGCGCGATGGCAGGGCGGTTGTCCTGGCGGATGAAATACCAGTGGAGGTTGATGTAGTCGAAGGCGTCGCTGGCGATCGCCTCGCAGATCAGGGGCAGGGGAGCGTGGGTGGAGAAGCCCACATGGCCGATTCGGCCCTCGGCCTGCCAGCGCCGCAGCACCTCGCGGCAACCGGCGGGCCGCAGGCTCTGCTCGAGGTGCTCCGGTTGATTGAGGCCGTGGAGCGTCACCAGATCCACCCACGCCACCCCGAGGCGCTCAAAGCTGGTGCGCAGCTCGGCCTCAAAGGCCTCCGGCTCCGGGTGGGGCGGCACCTTGGTCTGCAGGATGCGCAGGGGATCGGGCACCTGGTCGAGCAGCCAGCCCAGCTGCCGCTCCGAGGTGCCGTAGTGACGGGCCGTCTCGATGTGGTGGAAGCCCGCCGGCACCGCCTTCTCCAGGATGGTGCGCAGGTTGGCCTGACTCGCCGCGGTGATCTGATCGGGCGGCAGGTCGGTCCAGCTCTGCTGAAAGCGCATGCAGCCCAGGGAGAGCACCGGCATGGCCAGCTCGGTGCGGCCGAACCGCCGGGTGGGAAGCATCAGGACGACTCCCGCCGCGGCAGGGTGCGCTTGGGACGCGCTGGAGAGGGGACCCCCAGGGGCAGGATCTCCTGATCCGCCAGCTGTTGTTGCAGCCTAGGCAGCTGCTCGTAGGCCACCCAATGAATGCAATCGACGGGACAGGTGTCGATAGCCTCCTGGATCAGCTCGGTGGTGTCACCGTCCTGGCGGATGGCGCGGGAGCGCCCCCAATCGGGCTCCACCACAAACGTATTGGTGGCCACATGGGCGCAGTAGCGACAGCCGATGCAGACCGCCTCATCGACCCACACCGCTTTCTGGCGCAGGGAGCCTCCGAGCAGAGGCTCCAGGCCGGTGCGCTGCGCCTCGGCCCCTGGGGGCATCACTGTGAAAGCCAGTGCTGGATCCACCCTGCCGGAGGAGCTCACAACAGCTAGGCCCAGCGGGTCACCACCAGCTCAATAGTGCCGTCCTGTTGCTGGATCTGCTCACTCACCTGGAAGCCCTCCTCGGCGGTGGCCGCCAGGATGGTGCGCAGGGCATAGCGCTGGTTGAGCTGGGCGATGAAGCGCTCGACCGGCACCGGCTGCTTCCACAGATCCAGGTCTGTTACGAGCTCATAGCTCCCGGTTTCCGGGTTGAAACGAAACCCGATGTCGGCGCCGTTGGGCTGGGCCACTGCCAGTTGGGCCTCCAGCGTCTGGCCGCGGTAGCCGCGCACCGGCAAGGCGCCCTCGCGAGGGTCGAGGCCCAGATCCCGGAGCGCCTCCAGCAGGGCCTGGCGATCGCGGAGCTCGGTCTTGATCGTGCTGAAGTGCGACATCGGTTCAGGAGCAGCGACGGTTTACAGGGAGGTGGGATTGGCCAGGGATTGCCCTAGGGGCTGGACCTCGCCTTGAACCTGGTCGTGGGACTGGAAGGCCGCGGCCGTGCGCTCACGCTGTTGTACAGCCCCGAGCCGGGCCTCGATCCGCTCGGTGAGCTGCTCGCAACCCAACCCCCGCACCCCTTCCACCAACTCTTCAACGCGGCCATCGGGCCGGATCCGAAAACTGATGGTGTACTGATCCATCCCAGGCCTGGACAGGTTTATACATGTTAGCCGCGATTTCTGATGGCTGGGCGAGAGGCTGGGCCCGGGGACGCGTCAGCTTCGTCAGCGTCAGCTGAGCAGGCCCTCATCCACCAGCGTCTGCAGGCGTTCGAGCACCTCGGGTTGCTCCAGCTGCTCGAGGGCCAGCCGCGCCTCATCGCGCACGCTCGGCTCCGCGTCGTGAAGCATGGCGTGCAACAGCGATTCCACCACCACCTGCTGGCGGGGCTGCACCAGGTCGCCATAGAGGCGACCCAGGGCCCAGGCGCTGTTGCTGCGCACGGCCGGCTCGCTATCGATGCGCAAGCTCAGCAGCAACTGGGCCGCCGCCGGATCGGCCTTCGCCGCTCCGGTGGAGCCCGCCTCCGCCAGAGAGCTCGCAGCCCAGAGGCGCACGGCGGCGATATCCACCTGGAGCGAGCGGATCAGGGGATTGAGCACCGGCGCATCCGGGTAGTTGCCCAGGCTCCAGGCCACCGCCTTGCGCACATAGCCGTTGTCGTCGGAGCCCAGCAGGGCCAGCAGCGGCTCCACCGCCAGGGGGCTGGGGTTGCGGCCCAGGGCATACACCGCACTCATCCGCAGGATCGGGCAGCTCACCGCCAATAGGGGCAACAGCAGCGGCAGGGCCCGCGGATCGCGGTGCTCACAAAAGATGCGCAACCCCTGCATGCACTGCTCGTGGGTGCTGCCGCCAGCCTCAGCGCGCAACAACACCAAACCCTGGTCGCATTCAGCGGCCACGTCGCTGGCCGTTGGATCGCTGGTCTCCAGGTCGTCGAGGGGATCGCCGAGCAGCTCCTCCGCCAATTCCTGGGCCAGCACCTCAGGGTCGAGGTGCAGCTGCTGGGGACTGTCGCCGAAGGGCCCTGACGGCTGGTCAGGCTGGGGCTGATCGGGCTGCGGGGAAAGGCTCACGACGGGGACTCAGCCGATCGGGGCGGGGGCAGCCATGTCGCCGGGCAACCAGATCCGAGCACTCACGGCAAAGAGCGCCAATCCGAACAGCACCACGATGGCGGCCGGCAGCAGGGTGGAGCGAAAAAATTGCACAGCCTTGGGGGTGAGCGAGCGCCTGGACCCATCATCGCCCCTAGTGTTCGCCGAACTGCCCCCCGCTTGATGGCCCCGTCCTCCGGCACCTGGCGGCGCTTCACCGCGGTGGCGGCCGAAGGGGTGGCCAGCGGCACGCCCTACATGGTGGGCACCAAGCTCCTGCAGGGCTGGCTCACCGCCTCCGGCGTGCCGCTCGGGCTGATCGGCCTGTTGGCCTACGCCGAACTGCCCTACACCTTGAAGATGTTTTGGGCGCCGGCCCTGGATCGCTGGCCGATCCCCTGGCCCGACCGGCGGCGGGGCTGGCTGCTGCTGCTGCAGCTGCTGCTGGTGCTGGTGATCGCTGCCATGGCCCTGCTGCGGCCCAGCCAGGATCCCGCCAGCCTGACGGCCATCGGCCTGATGGCCCTGCTGCTGGCCCTGGTGAGCGCCACCCAGGACATCGTGGTGGATGCGTACCGCACCGACCTGCTGCCCGAACGGGAGCGGGGTGGCGGCGCCGCCGCCACCAACCTCGGCTACCGCGGCGCCATGCTCGCCATCGGCGCCGGTGGCTTCATCCTGGCCGGCCGCAGCGGCTGGCCCCTGGCCTTCCTTGGCTCGGCGGTGCTGATGCTGCTGGTGGTGCCCTTCACCCTGACGGCCCCGAAACTGCCGCCGATCCAGCACCAGGTGTCCAGCCTGCGCCAGGCGGTGGCAGGGCCGGCCTGGGAGTTCCTGCACCGCACCGGCCCTGGCCGAGCCTTGATGTTGCTGGCCCTGGTGCTGCTCTACCGCTGGCCCGATGGCCTGCTCAACGTGATGGCCGTGCCCTTCCTGATCCAGCAGGGATTCCCGCCGGAGGTGGTGGGCTCGGTGCTGGCCGGCTGGGGCATCGGCGCCACCATCGTCGGCACGATCCTCGGCGGCATCCTGTTCGCCAGGTTGGGCATGAACCGATCGCTTTGGGTGTTTGCCCTGGTGGGGGCGGCGGGAAACTTGTCCTACTGGGGCCTGGCGAGCTTCAAGGGCGGCATGCCGGCCCTGCTGATGGCGGTGGGGCTGGAAAACCTGGGCGGCGGGCTGGTGGGCGCTGCGTTCGTGGCCCTGCTGATGAGCCTCTGCAACCCCCGCTTCTCCGCCACCCAGTACGCCCTGCTCTCTGGGGTCTACGCCCTGAGCCGCTCGGTGCTCTCCGGCCAAGCTGGTTTTGTGGCCGAAGGTGTGGGCTGGAGCAGTTTCTTCCTGCTCACCGTGGCCTCCTCCCTGCCGGCCTTCCTGCTGATGGCCTGGCTCACCCCCTGGAACGGCGACGGGGCCAAGGGGGCCTTCGATCCCGCCAAAGACCCCACCTGATCAAGCCGGCTGCAGGCTCCCCTCAAGCCGCCGGCGCAGCTGGCCGCAGGCGGCGTCGGCATCGAGACCCCGACTGGCGCGCACGCTCACGGCCACATGACGCTGCTGCAGGGCCTGGCGAAAGGCCTCCACCGCGCCGGGAGCCGGCCGCTGGAATTCCTCCTCGGCGATCGGGTTGTAGGGAATCAAATTGACATGGCTCTGGAAGCCCCGCAGCAGCTGGGCCAGGGCGACGGCATGGCGGGGCTGGTCGTTGAGCCCGCCCAGCAGGATGTATTCAAAACTCACCCGCCGGCCGGTGATGGCCACATAGCGGCGACAGTCGTCCAGCAAGGCCTCGAGCGGATAGGCATGGGCTGTGGGGATCAGCTCTTCGCGCAGCCGCTGATCCGGCGCATGCAGGCTCACCGCCAGGGTGAACTGGGCGCGGCCCAGGCGCTCCAGGGCCCGCTCGGCCAGGGTGGGCAGGGTTTTCGGCACCCCCACGGTGCTCACCGTGATCTGGCGCTGGGCCATGCCCAGGTCGGTGCAGAGGCAATGGATCGCATCCAGCACCGCCTCGCTGTTGAGCAGGGGCTCGCCCATGCCCATGAACACCACGTGGCTAGGGCGCGCATCCATCACCTCGCGCACGCTGAGCACCTGGTCGACGATCTCGTGCACCGCCAGAGAGCGCTGAAGGCCGCCCTTGCCCGTGGCGCAGAAGCGGCAGGCCATCGGGCAGCCCACCTGACTGCTCACGCAAACCGTGAGCCGTCCCTCGGCGGGGATGCCAACGGTTTCGATGCTGAGGCCGTCGGCCGTGCCCAGCAACAGCTTGGTGGTGCCATCGCGGGCCACGCTGCGGTGCAGCTCCCGGGAGCGGCCGATCCAATCGAAGGCCCCAGAAGGGGGTTGGGCCGCGAGGTGCTCGCGAAAGGCTTTGGGCAACACAGTCACCCCCTCGAGGCTGCGAACCCCCTTGGCGTAGAGCCAGTCGTGCAGTTGACGGCCGCGGAAAGCGGCCTGGCCGTGGGCGGTAGCCCAGTGCTCCAGCGCCGGCAGGCCCATCCCCAACAGGGGCAAGGCAGGCGCAGCCGGCTCGGTGCTCAAGGCCAGATCAGCAGCCCGTGCCCCAGCTTCCATTCCACGGCCACCAGGGCAATAAAGCCCAGCATGGCCAGGCGGCCATTGAGCAGCTCGGTGTGGGTGTGGAAGCCGAAGCGGGGCAGCCGGCGCTGGGGCACCGGCGTGTTCAGGCTGGTGCGCAGGGAATTAGCCATGGTGATCACTCATCGGTGAGCAGTCCCTCTTCCTGAAGACCCTCGAGAGCTGCAGGATCGGCGATCAGCTCCTCCTCCAGGGCGTCATCCAGGTTGGGGCGGGTGAACGCCGCCAGCCCGCTGGCACTGGCCTCGATGCCATGGCGGCTGCGGGTGGCCTCCAGATCCGCATCGGAGGGATCGTCAAGCACTGCCATCGACGCGGCCGGAGCCGGCATCTCGACGGTGTAGTCGGGACGCAGGTTCTGCATGCGGCGATAGCCCATGGCATCTTCCTCGAGGATGTCGGGATGGGGGCCGGCCTCAGCCCGCAGCTCCTCTTCGAAGCCGCTGAAGCCGGTACCAGCCGGGATCAGACGACCGATGATCACGTTCTCTTTGAGGCCACGCAGCCAGTCGCTCTTGCCCTCGATGGCAGCTTCGGTGAGCACCCGGGTGGTCTCCTGGAAGGAGGCCGCCGAGATGAAGCTGTCGGTGTTGAGCGAGGCCTTGGTGATGCCCAGCAGCACCGGCGTGAATTCGGCGGGAGCCCCACCGGTGATCGCCATGGCGCTGTTTACTTGCTCCACCTGACGCAGCTCGATCAGCTCACCGGGCAGCAGGGTGGTGTCCCCGGCGTCCTCAATGCGCACCTTGCTGGTCATCTGGCGCACGATCACCTCGATGTGCTTGTCGCTAATCGAGACGCCCTGGCTCTTGTAGACGTTCTGCACCTCGGTCACCATCCGGAACTGCAGCTTGGAGATCGCCTCCTGGGCCGCTTCCATTGTGGGCTTGCGGCTGCGCAGGTCTTCGAAGAAGCACTCCAGCAGCTCGTGGGGGTTGATCGGGCCGTCGGTCAGCGACTCACCGGCGCTCACCTGCTGGCCATCGCTCACCATCACGTTGCGGCCCAGCAGGATCGGGTACTCGGTGATGGCGTCGTCATGCTCAATCACCGAGACGGTAATGGAGTCGTCGTCTTCGCCCTGCTTGATCTGCACGGTGCCACTCTTGCGGCAGAGGATCGTCGATTCCCGCGGACGGCGGGCTTCGAGCAGTTCCTCAATCCGGGGCAGACCCTGCACGATGTCACCGGTCTTCTGGCGCTCAAACACGAGCAGGGCCAGGCCATCACCCCGCTGCACCAGCTCGCCGTCGCGCACGTGCAGCACCGAGTCGGGCGACACCATGTAGGGGCGGCCCAGGCGGATGGTGAGGGTGCTGCCGTTGATGGCCTCCACCTGCCCGCAGCAGGGGGCTTCGACACCCTCGGCCAGCCGGTCGCCATCCACAATCCGCTGGTCGAGGCCGACCTCAGGCTTGGCCGAACCCAGTTCGATGGTGCGGGTGTCGCCGTCGCGCTCCACGATCAGGCGGCGGATCGGTTCGCCATCGACCAGATCGGGCAGCTGCACCACCCCATCTTCTTTGCAGAGGATCTGGGTGGTGGCCACCACATCTCCACGCTTCACCGCGATTCCATCTTCCACCTGAAGATCGGTGTGGGTTGAACCATGGCTCGCATCGGAGAGGGTGTCGCGCCGCACAAGCAGGGTTTCCAGGATGGTGAGCTGCAGGCGCTCAATCGTCTTGGCCCGCTTGTCGGACACGGCCTCCACATCCACCGTCATCTGGGGGGTGGTGTCGATGGTTTCCAGGATCAGTTGCGTGCGCAGCAGCTCAACGCCATCCACGCTCTTGATCAGCTCGCCATCCTTGAAGGCCAGACGCTGGGTGGCCTTGAGGTTCAGCGAGGGGCCGCCGGACTGCTTCACCGTGCCCAGCTCAGGCAGGTGGGCTGCATCGGGGATGGCGTACTCCTCCACCGGGCGCAACAGCAGCGCGCCGCCATCCGGTGTATCGACCGCCTCGACGAACACCATGGCCTCGGTCTTGAGCCCCTTGGTGATCTCTTCGCCCGGAGTCGCCATCTTGCCATCGGCATATTTGGCGAGGGTCTTGCTATCGGACACCAGATGCAAGGTGCCGGAGCGCACAATGATTTCCCTCAGAATGTCGTTCTTCTGGGTCACCGTGACGATGCCGGCGGTTTGGCTAAAGATGTCCTTCACCACCTCGGTGCCGGCTTCAATCCACTGACCGTCCTCGATCATCAACAGGGAGATGTCCTTGTTGATCTCGTGGGTTTCCTGGGGGATCCACAGCAGGGTGCCGCCCTTGCTCACCTCGTAGCCGTTCTTGGCGCTGCGGGCTTTCTTGATCGCTAGGCCGGGCGCAAATTTGACGGTGCCACCGGTTTG
The DNA here is from genome assembly GCF_024346335.1 of Cyanobium sp. ATX 6E8. Lineage (NCBI taxonomy): Bacteria > Bacillati > Cyanobacteriota > Cyanophyceae > Synechococcales > Prochlorococcaceae > Cyanobium > Cyanobium sp. ATX 6E8. The sequence goes on along the minus strand of NZ_JAGQCT010000013.1, from coordinate 19,886 downwards.
GGTGCGGAAACGGTCGTCGGCCAGCTCAGCGATTACTTCGCCATTGGCGATCTTGCTGCCGGGGGCCGTGTTGAGGCGGTAGCGGATGTTGTCCTTACCCTCCAGGTGCCAGATCTCACCGGAGTGGGTGGATTCGCCCACCAACTTGCAGTCCTTGAGGGTGAGGCTGGCGGTAACGATCTGCACTTCGCGGGAGTCGCCGGCGCTCTCCCGCAGGCGCACGGCACCGCCGTATTCGCTCACCAGGCGGCTTTCCGCCAACACCTCACCGGTGGTGACGGCCTTGTTGCCCTCTACCACGGGCAAGGCATTGGGGGGCAGGTTGTAGACATCGCCGCTGAACACCCACATCCGGCCCAGGCGCTGGGCCTTGAGGGTGATGTTGCCCTGGCGGTCGGTGACCTCCTTGGGCTGAATCGCGACCTCATAGCGCACCTGGCCAGCCAGGTCGCAGATCACATCCTTGGTGGCCTTCTCAACGCTCTTCTTGACCGTCACACCAGCCGCAATCTGGGCCAGGATCGTGTCACCGGGAACGGTGTCGCCGTCGGCCACAAACAGGATCGAGCCGTTGACGATGTCGAGCTTCTGGATCTTGCCCTTGCCGGTGGGTTTAACGGTGAGGGTGAAATCGGTTTCTGCGAGCTGGGCCTCCACGCCGTGGGGGGTCCGGAAGGGGCGCACCCGGGCCTTGGGACCGAATTCAACTGTGCCATCCACCAGGGAGCGCACCACACCGGTTTCAGCCGTGGACACACCACCGGTGTGGAAGGTCCGCATGGTGAGCTGGGTTCCAGGCTCACCGATCGACTGGGCGGCGACGATGCCGACAGCCTCGCCCAGATCCACCAACTGGTTGTGGGCCAGGGCCCAGCCGTAGCACTTGCGGCACACCGAACGGGAGGCTTCACAGGTGAGCGGGGAGCGCACCTTTACGGTTTTCACGCCACCGGCTTCGATCCGCCGCGACAGGGGGGCGTCGATCTCGCCATCGCGCTCCACCAGGGTTTCGCCGTCTTCAGCCACCACCGGCTCGGCCGCTAGACGGCCGATCAGCTTGCTGCCGAAAGCGCCCTTCTCATCGGCGTCGATCGGGATGCTGCGGGTGGTGCCGCAGTCGTCCTCGCGCACGATCACGTCCTGAGCCACGTCCACCAGACGCCGGGTGAGGTAGCCCGAGTCAGCGGTGCGCAGAGCCGTGTCGACGAGGCCCTTGCGGGCGCCGTAGGAGGAGATCACGTATTCCGTGACGGTGAGGCCCTCACGGAAGTTGGTGCGGATCGGCAAGTCGATGATTTCCCCTTGCGGGTTGGCCATCAGGCCGCGCATGCCCACCAGCTGGCGCACCTGGGACATATTGCCCCGGGCGCCGGAGTTGGCCATCATCCACACCGAGTTGAGTGGATCGTTGTCGTTGAAATTGCGGCGCACGGCCGCCACGAGACGTTCGTTCGTTTCGGTCCAGGTGTCGATCACCTTGGTGTGACGCTCCACCTCGGTGATCTCGCCGAGGCGGTAGCGCTCTTCGGTTTCGGTGATCTGCTCTTCGGCTTCTGCCAGCAACGCCGCCTTATCACCGGGGATGCGCAGGTCGTCGACGGAAATCGACACGGCCGCCTGGGTGGCGTAGTGGAAACCCAGGTCCTTCAGCTCGTCGGCCATCGAGGCCGTGGCGGCGGTGCCGTGGTGCTTGTACGCCCAGGCCACGAGGTTGCGCAGGGCCTTCTTGTCGATCACGCGATTGCGGAACGGCGGCGCCTGCTTGCTGAGGGCTTTGCTGGCGGCTACCGCGGCGATGGCGGCAGTTTCCAGGGCAGCAGCCTCGGCGGCCTTTTTGGCGCTCTTCTTGGTGGTTTTCTTGGCGGGGGTGGCGGTCATGGCTGCGCGCGGAGGAAAGACGAAAGGAGAAACGAAAAACGGGAACCCAGACCCTGGATTCGCAACGGCCGTCAGGTCGCAGCCACGGCGTCGATGATCGTGTGGTTGATCACCACGCGGCCCACCGTGGTGAGCAGATAACGGCTGATCAGCGCTCCGTCTTCATCGAAACGGTCGCGGCGGTACAGCCACTGCTCGATGCGGGTGCCATCGCTGAGGGTCTCTTCCTTCTGGGGCTGGTTGTCTTCGTCGTCGCTCTCAACCTCGCCGCTGAAGCGCACCCACACCCAATCGTGCAGCGACAGGTGCTTTTCTTCAAAGGCGTCGATGACGTCATCGAGGCTGGCGAAGGTTTTGGCGCGATCGCCAAACTCGGGCTTCACCGAGCCGGGCTGCTCCGCCGTGAGGTAGTACGCGCCGAGCACCATGTCCTGGGACGGAGTGATGATCGGCTCACCGGTAGCGGGCGACAGGATGTTGTTGCTGGCCAGCATCAACATGCGGGCTTCGGTCTGCGCCTCAATGGCCAGGGGCACGTGCACAGCCATCTGGTCACCGTCGAAGTCGGCGTTGAAGGCGGGGCACACCAGCGGGTGCAGCTGAATGGCGCGGCCATCGACCAGCTTCGGCTCAAAGGCCTGGATGCCGAGGCGGTGCAGGGTCGGAGCGCGGTTGAGCAGAATCGGATGCCCTTCGATCACCTCCTGTAACACCTGCATCACCTCATCATCGGCGCGCTGGATCAACTTCTTGGCGGCCTTGATGTTGTTGACGATGTTCTGGCGGATCAGGCGATGGATCACGAACGGCTGGAACAGCTCGATCGCCATCTCCTTGGGCAGACCGCACTGGTGCATCTTCAGCTTCGGACCCACCACGATCACGGACCGACCCGAGTAATCGACCCGCTTGCCGAGCAGGTTCTGACGGAAGCGACCCTGCTTGCCTTCAATGATGTCGCTGAGTGACTTCAGCGCCCGATTATTCGCACCCACCACGGTGCGACCGCGGCGACCGTTGTCGATCAAGGCGTCGACAGCCTCCTGCAGCATCCGCTTCTCGTTGCGGACGATGATTTCTGGAGCCAGGATCTCCTGCAGACGCGCCAGGCGGTTGTTCCGGTTGATGACGCGGCGGTAGAGATCGTTGAGGTCGGAAGTGGCGAAGCGACCGCCGTCGAGCTGCACCATCGGGCGGAGATCCGGGGGGATCACCGGGATCACATCCAGCACCATCCATTCGGGCCGGGCCCCGGTGGCGATGAAGTTGTCGATCACGCGCAGGCGCTTGATCAGCTTGGCCCGCTTCTGGCCTTTGCTGGCCGCGATGTCCTCCCGCAGCTGCTCAGCGGTTTCGTTGAGCTCGAGATCTTCCAACAGTTGCTTCAGCGCTTCGGCGCCGATGCCCACCATGGGCTCATTCTCGATCTCCGAATCCTCGGCGTAGATCTGATCTTCAATCTCCAGCCACTCATCTTCGGTGAGCAGCTGCTTGTAGGTGAGGTCCTTGTGGTCGCCCGGATCGAGCACCACATAGCAGTTGAAATAGACGATCTGCTCGACATCGCGCAGGGGCATATCCAGCAGTATCGCCACGTAGCTGGGAATGCCCTTGAGATACCAAACGTGGGACACGGGTGCCGCCAGCTTGATGAAGCCCATGCGGTGGCGCCGCACCCGGCTCTCGGTCACCTCCACACCGCAGCGCTCACACACGATGCCGCGGTGACGCACCCGTTTGTATTTGCCGCAGTGGCATTCCCAATCCTTGGACGGGCCAAAGATCTTCTCGCAGAACAGCCCGTCCATCTCGGGCTTCAGCGTGCGGTAGTTGATGGTTTCGGGCTTGGTGACTTCACCCACCACCTGACCATTGGGCAGCGTGCGCTGCCCCCACTGCATGATCCGCTCAGGCGACGCCAAGGTGATCTTGACGTAGTCGAAGTGGTTTTCGGTGCGGAGGTTGCTGTTGGACATCGGCTTGGAGCTCGCGGAGATCGAGAGAGGAAGGAGTGGCACGGCAACGCCCAGAGGAGCGGTCCGCGATCAATCAGCGATCAGTCGTCGTCATAGTCCGCGACGCCGAGGGATTCGTAGGTGGGCCGGCTGGGGGTGCTGCGGCGGGGGTTGACGTCCTGCATCAGATCCACTTCTTCGCCGGCATCGGTGTACACGGCGATATCGAGACCAAGCGACTGCAGCTCGCGCATCAGCACCTTGAACGACTCGGGAGTGCCGGGGCGGGGAATCGGCTTGCCCTTGACGATGGCGTTGAGCGCCTCGTTGCGGCCCTGCATGTCGTCGGACTTGACGGTGAGCAGTTCCTGCAGGGTGTAGGCGGCGCCGTAGGCCTCGAGGGCCCACACCTCCATCTCACCCAGGCGCTGGCCGCCCTGCTGGGCCTTACCGCCCAGGGGCTGCTGGGTCACCAGCGAGTAGGGGCCGGTGGAGCGGGCGTGGATCTTGTCGTCCACCAGGTGCACCAGCTTGAGGATGTGGGCATAACCCACGGTCACCGGCTGGTCGAACGGTTCGCCGCTGCGGCCATCGATCAGCTGGATTTTGCCAGGGTTTTCCGGGTCGTAGACCCAATCCTTGCCAGGCAGCTTGGCCGCCTCTTCCAGGTAGGCCTGCACCGTCTGCTTGCTCTTCTCGGCACCGTGCATCTCGTCAAAGGGCACCACCTTGACGCGGCAGTCGAGGTGCGATGAGGCCCAGCCCATCAGGCACTCGAACACCTGGCCCACGTTCATGCGGCTCGGCACACCCAGGGGGTTGAGCACGATGTCTATGGGGGTGCCGTCAGGCAGGTAGGGCATGTCCTGCTGGGGCAGGATCCGGCTGATGATGCCCTTGTTGCCGTGGCGGCCGGCCATCTTGTCGCCCACCTGGATCTTGCGGCGCTGGGCCACATAAACCCGCACCACCATGTTGGCGCCGGGCGGTAGTTCATCGCCCTGCTCGCGGGTGTAGATGCGCACGTCCACCACGCGACCCCGCTCGGTGCTGGGAACCCGCAGGGAGTTGTCGCGCACATCGCGGGCTTTCTCACCGAAGATTGCGCGCAGCAGCTTCTCTTCGGGGGGCTGGTCGGATTCACCCTTGGGGGTCACCTTGCCCACCAGGATGTCGCCGCTTTCGACATAGGCGCCGATGCGGATGATGCCCATCTCGTCGAGATGACCCAGGCTCTCCTCGGCCACGTTCGGGATTTCCCTCGTGATCTCCTCAGGGCCAAGCTTGGTCTGACGGGCCTCGATCTCGTACTTCTCGATGTGAACCGAGGTGTAGAGGTCGTCGTGCACCAGCCGATCGCTGAGCAGGATCGCGTCCTCGTAGTTGTAACCCTCCCAGGGCATGTAGGCGATCAGCACGTTCTGGCCAAGGGCGATCTCGCCGCCCTCGCAGGCAGAACCATCGGCCAGCACCTGACCGGCAATCACGGGATCGCCCTGACGCACGATCGGACGCTGGTTGAGGCAGGTGTCCTGGTTGGAGCGCTGATACTTCTGCAGGTGGTGCACATGGTCGGTGCCCTGCTCATCACGGATGACGATGGCGGTGGCATCGACGAAGGTGACCGTGCCGTTGACCCGGGTGATCGGCACCATGCCGGAGTCGCGGGCGACCTGGGTTTCCAGGCCCGTGCCCACCAGGGGACGCTCGGGGCGGAGCAGGGGCACCGCCTGACGTTGCATGTTGGAGCCCATCAGGGCCCGGTTGGCGTCGTCATGCTCCAGGAAGGGGATCAAGGAGGTGGCCACCGAGATCACCTGCACCGGCGAAAGCTGGACGTAATCGACCTGCTCAGGGGGCACCTTCTCAAAGTCCTGGCGATAGCGCACAGGCACCAGATCTGCAGTGATGTAGCCATCGGCATTGGTGGGCACGTCGCCAGGAGCTACGCGGCACTCATCCTCGAGATCGGCAGAAAGGTAGATGGGATTACCGCTTTTATGAACGATGCCCTCTTCCACCCTCCAGAATGGCGTCTCGATGAAGCCGTACTCATTGACTCGGGCGTGGGTGGCCAGCGAACCGATCAGACCGGCGTTCGGACCTTCCGGCGTTTCGATCGGGCAGATGCGCCCGTAATGGGAGGGGTGGATGTCGCGCACGGCAAAGCCGGCCCGTTCGCGGGTCAGACCGCCTGGGCCGAGGGCACTGATGCGGCGCTTGTGGGTGAGCTCCGCCAGGGGGTTGGTCTGGTCCATGAACTGGCTCAGCTGGCTGGAGCCAAAGAACTCCTTGATCGCCGCCACCAGGGGCTTGGGGTTCACCAGCTGGGCAGGGGTAAGCGATTCGGTTTCGCCGACCGTCATGCGCTCTTTAATGATGCGCTCGAGGCGATTCAGGCCGACGCGCACCTGGTTCTGCAGCAGCTCGCCGACGGAGCGGACGCGGCGATTGCCGAGGTGGTCGATGTCATCGAGGCAGGCACCGCCCACATCGAGCTCAAGGTTGATCAGGTAGTCGATCGTGCTCAGCACGTCCTCAGGGGTGAGGGTGCGCACCGCATCGGGAATGGTGAGGCGCAGCTTTTTGTTGATCTTGTAGCGGCCCACCCGACCCAGGTCGTAGCGCTTGGGGTCGAAGAAGCGGCTGTGCAGCAGGGTCTGGCCGCCGCTGACGGAGGGGGGCTCACCGGGACGCAGCTTCTTGTAGAGCTCCAGCAGGGCCTGGTCTTCCGAGGAAATGCCCTCGTCGTTGGCCGCCTCGATCGACTTCTGGTAGTACTCGGGGTGCCGCAGCTTGTCGAGCACATCGTTGTCCGACAGACCAATGGCCCGCATCAGCACGTGGGCGTTGATCTTGCGGGTCTTGTCGACGCGAACGTGCAGCAGGTCGTTCTTGTCAGTCTCGAACTTCAGCCAGGCACCGCGATTGGGGATCAGGCTAGCGTTGAAGGTCTTGCGGCCGTTCTTGTCCTGCTCGTCCTTGAAGTAGACGCCGGGCGAGCGGACGATCTGGTTGACGATCACGCGCTCGGCGCCATTGATGATGAACGTGCCGCGTTCGGTCATCAGCGGCAGTTCGCCGATGAACACCTCCTGCTCCTTGATTTCGCCGGTCTCCTTGTTGACCAGGCGGCAGGTGACATACATCTGGGACGCGAAGGTCGCGTCACGGCGCTTGGCCTCTTCCACATCGTGGCGGGGGCGCTTCAGACGGTACTCGCTACCGATGAAGTGCAGCTCAAGCTTGCCGGTGTAGTCGGTGATCGGCGAAAAGCTCTCGAGCTCTTCGATCAACCCCTTCTCCAGGAACCATTTGAAGCTGGCGCGCTGCACCTCCACCAAATCGGGCAGGTAAGTAACGGTCTTAGCGACCTGGATCGCGCTGCTCATGCGGTGAACCTGCAGGAACGGGTGGGAAAGGACTGGCCGGTGGGGCACCCCATGGCGGGCGCTGCAGTCTTGACGGCCCGCAGCCGCCCACACAAACAGCCGCCCCCCGAGCGGGGAACGGCTGCCCGAGGGGGCTTGCTCAACGGGATTGCTTCAAGACTGCAGACGTCGACAACAAGGAGCGCTTCCGCTTCCAGGCCAATGAAACATCATACATTGTGAAGCGGCAGTCGGAACAGCTCGGCCGCATTGGAAGTGCTGGTATTGGCCACTTGCGTGAGGGTTTCCCCACGCAGCTCGGCCACCCGCGCCGCCACCGACGCCACGAACGCCGGCTCATTGCGTTTGCCCCGCCGGGGGACCGGCGCCAGAAAGGGGCAGTCGGTTTCCACCAGGTAGCGATCCGCGGGCACCTGCCGGGCACAGGCATGGGTGGCCTCCGCTTTGGGAAACGTGACGGTGCCGCTGAAGCTGATGTAAAAACCCAGCTCCAGAAACCCCTCCATTTCCTTGGGGTTGCCCCCCCAGCAATGCATCACGCCGCGGGGGCAAGCACCGCGCGCAGCCCGCTGGCGCAGCAGGGCCAACATCGGTTCGGCCGCATCGCGGCAGTGCACGATCACCGGCAGATCCAGCTCCACCGCCAGATCCAGCTGGGGCTCCAGCATGGCGAGCTGCTGCTCGAGGTTGTGGTCACGAAACAGATCGAGGCCCAGCTCACCAATGGCCACCACGCGGGAATCGGCCTGGGCGGCCTGGCGCAGCACGCCAGCGGTGTCGTCGCGCCAGTGCTCGGTATCGAGGGGATGGACTCCCACGGAATAGCGCAGCTCGGGAAAGCGATCGGCCAGGGCCCGGATCGCTGGAATCTCCGAAGGCTCCACGCAGGCATGAACCAGAGCCTGCACGCCGGCATCCCGCCAGCGCTGGGCCACCTCCTCGAGGTCCTCGTCGAAATTGCGGAACACGATGTGACAGTGGCTGTCGACCAGCGCCGCTGGAGTCACGGCTGTGGCTGGGCTCAGAGCCATGGCACAACAAAATCCTGGGGATGGCAACCATTGTGGCCATTCCCAGGATCTGCTGCCTCGGTGGGCACCGGAGGCTCAAGGTGTCGAGGCAGGAGCTCAGGCCTTGGCGGCCACCGCCGGCTCGATCACTTTTTTCACGGCCGCGCTGAGGCGCGACTTCTGGTTAGCACCGGTGTTGCTGTGCAGCACACCCACCTTCACGGCCTTATCAATCTTGCTGAAAGCGGCGTTCATGCTGGTCTGAACGGCCGTTTTGGCGGTTTCGCCAGGCTCCTGGCTGTAGGCGGTGCAGGCGGTGAAGCAGCGCTTCATCAAGGTGCGCAGGGCCGACTTGTAGTTGCGGTTGCGGAGGCGATTGCGCTCGGCAACTTCAATGCGCTTCTTCGACGACTTGTTATTAGCCACAGGCGGACGGACGCTGGATCGGCAAACGCGGATCCTACCGCCAGGCTGCCCAGCAACCCCCAAAACCTTGCCAAGGCAGTGCCGCACTAGCTTGTCGACGTGTTGCCGCCAGTCCTGACCCGTGGTCGCGTCGCCTACCGCTCTGTCGATCACCTGCCTGCGGGATGACGCCTCGTCCGTTGCCAGGCCCTCGGCCGGTGGCAGCCCCGCGGCCGAACGCCTAGCCGCCATCGCCGAACGCACTAGCGGCGGCCGCATGCAGGAGGAGATGGCCCGTGTGGAGGCGATCCTCACCCAGGTGCAGACCCAGGGGGATCAGGCCCTGCTGGAGCTCACCGAACGGTTTGATGGCGTGCGACCCGATCCGCTGCGCATTCCGCGCGAACGGCTGGCGGCGGCATGGCAGGCCACCCCCGTGCCACTGCAGGAAGCCCTGCGCCTGGCTCACCAGCGAATCCTGGCCTTCCACCAGCAGCAACTCCCCGCCGACCTCGCCATCACCGGTCCCCACGGCGAACAGCTGGGTCGGCGCTGGCGACCGGTGGAGCGGGCTGGCCTCTACGTGCCGGGGGGGCGGGCCTCCTACCCCAGCACCGTGCTGATGAACGCCGTGCCGGCGCGGGTGGCAGGGGTGCAACGGCTGGTGATGGTGACGCCCCCCGGCCCCGGGGGCGAACCCAACGCCACCGTGCTGGCGGCCGCCCATCTGGCCGGTGTGGAGGAGGTGTACCGGGTGGGGGGTGCTCAGGCAATCGGCGCCCTGGCCTACGGCACCGAAACCATTCCCCAGGTGGACGTGATCAGCGGCCCGGGCAACCTCTACGTGACCCTGGCGAAAAAGGCTGTATTTGGCCGGGTGGCGATTGATTCCCTCGCCGGCCCGAGCGAGGTGCTGGTGATCGCCGACCACACAGCCCGCGTCGACCAAGTGGCAGCCGACCTGCTGGCCCAGGCCGAACACGACCCCCTGGCCGCAGCCATCCTGCTCACCACCAGCGAAGCGCTGGCTGCGGCCCTACCCGCAGCGCTGGAGGCCCAGCTTGAAAACCACCCCAGGGCCGAGATCACCCGCACGGCCCTGAACGACTGGGGCCTGATCGTGGTGTGCGACAGCCTCACCCAGGCGGCCCGGCTCAGCGACTGTTTTGCGCCCGAGCACCTGGAGTTGCTGGTCGAAGACCCGGAGCGCCTGGCCGAGCAGATCCAGCACGCCGGCGCCATCTTCATGGGGCCCTACACACCCGAGGCCGTGGGCGACTATCTCGCCGGCCCCAACCACACCCTGCCCACCTCAGGCACGGCACGGTTTGCCGGCGCCCTGAGCGTGGAGACCTTTCTGCGCCACACCAGTTTGATCCGGTTCAACCGGGAGGCCCTGGAGGCCACCGGGGCTGCCGTCATCAGCCTGGCGGAGAGTGAAGGACTCCACAGCCACGCCGAATCGGTGCGGCGCCGGCTGACGTGAGCGGGCTGGCCTAGCGCTTCACCAGATCACGCACCCGCGGCTGGCCATCAACGATTTCACCCACCAGCACCTGGTCGGTGATGTTGACGAACAGACCGTTCTCCAGCACGCCGGGCAGGTTATTGATCGCCGCTTCCAGGCCCGCCGGATCGCTGATCCCGCCGGCAAATTTCACATCCAGCACCAGGTTGCCCTGGTCGGTCACCACCGGGCCGGCCTTCTTCACAGCCATGCGCAGCTGGGCATCACCGCCCATGGCGGCGAGCTCAGCCTGCACCTGACGCCAGGCGCCGGGAAGCACCTCCACCGGCAGCAGAAAGCCCAGGTTGAGCGTGTCGACAAGCTTGGTGGCATCCACCACCACCACAAAGCGCTCGGCGCGGCGGGCCACCAGCTTCTCCTGCACGTGGCAGGCGCCACCGCCCTTGATCAGCTGGAAGGAGGGATCGACCTCATCGGCCCCGTCGATGGCGAGATCGATGCGCTCGATCGCATTGAGGCTCTTGAGCGGAATGCCCAGCTCGGCGGCCAGCACCTCCCCCTGAAACGATGTGGTGACCCCCACCACATCGGTGAGTTCGCCGCTGTTGAGCTTCGCCCCGAGGGCCTGAATCATCAGGGCCGCGGTGGAGCCGGAGCCCAGGCCCACCACCATGCCGCTGCGGATCTGCTCGGTGGCAGCCGTTGCCACGGCCTGCTTCATCCGGTCCTGCAGGTCCGACATCCAGTGCTCCTCTCTCGGGCCGCGACCGTAGCAGCGTTCATCCGGTGTGGGGCAACGCCGCCGGCTTGATCGTGAGGCTGAGCTCCCGCTGGCCGCGGACCACGGTCAGCGGCAGGGGCTCTCCAACACTGCTGCGTTCCACCCGCTCAAGCAGGCTGGCCGGATCGGGCACCGGCTGGTCGGCGACGCCCACCACCAGATCGCCGCGACGCAAGCCCGCCGTTTCCGCCGGACTGGCGGGCAGCACCCGCTGCACCAGCGCCCCATCCCGCTCCGGAAGCTGCAACAGGGCGTCGGGGTCGCGGTTGTTGTCGCGGGCCCGACGGGCGGTGAGCGGCACCAGCTGCAACCCGAGATAGGGGTGCACCACCTGGCCGCCGGTGCTGAGCTGGGCGGCCACCCCTCGGGCCAGGTTGATCGGAATCGCAAAGCCGAGGCCAGCACCAGGGCCTGAGCGGACGAGGGTGTTGATGCCGATCACTTCACCAGTGGCATTGATCAGCGGCCCCCCGGAGTTGCCGGGGTTGATCGCGGCGTCGGTCTGGATCAGGTCGAGGCGCTTATCGGCGAAACCGAGGCTGTTGATGTTGCGGTGCAGGCTTGACACGATCCCCAGCGTCACCGTGCGCTCAAGTCCGTAAGGACTGCCCATGGCAATGGCCCAGTCGCCCACTTCCAGGGCTTCGGAATCCCCCAGGGGCGCGGCGCGCAGATCCCGGGAGCCAGGAATTTTGACCACGGCCAGATCGGTGACCGAGTCGGCCCCCACCACAGCCCCATCCACGTGCAGGCCATCGGCCAGGGTCACCTCAACGCTGTCCACCTGGTCGACCACGTGGGCATTGGTGAGCACCAAGCCCTTGCCGGCATCGATCACCACCCCGGAGCCCTGACCCCGCTCGCGCATGCTGCCGGAGGGATCGCCAAACAGGTCGCGCAACAACGGATCCAGCAGGGCGGGATCAAAGGGCTGGCGGGCCACCTCCCGCTCGGTGTCGATGCGCACCACCGCGGGGGCCACGGCCCGGGCCGCATCAGCCACAAAGCTATGGGGACTGGTGGGCACCAAGGGACTGGTTGGCACCACGGGACTGGTTGGCACCACGGCAGTGGCGGGCATCTCCAGGGCCAGGGCTGCAGACTCGCCACCCCCCCAACCGGCCTCCCAGGCAACCATCAGGCCAACTGCCGAGCCCAGCCAGAGCAGGGGAACCAGCAGCACGGAGCAAACCCTCACCCACTTCATCGACAACCCATTCACGGAAAAGGGGCAGGAGCCCTGCAATCGCGGCTCCAAGGCTAGGGACGCCGCCAACACAGCAGAGTGAACTGAGGCAGGCCCATCCGCCTAAGTTGGCGTTTGATCGCATAGGCGGCCATGGCAGCAATCCCCCCCGGCACCCGCCAGCGCTGCACGCTCTGCCAGGTGGAGATCCAGGGCATGGTTGGCGGCAACGACCTGGTGCATTTCAGCCAGGGCGCCCCGGGCACGCGCGCCAAGCTCTGGGCCAGGGTTTGCCAATACCTGCGCACCGCCGAGCAGAAGGGCCAGTGCCTCAACCAGGACGCCGGCCAGCGCGGCACCGTGCAGCCCAGCGACTACTTCGCCGAAGCCCCGGTGATTGAGATGCCTCCCTTGGGCGGCATGGGGCCTGGGACGGACCATCCCCTAGGGTGATGGCTTGCCCGGCGGGCAATCCCAATCGTCACGGTTCAGCTTTGCGCCCAAGGGCGCATGCAACAGACCGTGCAGATGGGCAGTTTTCCAGACTGCAAAAGCCGGCGGGCCTCCTGCCCCCAGCCCCACTGCAGCGTTGCCCCACCCCCTCCTGCCCGATCTGGAGCGCCTGGCCCAAGCGGCTGTGGCGCAATCCGGCTTCGCGCTCAAGGGCGTGCATCTGTTCACCCACCGCATCCCCATGACGGTGCAGGTGCTGGTGCAACGCGCCGATGGCAGCGACATCAGCCTCGATGAGTGCGCCTCCCTGAGCGCGCCCCTCGGCGAGGCGATTGAAGCAGCCGAGCTCCTCGGCGACGCCTATGTTCTGGAGGTCAGCAGCCCTGGCGTCAGCGACGATCTGCACGACGACCGGGATTTCCGCAGCTTTCGCGGATTTCCAGTGGCCGTGCACTGCCGCGATAGCAAGGGCCTTGAAGTGCGGCGCGAAGGGCTCCTGCTAGGGCGCGATGCAACGGATGTGCACCTCAACATCCGCGGCCGCACCCAGCGCATCCCGCGGGACTCGGTGATCAGCGTCTGCCTGGCCACCCCGACCCAGCCCACCTGATCCGCCTCTTCACCGCTCCCTGACCATTTCTCACCCCTGATCCATGGCCCTGGTTTTGCTCCCCGGTCTGAACAACCTGATCGAGGACATCAGCGACGAGAAGAAATTGCCACCCGCCGTTGTGGAGGCCGCCCTGCGTGAAGCCCTGCTCAAGGGCTACGAGCGCTATCGCCGCACCCTGTATTTGGGAATCAGCGAAGACCCTTTTGAGGAGGACTACTTCTCCAACTTCGACGTCGGCCTCGACCTGGAAGAGGAGGGCTACCGGGTGCTGGCCTCGAAAATCATTGTCGAGGAGGTGGAGAGCGAAGACCACCAGATTTCCCTGGCCGAGGTGCAACAGGTCGCCGATGACGCCCAGATCGGCGACACCGTGGTGCTCGACGTCACCCCCGAAAAAGAAGAGTTCGGCCGCATGGCCGCCGCCACCACCAAGCAGGTGCTGGCCCAGAAGCTGCGTGACCAACAGCGCCGCATGATTCAGGAGGAATTCGCCGACCTCGAAGACCCCGTGCTCACGGCCCGGGTGATCCGCTTCGAGCGCCAGAGCGTGATCATGGCTGTGAGCAGTGGCTTGGGCCGGCCCGAGGTGGAGGCTGAGCTCCCCCGCCGCGACCAACTACCCAACGACAACTACCGCGCCAACGCCACCTTCAAGGTGTTCCTCAAGGAAGTGAGCGAGGTGGCCCGGCGAGGCCCCCAACTGTTTGTGAGCCGCTCCAACGCCGGCCTGGTTGTGTACCTGTTTGAGAACGAGGTGCCCGAGATCCAGGAGGGCTCGGTACGGATCGTGGCTGTGGCGCGGGAAGCCAATCCCCCCTCCCGCTCAGTGGGGCCGCGCACCAAGGTGGCCGTGGATTCCGTGGAGCGCGAAGTCGACCCAGTGGGTGCCTGCATCGGCGCCCGCGGTTCCCGCATCCAGCAGGTGGTCAACGAGCTGCGCGGCGAGAAGATCGACGTGATCCGCTGGTCGCCCGACCCGGGCCAATACATCGCCAACTCCCTCAGCCCGGCGCGAGTGGAGATGGTGCGACTGGTGGACCCGGAAGGCCAGCACGCCCACGTGCTGGTGCCCCCTGACCAACTCAGCCTCGCCATCGGCCGCGAAGGGCAAAACGTGCGTCTGGCGGCCCGCCTCACGGGCTGGAAGATCGACATCAAGAACGCCAGCGAATACGACCAGTCCGCCGAAGATGCCGTGGTGTCTGAGCTGATCGCCCAGCGCCAGGAGGAGGAGGCTCTCCAGGCCGAAGCCGAAGCCCGTCTGGAGATCGAGCAGGCGGCCCGGGCCGAGGAAGACGCCCGCCTGCGGGAGCTCTACCCCCTGCCCGAAGACGAGGAGGACCTTGGCGAAGACGGCCAAGATTTTGCTGCCGAGGAGGCCGTCGCACAGGAGACCCTCGCAGAGGATGAGGCCCGGTGACGCCCCGGATCGTGCTTCGGCGCTGTGTGGCCTGTCGTGCGCTGCTGGATCGCCAGCAGCTCTGGCGGGTGATCCGGCTGGCCGAAGGAGGAATCGGATTGGACCAGGGCATGGGCCGCTCGGCTTACCTCTGCCCCAATCCGGTGTGCCTGGAAGAGGCCAGACGACGCAAGCGTCTGCAACGGGCCCTGCGCTGTCAGGTTTCAGATTCCATCGTTGAAACCCTGCAAAAGCGCCTAACACCCGGCGCTGATCTCGCCTCTAAGGCAAGATGAACATTGGCCGCAGAGTGTGCGTGCGGCCTGGTGTGCCCCTTGGCCCCGCTTGGCGGCCCCTGGGCCCCGATCCATGGAGACCTGAATGACCAGCAGCGGCAAAGTCAGAATTTATGAGCTGTCCCGGGACATGGGCCTGGAGAACAAGGACGTGCTCGATGCCGCCGAGAAGTTGGGGGTTGCGGCCAAGAGCCACAGCAGCTCGATCAGCGACGACGAAGCGTCCCGGATCCGCTCCCTGATCGAGGCGGGCAGCAACGGCAACCGGGCGGCTGCCGCTGCCCCCACCGCCCCGACGAAGGCGATTCTCTCGGTCAAGAAGGCCACCAATGATGCTGCCGAGGCGTCCAAGCCTGCCGCCGGCCCACGGCCAGCGACCCCAACCCAAACGGCCGCAGCACCGCCCATGGCCGCGAAGCCAGCCATGCCCCCGGCCCGGCCCGTGGCGGCCAAGCCAGCCAACCAACCGCCTTCCTCAAGCAAACCGGCCGCTCCCAGCAAGCCTGCAGTGGTTAGCAAACCAACCGTGGTCAGCAAGCCTGCGGCGGCAAGCAAGCCCCCCGCACCCAGCAAGCCCGCAGCACCGGCCCGGCCTGCGGCGGCCGCACCGAGCAAGCCGGTTGTGATTGCCTCCAAACCCGCTCGCCCCGGCACCCCACCCCCAGCCCGCCCAGCAGCGGCAGCTCCCACGCCAAGTCGGAAACCTGAGCTGCCCGTTCGACCTGCCCCCAGCAAGCCTCAACTGGTGGGACGTCCCACCAGCGCCCCCACCAGCGCCCCCGCCGGCGCTGGCAGCGGCACCAGCAGCCGCCCCGCCTCTCCGGCGGGCCGCCCGCCACTGAGCCAGCGGCCGGCACCACCCCAGCGGGCTGGAGCTCCGGCCCCTGTTCGCCCCGGCAAGCCAGGGGCACCAGGTCGTCCCGGCCCAACCCCTCTCGAGCTGGTCGGCAAACCGATTCGCCGCGATAGCGCCGCCCCCGGAGCCCCTGGGCGCCCCGCCGCCCCGGGCCGCCCAGGCATGCCCGCCGGCATGCGCAAGCCGATGGCCCCTGGCGAGCTGATGCAGCTCCAGAAGCCCTCCGGCCGACCCACTGCTCCACCGCCACGGCGCCCCGGGGATCGAACCGAAGCCGGCGCACCGTCAAGCCCGGGCACGCCCGATCTGGTGCGCCCCAGCGCCACCCCACCGGCCGCACCGCGGCGGCCTGGCTTCCGGGCCCCCACGCCCGCTGGTGCAGCAGGACGCCCCCGCCGACCCGACTGGGACGACAGCGCCAAACTGGAGGCGCTGCGCAGCCGCACGCCGCAAAAGCAGCGCACCAAGGTGCACATCATCGGCGAAAACGATGATGCGCTCACCGCCGAAACCGGCGGCTACGCGGGCGAGCAGGAAGCCTTCGTGCTGCAGGCCAGCCTGGCCCGCCCCGCCAAGCCCCGCACCGCCTCCACCCCTGCCGCCAAGCCCATTGCGGCGATGCGGAAGCGCAAGAAGGAAACCACCCGTCAGCGGCAGCGCCGCCGCGCCATGGAATTGCGGGCCTCCCGCGAAGCCAAGGCCGTGCGGCCCGAGATGCTGATCGTGCCGGAGGGCAACCTCACGGTGCAGGAGCTGGCCGAGAAACTCGGCGTTGAGAGCTCCGAAATCATCAAGAGCCTCTTCTTCAAGGGGATCATCGCCACGGTCACCCAAAGCCTCGACCTCTCGACGATCGAAGCGGTGGCCGAAGAATTCGGCGTGCCGGTGCTCGAGGACGACGTCGAGGAAGCCGCCGCCAAGACAGTGGAAATGATCGAGGAGAGTGACCGCGATTACCTGATCCGTCGCCCGCCTGTGGTCACCGTGATGGGCCACGTCGACCACGGCAAAACAAGCCTGCTCGACGCCATCCGCAAAACCCGTGTGGCCGCCGGCGAAGCCGGGGGCATCACCCAGCACATCGGTGCTTATCAGGTGGAGATCCCCCACGCGGGCGAACAGCGCAAGATCACCTTCCTCGACACCCCGGGCCACGAGGCGTTCACCGCCATGCGGGCCCGCGGCACCAAGGTGACCGACGTGGCCGTGCTGGTGGTCGCCGCCGACGACGGCGTGCGGCCCCAGACCCTGGAGGCGATCAGCCACGCTCGGGCGGCCAAGGTGCCGATCGTGGTGGCGATCAACAAGATCGACAAGGAAGGCGCCTCCCCCGACCGCGTGAAGCAGGAGCTCTCGGCCCTCGAACTGGTGGCCGAAGACTGGGGCGGCGACACCGTGATGGTGCAGGTGAGCGCCATAAAGGGCGAGAACGTCGACAAGCTGCTGGAGATGATCCTGCTGGTGACGGAGGTGGAAGACCTCCAGGCCAACCCGGATCGGATGGCCAGGGGCACCGTGATCGAGGCTCACCTCGACAAGGCCAAGGGACCAGTGGCCACGCTGTTGGTGCAGAACGGCACCCTGAAGGCCGGCGACGTGCTGGCGGCGGGTCCGGTGCTCGGCAAGGTGCGCGCCATGGTCGACGACACCGGCAAGCGCGTGAAGGAAGCCGGCCCCTCCTATGCCGTCGAAGCCCTCGGCTTCAGCGAAGTGCCCACCGCCGGCGACGAGTTTGAGGTGTACCCCGACGAGAAGACCGCCCGCTCCGTGGTGGGCGATCGGGCCAACGAGGCCCGCGCCACCCGCCTGGCCCAACAGATGGCCTCCCGCCGGGTGTCCCTGGCTTCGATGTCGGGCCAGGCCAGCGAAGGCGAGCTCAAGGAGCTCAACCTGATCCTCAAGGCCGATGTGCAGGGCTCCGTCGAGGCGATCCTCGGCTCCCTCGAGCAGCTGCCCCAAGGCGAAGTGCAGGTGCGGGTGCTGCTCTCGGCTCCGGGCGAAATCACCGAAACCGACGTCGACCTGGCCGCCGCCTCGGGCGCGGTGATCGTCGGCTTCAACACCTCGATGGCGCCAGGGGCCAAGCGAGCCGCCGATGCCACCGGCGTCGACGTACGCGACTACGACGTCATCTACAAGCTGCTGGAAGACATCCAGATGGCCATGGAAGGCCTACTGGAACCGGAGCTGGTTGAGGAGTCCCTGGGCGAAGCCGAGGTCCGCGCCGTGTTCACGATCGGGCGCAGTGCGGTGGCCGGTTGCTATGTCACCACCGGCAAGCTGCAGCGCAACTGCAAGGTGCGGGTGTGGCGCGGCAAGGAGAAGGTGTTCGAGGGCGACCTCGACTCCCTGCGTCGCAACAAGGACGACGTCAAGGAAGTCGCCACTGGCTTCGAGTGTGGCATCGGCACCGATCGCTACACCGGCTGGCAGGAAGCGGATCGCGTCGAGGCCTACAAGCTGGTCACCCAGCGCCGCACCCTCAGCACCTGAGCCCTGTGAACCCTCGCAGCGAGCCCCTGCTCTGGCTCCAGCTCGTGGCCCTCGGGGCCATTCCGCTGGAGCTGCTGGGGCTGCTGCTGGTGCTTGCTGGCGCGGATCCCGGCCCTTTGCCTGGCCTGGAGCGCCTGCTGGCCTGGGCCATCGGGGCCCTGGGGCCCGCCATCGTGCTCTGGCAGCGTCCTGCTGACGTTTGCTCACTGCTGCTGGTCCAGGTGCCCGTGAGAGCGCGCAGCGAAGCCCAGCGCAGCCTGGCTGCCCTGCAGAGTCCGCTGCCCGCAAAGGTGGCCCTGGTGCTGGCAGCGGCGGCCCTGCTGCCCCTGTTCTGGTGGATGGATCAGCACGCCGCCCTGGCCTCCCCCCTCTCGCCCCTGGCGGCCAGCCCCCGTTTTGTTGGGCTGCTGTTGGCCTGCCCTCTGCTGGCCCTGATGCTGTGGCAGTGGCAACAACTGAGCCAGGCGATCGGGCTGCTGAGCCGGAGCCCAGCTGCACTCGCCACCTGCGTGCCCCTCACCCCCGTGCAACTGGAATCCGAGCGGCTGTGCTTGGGGTTGCCGCTGCTGCTGCTGAGCCCCCTGCAAATCACCAATCCCACCCCGCCCCAGCCAACGCCCACCGCGTCGGAAGTGACACCTGAGCCTGAGCCGGAGCCTCCAGCGCCAACCTCCGCTCCTGAGCCGTTAGCTGGTGGCACGGTTGCGATCGAACCAGAGCAACCCACCGAAGAGGGCGAAAGCGCCGATCTGGATGAGGAGATCACCTGAGGGCACGTCAGCCCCACTCGCTGATCGCATCGCCATCGTCGCCAACCCCACCGCCCCCGAGGCCGCTAGGGCAAGCCACACCGCACGGCGCAGCCCCCGCCACGGAGTGCGAGCCTCCAGCAACAGTCGCTCCCTCAATGCGGGATCAATCGATTCAGGCTTGGATCCCATCGTCACGCACCGCTTCAGGCTGACCGCTGAATGCTAATTTCAACAGAATGCCGGTGTAGCTCAGGGGTAGAGCAACTGATTCGTAATCAGTAGGTCGTCGGTTCAAATCCGATCACCGGCTTGATCCACACAGAGAAAGTCGAGCAGTCGCAATCGAAAGAGCCCTCTGGCAGATGAAGCCAGGGCTTTTGAGCAGAGGGCCCCAGCCAAGCTGCCTGCTTGCCGAAATGCAACGCCAGGCGCAAGCTGGTCTGACTTCAGCTCATCAAAAGAAAAGCTTCTTCACCATTCAGAGTACGAAAAGCCAGCAGCACTCAGAATTTAAATCTTTCAAAAGCCGATAATGATCGCGGCAAAATCACTAGAAGCAAAGAGTACCCAAGAAAACTGATATCCATTCTCCTTGCTCACTAACCCCAAGAAAACAGCAGAAGGCCCGTCGACTTCCAGCTGCCCACTGTGCCGAGAGCTGTATCCCCGGCGCCGCAGCGCGGTGATCTGGCGGAAGGCCTGATCCCGATCCCCAGGTGGTGTATTTAAAGCCGCTGTTGCGGTTGTGAAACAGCCTGTGCAACAACGCCACAACCACATTCACATCCATCTCCGCACCCACACTCAGATCGATATCCACATCCATCTCCCATGAAAAAGCCCCCTCCGAGGAGGGGGCTTGAGGGATTCCGTTTGAGCGTCACGCTCAGCAGAGGCTGTTGCCTCAGCCGATTGCCGGTGCGGTCAGAGCCACGGGGGTGGCTTCTGC
>NZ_JAGQCT010000012.1:0-77488 GCF_024346335.1 Cyanobium sp. ATX 6E8 | reverse complement strand
CTCTCAGGCCGCACTCGGCCCTCCAGGGGCGTACGCCCCTGGAGGCAGCTCAACAGGGAGTTGCCGCATGACCACACCCACCAACTCTCATAAGGCTTGGACCAACAAAGGGGGTCACGTCACCGGCGCCCACCTATTGCTCAGCACGGCCCAGGTGGATGAGCAGCAGGCCAAGGCATGGCTGGATCGCGTCGGCTGGGATGCAGCAGCGGCCCTGGGTGTGGATGCAGCCCCTGAGCAATCAGCGGCGGCAGAGGGCGCCCAATGCCTCGCAAGGCTGCTCAGCCATGAGGAGCAATGGCGATCAGATACGGGAACCGGCAGGCTGAGCATCCGCGAGCTGCTGGAGCTGGCCCGCAGCCCCAGTGGAGCCAATGAGGCTGAACTGGCCCGCAAAGCACTGGGCCGCCGTGGCATCAAGGCAACGGATCACGGGCTGGTGATCGCCAACAGCCCTGACCTGCTGGCACCGATCTACGGCAACACCAAGTGGTGCAAAGGTGGCCACGCTCAGCGCCTGCGGGATCTGCCCGGTGCCGATGCTGCTGGGCCGGTGCACTTCCCGGTGATGAGAACCCACAAGGCCACGACCGTGCCATGGGCTGCTGCTGGGTTCTAACGGTTGAATCCGGCAGCGTTAGGCGAAAACCTAGTGCTGCCGGGCTTTCTAACGGTCTAACGGTCTAACGCTGGATCACCAACACACCCCTATTAAGGGCGACTCTCTCTACTACTTACTACTTTTACCGTTAGAAGGGTTAGAAGGTTAGAAAGCCAGTAGCAGCAAGCGATCTCACCTAACCCTGCAACACAGCCAACCGTTAGACCGTTAGACCGCCTACCTACCCTGCAGGTGGTCAGATCCTCTAAAAGCAGTGGCATCACTGGGATTGACGGCCCAGAGGGGCTGCACAATGCACCAAACCCTGCAACGGATCAGCCCTGCACCCACCTATCTCAGGGCTTCCTGGGGGAGAGTGGCATCTTCAGACTTCCTTCTGTGGACAGTCTGAGTTGGCCTGGCAAGACTGAAGTCTCTTCAGGGCTGTTTCGTGGACACAGGGCTGCTTTTCTTTTTGGGGTTGGCTTCTGCAATCGTCTTCGCTTCGTACGCCCATTCAGTAGCTGAGGCGAAGGGGCACGATGGGAGTGCATGGGGGGTCGGAGGCTTCTTGCTTGGGCCTGTGGCCCTACTTGCTTCTCTGGGTCTGCCGGATCTAAAAACCCGAAA
Organism: Cyanobium sp. ATX 6E8; assembly: GCF_024346335.1. NCBI lineage: Bacteria > Bacillati > Cyanobacteriota > Cyanophyceae > Synechococcales > Prochlorococcaceae > Cyanobium > Cyanobium sp. ATX 6E8. The sequence goes on along the minus strand of NZ_JAGQCT010000012.1, from coordinate 76,257 downwards.
ATACTTAAGGCTTATCGCTGAAAAACAAGGCGTAGATCTGAGCGGAGAACCTGGAATAGTGCAAGAACAGGAAGGGGCTCCCTACGACCACACCTACTGGGAGAAATACGACCGGAAACCCAAGGAATAAGACCCTCAGTGGGTCTCGTACCAGGATCTCCCCACGCTGACCTCCGCCGCTAGGGGCAGGGCACCTAGGAGCTAGCAGGTTTGGACACCGGGGCCGCCCATCTCAGCAGCAATTCCGCCATGGCCTCACCTGATGGATGCGGGTCTGCCCGGCGCTCCCATCGTTGGCCGCAGTCTCTAATCCATGCAACCCAATCCAGCAGTTGCAGCTCTCGGGTGCGGCTGGTGTGGCGGCCCCCATGCATCCAGCAGCTCTACCAATGCCGCATCATCCGCATCGGCGGGAATGAATGATTCCACATCGGCGGCGGCGCGCTCCAGGGCCAGCAAGGAATCAATCAGCGTCATGGCATGCCAAACCTGCCCATGGCTAGGCGGTGATGGCTAGAGCGTGTTGATAAATCCAGCAGCGACCGGGTTGCCCCTACGGCGGCGGCAAATTGCCCAGCCTTCTCTGCCTTGCGGGCGATGCGCTCTAGACGGTTGACGCAGGCGGCCAGCATGTCGTGTTTCTCGACGTGCTCCAGGTCATCCACGAGCTCAGCGTGAGCCTTGTAGACGTATCGGCGCGCAGTCCGGCGTGAGCACCCCCACTGATCGGCCAGAGCGGTCACCAGCTCAGTGCAACCATAACCCTCACCCAGCATCCGGAGCGCCTCCTGCTGCCGCTGATGGATGACGCTGGGGCCAGCCATTAACTCAGCGCCCCTTCCTTACGCAGCGCAGCGATCAGTTCCTGCCGGTGTTCATCACTGATCGGCACACTCAGCAATGCGCGCAGGATGCGGATGTCCTGCTGGGCCGCTTCCATCTGGCGCTTCTCATCACTGATCCGCAGCGCCGCATCAATCACGGATTCAGCCATGGGGCACCTCCATCAGGTCGGTGAGCTGCCGTATCTCCCGCTGTGCTGCGGCCTGCTGATCGAGCAGCGACCCGGATTGCATCTGGATCTGATCCGCCACCTCCAGAACAGCAGCACGGCGGGCCTGGGCACTGGCCATCGGAGACGGCACAGATGGGACGTCATCATCAAGCTGAAGGAGCTCCAGTCGAGCTTCAGCCTGCAGCTCAGCAATATCACTTTTTTCGAGCAGCATCCTGCTCAATACGGGCCCTTTGCGCGCAATACTGTCCATAACGCCTGAGGCATTTACAACAACAGACTAGCGGCGCTAATAAGCGCGAATCTCAATCAGACGATTCAAGCTTGGCCTGCTGCTTTTGAGCGAGCTGCCTGGCCTTATCGAGACGCTGCTCTAACTTCAGATGACGAGCGCTTAAAACAGTTCGCCTCCCTGACGGATCTGCGCGCCTCCACGCATCTGCAGCGGCAAGGTAAAGCTCTACGAGCTGGACTTCCTTTTGATACTGCTTGACTTTTCTGAACAGAATGGCAGCTCGCTCAAAATAAAACGGAGCAGGGAGCTGCCCAGCCCTCTCCAAAGTCAAAAGCTCTGCCTTACAGCACTCCAACATCTTAGATAAATCATGCTTGTACTCATCAGCAAGCTCCCAAGTCTGCCTGCCATCAACAAGATTGGCTCCACCTGTCAATTCGGCCAGGACATCTCCCCAGCTTCTACCAATGAAAGAAGAAATATCAACATCCGATTCTTCTGGAACAACCGGAGCAACTACCGCAGAAAGCCTGTAATATTCATTCCATAGATCCCTGGAGTTGGTCAAACTCAAGGGACACTCATCCATCAAAGAAAGCTTCTCAAGCTGATTCAGGCTTTTCTTTGCAACTTCAAGACGACTTGCACGGGTAATCTCATCTTGTGTTTTTTCGGCAATCTCGAAGGATTCAAACATCACACGTCGAGCGCTTACAAACGACTGAATAAGGAGTCGCTGGTGAGCAGAAAGATCTCCAACCGCAATCTCCGCATCTCGAATCGCATCTGCAAGAGCAGAGTCGTCAACCAGGTCTATTCGTGAGAACGACTTAGGGTCGCCCATGGGCTCCATGCCGTATCGGACAGAGCTACTAGATACTGCTGGGCCGCGAGACGACCCCCACAAGAATCTGGCCACCAGCCACCCGGCGACCAAGACCAAGAGGAACAGCACCGCAAAGGCCACCGCCACATACAGACCAATCCGTCAAGCATGCACCGAACGACAGACGCCTGCCACCTGCCGGTGCACAGTTCGACGCATCTACTCACCCGCCTGGGCCACTTGCTGCGTGGATGCGAGGAGAGCCGTAAGGGTCCACCAGATTTTGGTGCAGGGTTTGGTGCAAAACAAAGTGCAACAAACCCTAAGAGCCACTGTGCTGGCTGCGATCACAGCCATTCAGCCCTCTACATGGCATGCAGGGGGTCAGCGGTTCGAATCCGCTTGGCTCCATCGAGAGAACCCAGGCCCAGCCTGGGTTTTTTTGTGTGTGCTGCATCGGAGCGCATGGGGCGCTTTGAGCCAAGCCACAGCCCCAACGTGGTGAGCCTGGCATTCAGGAGCCCCGTACATCACACTCAGGTCGATCTGGAGAGACCCGTGCTGGAGCTGTTTCATGCTGCCCCCTCCTACTACTCGATGGTGGCGCGGTTGGCACTGGCAGAAGCGGGGGTGGCGACCATCAGTCGACTCCTGGATATCCACATCGCCAAGCAGCAGTTGAGCGATGCCTACCGCCAGCTCAACCCCCATATGACGGTGCCCACGCTGCGTGGCCCCGGACTGCTGCTGACCGACAGCGCCGACATCCTCGCTTTCAGCGCTCACCAGGCCGGCGCGAATTGGCTGGATGCTGATGCGGGGTTGGCGCCAGCGATTGACCAGGTTGTAACTGACCACTACGCCATTTCGATCGAAAACCTCACCTTCAGCAAGTTGCTGGTGAGCAAGCCCCTGCTCCTTCCAGTTGTGAAGAGGGTGCTAGGGGGCCTGAGCCGAAGCCTTGAGGCCAGGGCGGAGCAGGCAGCTGACGGTGGCGCATCCCTGCGGGCCAAAGCCCAGCAGGATCGTGAGCGGTTGGCGACCTTGACCGATGTGCCACCAGCCCAAACCTTGAAATCCATGCGCGAGCAGGTGCACGCTTATCTCTGTGCTCTGCCAGCACCACAGTTTGGAGCAGGCCTTTTTGGGGATCGTCTCAGCCGGGCCGACATCGTGGTGGCGGTATTACTGGCTCGTCTCAGCATGACCGACGAGCTCCAGCTGCTCGAACGGGACGATATCCGTCAGTGGTGGCAGCACTTCCAAACAAGAACAGGGTTTCAATCAGCCAACATTTGGACCCGTTTTCAGAAGCGCAGCTTTGTGCAGGCCGTCATCGCAGCCCGCCACACCCCGCTGGTCATCCACGATTAGACATAGCTCCACGGCAATGCCAGGAACGGTTCACAATCTAAGCCGCAACTGAAGATTACCGGCGACGCCAGCTACGTGTGCGCCGTGGATCCCCCCTCTGCCAGGAAAGTTGACGCCTCTCCAACCCGACCACTTTTTTCACCAGGGGGCTTGATGGAGCAGGGCAATGCGTCGTTACAGCGAGGCCTTTAAGGCTGATGTGAGGAGGCGTATGACTCCGCCGAACCGCCAGAGCGTTTCCCAGATTTCAGCAGAGCTGGGCATTCACGTGGCCAGCCTCTACAACTGGAGAAAGGCCTGGCGGTTGCAAGGAGAGGTGGTGCCGGCATCCGAAAAGGAACCAGAGGGATGGGATTCCACCGACAAGTTCACGGTGGTGCTGGAAACCGCTGGGTTGAATGCCACCGAACTCAGCGCCTACTGCCGGGAGCGGGGTCTGTACCCGGAGCAGGTGGACCGCTGGCGCCAAGCATCCCAGGATGCCAATGAAAAGCCAGTGCTCACCTTGAAAGAGCAGAAGGATCTGGAGAAGCTCCGTGCCCAGGACCAGCGGGAAATCAAGCGGCTCAAGCAGGAGCTCAGGCGGAAGGAGAAGGCTCTGGCGGAGGCGGCAGCACTGCTGATCGCCTCAAAAAAGATTCAGGCCTTCTGGGGAGAGGACGGGGACGATTGACCTCGCCCACCGACCGCCAGAAGGCTCTGCAGATCCTCGATGAAGGCATTGAAGGTGGTGCCCGTGCCAGCGAGCTGGCACGGCTACTGGGCGTGGGGCTCACCACGCTGCAGCGCTGGCGCAGGCAGTTTGCGGGTGATGGGGGCGGTGTGGACCGTCGCAAGGGCAGTCCTCGCCATGTGGCCCACCGCCTCAGCGAGGAGGAACGTCAGAGGATCCTGCTGGCCTGCAACGAGCCGGAATTCGCGGCGTTGCCGCCCGGACAGATCGTGCCGGTGCTCGCGGATCGAGGCCTGTATATCGGTTCAGAGCGCAGCTTCTACCGAGTGCTGCACGCCAACAGCCAGGCTCACCGGCGGGGACGTGCCCGGCCACCACAAGAGCCCAGACCGGTTCCACGCCTGCGTGCCGCAGGGCCGAACCAGGTGTGGAGCTGGGACATCACCTACCTGCCCACCACCGTGCGTGGCGTGTGGCTGTACCTCTACCTGGTGATCGACGTGTGGAGCCGCAAGGTGGTGGCCTGGGATGTCGCCGAACGGGAAGATCCAGCCATTGCAGCGGATCTGGTGAGTAGGGCCTGCCTACGCGAACGGATCAGTAAGGGCCGGAAACAGCCTTTGGTTCTGCATGCCGACAACGGCAATGCCATGCGGGCCGCAACACTCGAGAGCCGCCTGGAGGAGCTGGGAGTACTCAGATCCTTCTCCAGACCACGGGTGTCGAATGACAACCCGTACTCGGAATCGCTGTTCAGGACGGCCAAATACCGTCCTGACTACCCGAGCCGGCCATTCACGAGCGTGGAGACTGCCTGCCAATGGGTGGCGGCGTTTGTTGATTGGTACAACCACCGGCATCGCCACAGCGGGATCAAGTTCGTGACGCCCCATCAGCGTCACAACGGTGATGCCGTGGAGATCTGCCGTCACCGGGCTGCCGTCTACGAACAGGCACGCCAGAGGTATCCACGCCGCTGGTCACGATCAGTCCGGTGCTGGCGTCAGCCGGAGGTGGTGTGGATCAACCCGCCGCCACCAGAAATCGAGCCAGATCCAGCTACGTTGATGTTGGTTGCCTGAATGGCAGCAGAGGCGTCATCTTTTCTGGCAGCTACCGATCCGGAGGGCAACGCCCACCCCCATGGGCTCACCGAGATCCTGGTGAACGCCCTCGATCGGGGCATGAATCCCCAGCAGGCCGTGGATCACCGGCTCGATGGGGTCGCGCTCGGGTTCTGAGGGGCGCTGGGCTTCGCCTCGAGCAACACCCGCACCTGGTGGTCGTTCCAGCCCTCGCCACGCCAGCGCTCGCCCAGGGCCGCCGCAATCGCGGCCACCAGCAACAACAGCGGCAACAGGGCCGGGTCCCCCTGCAGGGTGAACACAAAAGCGGCGCAGAACAGCGGCGCGCCATGGGCAGCGGCAAACAGGGCCGTGGCCCCCACCGCCGCCAGCTGGGCCAGGTCGTTGCTGGTGAGCCCGGGCAGGCCCTGCAGCGGACTGATCAGCAGGGCGCCGAGGCTCATGCTGTCGTGCATCAGCCCCCCGGGGGCCCCCAGGGCCAGGCTGAGCACGCTGGCCAGCAGGCGCCACAGCCAGAGGAGCGGGGAGCCCACGGATTCACCACTCAGAGCCGCCGCCAGCGACAGGGAGCCGTCGTTGAGGCTGAGGCCGCCACTGACGAACGCCAGCAGCGTGAGGCTGGCGGCCAGCAGCAGGGCACCCACCAGCAGCCGCTTGGCCAGCAGGCGTTTCACCCAGGCGGCTGCGGGCAGCAGCAAGCGCACGAACAGGCTTCCTCCAGCGGCTCCCACCAGGGTGAGCAGCACCACCCAGCCCCACAGCTCCGGTGCCAGGGCTCCGAGATCCAGGCCCGGCAGACGGGCCGGCTGGCCCGTGGTGGTGGCCAGCAGGGTGCCACTGCCCGCCAGCAGCAGCGCTGGCAGCACCAGCGGCAGACCGCTGCGCTGGCCCAGCTCCTCCAGGCCATAGGCCACCCCCAGCAGGGGGGAGCGAAACGCCGCCCCCAGCCCGGCTGCGCCGCCGATCACGGCCACCAGTTGCGGCGGCAGGGCAGCCAGCAGCTGAAAACGAGGCCAGCGCCGGCGGATGGCCAGCAGCACGCTCGCCCCCAGCGCCACCGAGGGCGACTCCACCCCCACCGCCAAGCCGCCCAGGTGGGTGAGCAGCATCAGGGGCAGCCGCCGCAGCTGGGTGGCGAGGCTGAGCTGTTGCAGCCAGAGCGCCTCCCGGGCAGTGCGCTCAGCCTGGGGTGCGCGATCGAGGGCCAGCAGCGCCGTCGTGCCGCCACCGCGGCCCGCGGCCAGCGGCCCCCAAGCCAGCAGCACCAGCAGGCTCGTGGCCGCAAACACCACCACGCAGCCGAGTAGCGGCCGGGGTTGAGCCGCCAGCCAGAGCCCCCGCTGCAACAGGAAGCCCAGTTCTGAGAGGGCCTGATAGGGCCACATCAGCAGCCCAAACAACAGCCCCAGCAGCAACCAGCCAGCCAGGGCAACCGCTGCCGGAGCACGAACCGGAGTCACGGGACGGCCACCGTGCCATGCCGCGCCTGCTTCCAGCGCTGGAAGCAGGCATTGCCGGGATCGAGCACCAGGGGTTTGGACAGGTCGATCAGCGTGCCTCCTGGGTCGAATCAGTACAAATCAAGCATTCTGCAAACCAAGGATCTCAGCTGTTTCAGCGCGCACCTTGGTCAACATCGCCGCATCCTGTTTGAGATCGTGCCCATGGGAGGGAATGATCTCAATCATCTTCGCTTTCCAATCGCCGATGAGCTCATCACGCAGGAACGTTTCAATCATGCTGACCATGATGTAGGTGGCCGTGGAAGCGCCAGGCGAAGCTCGGATTTCAGAGGAGTTGGGCATCCACGTGGTCACCCTCTACAACTAGATGGAAGCTTAGCAGTTGCAGGGAGTGCTGCCGACAAATTCATGGTGGCGCTGAAGACTGCTGGCCTCAATGCCAACGAACTCAGCTCGTATTGCCAGTAGTGGGGTCTATACCAAGAGCAGATTGGCTCAGTTTAGGGAAATCAGCAGCATGCGGGCACTGCACTGATAAACCAATGTTTCCAGCCCAAGTGCCAGTGATGAATAGGGGTGCCCCAAACCAGTGTCGCTGTTGCTCGCCAGGGTATCGAGACCACTCTCAATGATGCGCTGCTGCTGGATCATGCGCGGATCGCACAGATTGATCGGCACGGGCCGCTCCACCCAACGCTCGGCCAGCTCAAGCGGAATCCGGCCTTTGCTTTCCCGGCCAATGGTTTGAACCAGGCGCTGGGGATTGAGGTTGAACAGCAGGCCATTGAAGTGGTCGGTTTCCACTTCATAAGCCTGACCTGGGAGGTAGATGGCCTGATGGCCGGCCCGATCAAACCAATCGCGTCCCTCAATCCGATAACGCGTGCCACCTTGATATGGAATCCCAAGGGTGCTTTCGCTGTAGTCCTCGGTGCTGGCGACCAAGGGCACATAGGCAGCAGCACTGACGGCCATGTCGCCGGCTAGCAGTAAGGAGGCTTTATGGGCAAACGCCTGATGCTTCTCCCGGGGCTCAAAGCAGGTGAGGTTGACCGTCAGACCAATCTCATCGGCCAGGGCCTCGCTTTCGAAGCGCATCTCGGCTTGGTCGTTGGCAAAGGCGAGACGCTGCAGCTCCAGCCACTGGCGTTGCTTAGCTAGCGGTGCCTTGGGGTCAGGCGCGGAAGCAGCAGTGGCGAAATCCATACCAGGGGCAATGGCGCCCTCAAAGAATGGGAAGACGCGAGAGCATTTTATAGATCCACCAATCCCAAAAGCACGTCACGCTGCCCGAGAGTCAAGACGTAACAAATACCCGGCAGGCGCAAAACCCGTTTCAATTCGCAATACATCGATAGTAATATTTAGCCATGAGCCACGAGCCCGTGTGGTGCGGAAGACTAGGGCCAGCGTGGGGCCATCGAGGCATCACCCTTTGGATGGAACTCGGCGACACGATCGGACCAAAAGGGTGTACCCATCGCAGCGGTGAGGCCAGCGGTCGTTGATCACAAAGATCCCGCTGCATTAATATCCAGAAAAGGTGACTTCAATCTCGCCAAGCTTGATGTTATGAATCAAGCAGTGAAATGACAAGAATTCCCATATTGCCAGATCCAATCACCGGCAGCACCGGCGAAAAGGCCGCCAAAGTGCAGCAACGCGGCAAATGACGATCAGTTTCGCAGCAAGAGCAAGACGACATTCTTTGAGAGGCTAAAGCGGCAGCAGCGAAAGCTGGCATGCGCCCTCCTACTTTTCACCAGCCTGGCTCCGTCGACCATCGCAAGCCCTGAGCGAGTTTGAGCGCTCCCTCAAGCGGAATCCCAATCGCTTCCGTGGGATTGACGGCGCCGCGCAAGCCACGGGTCATCCTCAGGCCGCCCGTGATGACTACGGGAAACTATTGGCCCTGGCCACCGGATCCGACACGGAGCGTGCTGAGCTCAAGCAGGCCAAGGCCTTTCTGTCGAGGCGATGAGGCGTTGGCTTGGCGCGCTCAACGCGGGGCCAGCAACTGCATCAACACACCCAGGCCTGCGGCCACACCAATCAGCTGCAGCACACTCCAATGCCATCGCACCAGAGCCAGCATCGCCAGCCCGGCGACGAGAGCCGCCGCGGCATCGAAGCGCCCGGCTGGCCAGAGCACCGGGCCCGCAAAGAACAGGGCCAGGCTGGCGATCACGCCCACCACCGCAGCGGTGATGGCGGTGAGGGGTGCGCCGATGCGGAGGTTGTCTCGGCTGGCCTCCACCAGCGGGGCGCCAACCAGGATGAAACCGAAGGAGGGCAGAAAGGTGAACCACACGGTCACCAGGGTGGCGGCCACAGCCCCGGCACCGGTGGTCCAGCCGCCCATGAAGCCCACGAAGGCCACCACCATGATCAGCGGCCCCGGCGTGGTCTCCCCCAGGGCCAGGCCGTCAACCATCTGGGCCGCCGACAGCCAGCCAAACTGCTCAACCGCCCCCTGGGCGACGTAGGGAAGCACCGCATAGGCCCCGCCGAAGCTGAGCAGGGCCACCCGCGTGAAGAAGCGGGCCATCAGGGGCAGGGTGCCATTCCAGCCGGCCATTGCGGTGAGCATCGCCAGGGGCAGGATCAGGGCCAGCGCCCAGATCAGCAGGGTGCGGGCCAGGCGTCGCCGGTTGAAGCGGGCGTGGGCTGGCGTGGGCGTGTGATCGCCATGGATGGGCTCAGGCTGCAGCAGCGCTTGGGCCGGCCCTGGCACCAGCCCTGCAACGGCCGGCCCCAGCGGCGGTGGGAGCAGCAAGGCCTCGGGACGCCAGCGGCCGACCAGGGCACCCGTGAGCGCCGCCACACCCACCACCAAGGGATAGGGCAGACCCAGCACCGCAAGGGCCAAAAAGGCAGCCAACGCAATGCCGGCGAGCCAAAACGAGCGCAGCGCACGCCGACCCAGCCGCCAGGCCGACACCACCACGATCGCCAGCACCGCTGGCTTGAGCAACGCGAACACCGCCACCAACAGGGGCAACTGGCCCCAATGCACGTAGACGCTGGAGAGCAGCGTCAGCACCAGCACCGAGGGCAGCAGGAACAGCCCTCCGGCAATCAGGCCACCAGGCACGCCGTGCATCAACCAACCCAGATAGGTGGCGAGCTGGGTGGCCTCCGGCCCCGGCAGCAGCATGCAGTAGTTGAGCGCGTGCAGATAGCGCCGCTCGCTCAGCCAGCGGCGGCGTTCCACCAACTCGCGGTGCAACAGGGCGATCTGACCGGCGGGTCCACCGAAGCTCACCACCCCAAGCTGCAGCCAGAAGCGGCTGGCATCGGCCAGGCTCACCGGAGCAGGGTCCACCTGACGCTGGGGATCCACGGGGTCAGCTGCCATTGCATCCATACCACCGGTCTTGGGCTGACACAATGACGGTTGACCATCCCCGGCCATGGGCTTCAGCGCCAAGACCGACTATGGACTCGTCGCCCTGATGGAGTTGGCGGCAGCCTATCCCTCAGGCACCTTGGTGCAAAGCGGGGAGATCTGCCGGCGCCATGGCATCCCAGAGCGCTACCTCGAGCAACTGCTCACCGACCTGCGAAAAGTCGGCCTGCTGACCAGCATCCGCGGCCCACGAGGGGGCTTTCAGCTCGCCAGGGATCCCGACTGCATCACCGTTGCCGACGTGGTCAACGTTCTGGAAGGGAGCCGCAACAGCGAACGGCAGGGCGATCTTGGCGACGCCACGTTCCTGGTGCTCACGGCCCTTGAGCAAAAACTAGAGCAGGCCCGAGAGACTTTGCTCGCCTCCACCTCACTGGCCCAGTTGTTGCGGGAGCGGGATGCCCTCAGGCAGCCGCAGCCGATGTTTTACATCTAGGCCCATGCCCGATTCCGATGATGACTGGCTCATCGACCAAGGTCGGCCTTGGGGGCTACGTTTGCTAGCGCTGGTGGGAGCCCTTGCCTTTGTGATGCTCGGCATCAACAGCCTGTTGCCGGTGCTCCAGCAACCCATACCGCCACCGGTGCCGACGCAGCCAAAGCGGGGAGACAGCAGGGCCTAAAAGCGAGACATGGCCTCGATCTTGGCCAATTTTTCAGCGTCCAGACCCGCCAGTTCGTCGATCTGTAGCAGGCTTTCCTTCACCAAACTGGCAAACACAAACAGGATGCCGTCGAGGCGGAAATCAAACCGCCCTTCAATCGTGTGCCGCTCGATGCTGAGAAAATCGTGGAGCTCCCACACGGTTTCGGCGGAGCCCAGCGCCACTGCCTGGGCCTGCACCGACGCCACCAATTGGTCGACAGCCCTGCCGTAGGCGCGGTCAAAGGCATCGCGGGCGACGGCCTGTTCCGATTCCGTCCATCCCTCCAGCATGGTCTCCATCATTTGATTTAAGCGCCCTGGCAGGGACATTAGTCGGGGGTTCAGGCTGCCGCGAGCCCTGGGTCCCGCCGAGACGGGCGGGCGCGGCGGTGTTGGGCGGGCAACTCGAACCAGGCGAGATGCGGGCTGTCGTGGTGCTCACGGTGGTAACCGAAGTGAAAGCAGGCCAGCAGCGAAAGCCAGGGGGGCAGATCGAGGCTGTCGGGCTGGGACTGCTGGTGCGGCAGCCGCTGGCGCCGGTGCGGCAGATAGGTGCCGAACACAAACAACTGCAGCGAACTGAGCAGCAGGGGCAGGGTGCAGAACAGCAGCACGTTGATCCAGCCCGCGGGCTGGATCCGGCCGGCGATCAACGCCAACAAGCCCCAGCCGCCAAGCAGCCGCATCATCTGGCCCGCCGAAAGGTAACCAGCCATGAAGCGCCGGTACCAACCCAGCGTTCCGGCGCGGGGGTCGCCATGGAAATCAGGATCATCCGCGCTGGCGGTGAACCGGTGATGGCTCTGGTGATTGCGGCGGCAAGCCACGTAGGGCAAAGCCGCATAGAGCGCCAGGGCAACAGCACCCAGGCGATCATTCCAGCCCCGCCGCTCCAGCACCAGCACGCCGTGCATGGCGTCGTGACCAACGATGAACAGGCCGGTCTGCAGCAGGGTTCTCCCCAGCGTGGACGCCACCACCAGAGCCACCAGGGCCGCCCCGTGCAGCCGGCCCAAATCGAGGCTGAGCAGCCCCAGCAGGGAAGCGAGCCAGGCGAGCAAAATCACCGCGGCGAGCAGCAGACCGCGATGGGTGGTGCTGCTCAGGCGGCTTTGGCTGGGGCGCAAAGCCCTGCTCAACGGCCCAGCTTCAACAACTCAGCCGGGGAGGCCAGCAGGTCAATCGCCACGAAGTAGATCTTGCCCTCGGGATTGAGCAGGAAACGCCAGGCCACGTTCATGCCGATGCCGGCGCCAAACCAGGGGGTCTGGACCTTGCCCGTGACCTTGATCTGGGTGAAGTCTCCCTCGGTTGGCTCAGCAAAACCGCGCTCAGGCAGGAGCTTGAGGTTTTGGCAGTCTTCGCGGAAGAAGCGCAGGATGGCGTCGCGACCGACGATCGGCTTCTGGAAGGGGGGCTGCAGGGCGCCGTCGGCCAGGAACAGGTCGATCAGGTTGTCGAAGTCGTTGGCGTTGAGCAGGTCCATGTAGCTGTTCACCGTGGGGTTGATCACCCCCTCGATGAACACGCGCTTGCGCTGCTCCTCGGGCGTGGGAGCGGCAATCGGCTCCATCACGCGCTGGCCTTCCCCCTTGGCGGGGTCGTAGCCCATGTCCACCACGAAGTTGCGCAGCAGGGTGATCTGCTGACCCTGATCCACGCCCTTGACCGAGCTCAGCACGGCGGAGGCGTTGGCCGAGAGCTGGTAGCCCTCGGGGATCGGCGCCACCAGGCCGGCGGCCATCCAATCACCCAGCTGATACCAGAAGCCCAGCTTGATATTGACCGACCAGCAGGAGTAAGTGCGGCCGATCTGGGTGTCGGTGCGGTTGGCGAGCTCGCACATCACCGCGCTCTGCTCGGCGAAGTTCATCGCCTTGATCTGGTTGAGCAAGGGCTCGGCAAACTGCATGCGCGCAGCACCGGGGGCCGCGACGGTGATGGTGTTGCCCATCTCGAGGTAGGCGTACCAGATCAGCGCCAGCTGGTCTTCGGCGCTCAGCAGCCGAAAACGGGCCGTGATGGCCGGCACAACGTCGGCCGACATAGTGTCGGGAAAGATCTGGGTGGCTTTCTCAAGCGTGAACATGCGCCGTCACTCCCAATTGTTAAAGAGATTTGCAAACTCTAGCCTCACTCGGTCCCACCTGGTAAGGCGCATCTGATTTGCGGCCCGGCCCACCTAGACCGTGCCGCCATCCGCTCCCGTGCCTGTGCCTGTTCCCGTGCTGAGCGACGCTGATCGCGACAAGCTCGATCGCTCCGACGACGCCCTCTTCTACGCCGATCCGCGGTTCGTGCATCACCTTGATGCCAGTTTCCGGGCACGCCTGACCAGCCTGTATCGCGAGCGGATCCCGCCTTGCGCGGTGGTGCTGGACCTGATGAGCAGCTGGGTCAGCCATCTGCCCGAAGAGCTCTCCAACCAGGAGGTGATCGGCCACGGCCTCAACGCCGAAGAATTGGCGGCCAACCCCCGGTTCGATCGCCACTGGGTGCAAAACCTCAACACCGAACAGGATCTTCCCCTGGCCGATAACAGCGTGGATGTTGCGCTGATCGTGGCCGGCTGGCAGTACCTGCAGCAACCGGAAGCGGTGGCCGCCGAACTGCTGCGGGTGGTGCGGCCCCGGGGCGAGGTGATCGTGGCCTTCAGCAACCGGATGTTCTTCCAGAAAGCCCCCCAGATCTGGACCGAGGGCGGCGACCGCGACCATCTGGCCACCGTGGCGAAGGTGCTGCTGGCCCAGGGCTGGTCGAAGCCCCAGCTGCTGGCAGAAGAGACCCCGGCTCCAGGGGTGCTCGGCTGGATCGGCGGCAAGGGCGATCCCTTCTTTGCCGTGATCGCTGCCAAGGCGGAGTGAGCGACTCCGATCAGACCGGCAGGCTCTGAATCAGCACAAAAAAGCCCGACCAGCAGAGCTGGCCGGGCTTTTCGTTAGGCCGAAGCCCGAGGGGCTCAGCCCAGACCCACCTGGCCCAGGATGCCCTGGCCGGTGAGCAGCTCGGTGCCGAGGCCGATCACGAAACCGAGCATGGCCAGGCGACCATTCCAGGTTTCAGCGAAGGCAACAAAACCGAAACGGGAAGCGGAATCAGCCATGGATGTTCGTTGGTTACGAAACTTGACGTGATCGTAACAGATCTTGAAGCAGCTGGTGGTGGGTGCATCTGGCCCCGGCCCCCGGTGATGAGCGCTCCTGCTGACCCGCCTGGGATTGATCACCACTGCTGAGCAGTGATCTTTTCCCCAGGCCGGGTCGCTTCTCCCCAATCTTTAGAGGCCTTTTCCACAGGGATGGAGAGGCGGAAGGGCCCCGTCCATCACCCGTCTGAGTCCGGGGATGGGGAAAACGGGCCGGCCCCTTGACGCTTCTGCGCAGGCCACTTCCGAGCTCGCGCCAAACTGGAAAAAAACCTGAAAGCGCCTGGGGCCCGGGCCTGGGGGCTGTGGGTCTTGCCGGACTCGCCTGTTGGGACGCCCTTTGACGGCGGTGCCAGTGGCGTGGCCTGATGGGGGCTCGCTCAGGCCACCGCCTCCATGCTCCAGATCCCGGACCACCCCCCCAACTCCGTCTCGGTCGAAAACCAGTTTCCGGAAGACCTGTACGACGCGATGCGGGAGTTTGTCCGGCTGCATCCCCAGTGGGAGCAGTACCGCCTGATGCAGGCCGCCCTGGCCGGTTTCCTGTTCCAGCACGGCTGCCAGGACCGCGTTGTGGCCCGCCACTACCTCGATGGCCTGTTTCGCCGCCAGGAGCTGACGCCCTGCTGGTGGCCATCGGCGCTGTCCCGGGCGCCTGGCTGCGCTTCCGGGTCGTCGATCACCTCGAACCGGTGCTGCCCAGGCGGCACTGGGGCACCTTCGGGGTCAACCTGATTGCCTGTTTCGCCCTCGGCCTGATGGTGGGCCTGGAGCAGAGTTGTGGTGATGCATCCCGCCGGGTGCTCCTGTTGATCGGCACCGGCTTTCTGGGCAGCTTCAGCACCTTTTCCACCTTCTCGGCCGAATTGCGGGCGGAGCTGGTGGCCAGGCATTGGCGCGAAGCGGCCGTGCTGGCCGGGGGCTCGGTGGCCGGCGGGCTGCTGGCGATGCTGACGGGCCTCTCCCTGGGGGCCGAGACATGAGCACCACCCCCGCCCGCAGCCTCCGTGGCGACCTGCGCGATCTAGCCCTGGTGGCCGCCGGAGCGATCCCCGGGGCCCTGCTGCGCTGGCGCCTTGAGGCCATCGGCACGGCGGAAGTCGGCGGCCTGCGCGGCTTGGTGGGAGCCGACTTCATCGCCAACATGCTGGGCTGCCTGCTGCTGGGCCTGGTGCTGGCCCAGTCCGTCCGGCGCAAGCGGCTGATGCTGTGGGCCGGCATCGGCTTCTGCGGATCCCTCACCACCTTCTCCTCCTGGATGCTGCAACTGGCCCGGGCCCTGCGGGCTGGCGAAGCCTGGGACAGCCTGTTGGTGCTGGTGGCGAGCCTGCTGGGCGGCCTGGTGCTGGTGGCCCTGGGTCACGCCCTGGGCCGCCGCTGCCACGCCGCGGCTCCGGCGAGCAGCAGCAAGGGAGCCTCGCCCCAGCGGTCGTAGGGGGTGAGGGTCTGCAGGCGGGGCACGGCAAACACGCCCGTGGCTGGCCGACCCGCTGGCAGGGAGGCCACCACCCGGCCGCGGGCATTCACCAACAAACTCGGGCCAGTGTTGGCCGCACTCACCAGCCAGCGGCCCGTCTCAATCGCCCGCAGCTGGGCCAGGGCCTGAAACTGTTGCTGCAACAGCGCGGGATAGGGGTCGAGGTTGGCACTGGCCAGCAACCAGCCCGCCCCAGCGCGGCTGGCGGTGGCCAGGGCGGCACCATCGGAGAGCTCGTAGCAAATGGCCCCGGCAATGGCCCCCGCTGGCCGGGGCAGGAGCCGCGATGCCGCTCCCGGCTCGATGCCGCCCACGGCCGACAAACCGCTCCATCGCCCCAGCCCCGCCAGGGGAACCCATTCCCCCAAGGGCACAAGCCGATGCTTGTCGAGCCAACTGCTGGCCTGCTGCTCCCCCGGAGCCATGCGCAGCAGGGCGCTGCGCTGCTGCGGCTCCCCGGCCACCTCCTGCCAGCGGAAACCACCACTGATCAGTTCGACCGGCACCGGCGCCGCCAGCTCAGGCTCGAGCCCCAGGGCCCCCTCGGGCAGCAGCACTGCATCCACCCGGCGCTGTTGCGCCTCCGCCAGCGCCGCCGTTAAGCGCTGCTGCAACCGCTGCTGCTGGGCCCACTGAAACTTCTGGCGCGTGGGGATCGCCGGCTGCAGCACCAGCACCCGCTCCACGCCGGAGCTGGTCTGCCCCGCAGGCAGGCCTAGGGGCAGCGCCGCCAGCACGGCTGCACCGAGGCCATGGCTCAGAACCACGCCAGCAGCGGTGGCAGCGATCCAGGCCCGGGGCTGGGGCACCGTCGCGCAGCACCACAGGCCCCAACCGATCAGCAGCTGCAAGGTGGCCAGCAGGCCGCTGCCGCCGAGGGCGGCCAGGCCTGCCAGGGGTCGGTCGCCGGGGAGCGCCGCCGCTCCCAACCCCAGCCAAAACAGCGGCCCCTTGGCCAGCAGCACCTCCGCCAGCCCCCAACCGGCGCTCAGCAGCAGGGCAGTGCTCAACCGGCGGGGGTCGAAGCGCTGGGCCAGGGCCACCCAGAGGGCCACCAAGCCAGCCCCCGCCAGGGCGCAGATCGCCAGCAACAGCACGGCCAGGGGAAAGCTCAAGGGGCCCGGCACGCCGATCCAGTCGAGGGGGTGGAGCCCCAGCAACCAGCGGTGACTCACCAGCACGGCCGCCCCTGCCCACAGGGCCCCGCCCCGGGCCCCGATCGCCGAGCCCGGCAGGGCCCACAGCCCCGCCAGGGCCAGCCAGAGCAGGGGCGGCAGCCCCAGGGGGGGCAGCGCCAACCCCGCCAGCAGCCCGGACATCCCGGCCAGCCACCACCCCCCTAGCCGGTCATTGCCCATGGCCAGTGAGCGTAGGAAGCGCCAGGGTGAAGCAGGACGATTGCCGCCATGGATCCGAACAACCCGCTCCAACAGCTGCTGCTGCGTGGCCTCGGCACCACCTCACTGGTGTCGGAGCGACTGCGCACGGTCACCCAGGCCTGGGTGCGCAGCGGCAAGCTCGATCCCAGCCAGGCCCCAGCCCTGGTGGACGACGTGCTGAAGGCCCTACGGGGCGAAACGCCCGAACTGGAGCAGCAGGCCGAGCGCCAGCTGGAGCGCAACAAAGACCAGCTGCTGCAGGATTTGGGCCTGGCCCGGCAGCGGGAGCTCGATGAACTGCGCGGCCGGATTGACCGTCTGGAGCGGGGCCTGCGCCAGCAACCACCAGCCCAAGCCCCCCCCGAAGTGGACATTCCCGACTGAGACAGTCCCGACTGAAGGGAGCACGCCAGCCGACTGCCCGGCAGAATCGGATCAACCTGCGGGGTCCCATGCGCGACATCCTGATCAGCTCAGCCGTGTGTGTGGCCTGCCTGCTGCTGGCCCTGGTGAGCCAACTGGTGAATCCCACCACCGTGCAGGCCGCCAACCCCGGTGGCGCTGCCGAAGCGGCCGTGCTGTCCAGCCCAGCTCCAGCCAACGCGCCGGCCAGGCCGGCCGTGACCAGCCGCTTCGAACTGGACCCCGACGACCCCAACCCCACCCTTTTTGTGATGGCCAGCGACAACGACCAGACCAGCGGCGCTGAGATCGCCCAGGCCAGCGGCCTCGGGGGCGAGCTCAACGCTCCCAAGGAGCGCACCACCCCCAGCGGCCTGCGCATCACCGATCTGGTGGTGGGCGATGGCGCCGAAGCCGTGGCCGGTGAAACGGTGGTGGTGAACTACCGCGGCACCTTGGCCAACGGCAGCGAATTCGACAGCAGCTACGGCCGCGGGCCGTTCTCCTTCCCCCTTGGCGGTGGCCGGGTGATTCAGGGCTGGGATGAGGGCGTGGCCGGCATGAAGGTGGGCGGCAAGCGCAAGCTGGTGATTCCCCCTGATCTGGCCTACGGCGAGCGCGGCGCCGGCGGCGTCATTCCCCCCAATGCCACCCTCACCTTCGAGGTCGAACTGCTGCGCATCGGCGGCTGAGCCGCAGAACGCAATCGTTAAGATGCCTACTCTGGTTGGTGGGTTGCGCTGATTCTGTGCTGCGCCAATCCACCCTGCCCCCTTCCTTTGTTTCCCATCCATGGCCCATACGCTGCCCGCGCTGCCCTACGGCCTCGATGCGCTCGAGCCCAACATCTCCCGCTCCACCCTTGAGTTTCACCACGGCAAGCACCACGCCGCCTACGTGACCAACCTCAACAACCTGGTGGCCGGCACCGACCTGGACGGCAAGAGCCTGGAAGACACCATCACCTCCGTGGCCGGCGATGCCAGCAAGGCCGGTGTGTTCAACAACGCTGCCCAGGTGTGGAACCACAGCTTCTACTGGCAGTGCATGAAGCCCGGTGGCGGCGGCCAGCCCAGCGGCGCCCTCGCCGACAAGATCAACGCTGACTTCGGCAGTTTTGAAGCCTTCGTCGAGCAGTTCAAGACCGCCGGCGCCACCCAGTTCGGCAGCGGCTGGGCCTGGCTGGTGCTCGATGGCGGCACCCTCAAGGTCATCAAAACCCCCAACGCCGACCTGCCCCTGGCCCACGGCCAGAAGGCCCTGCTCACCATGGATGTGTGGGAGCACGCCTACTACCTCGATTACCAGAACCGCCGCCCCGATTACATGACCACCTTCCTCGAGAAGCTAGTGAACTGGGACTTCGTGGCTGCCAACCTGGCTGCTGCCTGATCCCCACATGCTCGGCTGATTGAAGCCAGCCCTGCCCAGCCCCCGGCCCCAACCGGGGGCTTTTTGCTGGCCCCTCTTTCCCTCTCTGGCCAGCAGGCCAGCAGTAATCCTGCCTTGAGGTTCTTGGCAGCTCCGGCCCTTTAAAGCGATGGAGCGGCTGAACTGAGCACCGCCTCCGGCGCGATCCACATGGCGTCGCC
Source organism: Cyanobium sp. ATX 6E8 (assembly GCF_024346335.1). Lineage (NCBI taxonomy): Bacteria > Bacillati > Cyanobacteriota > Cyanophyceae > Synechococcales > Prochlorococcaceae > Cyanobium > Cyanobium sp. ATX 6E8. The sequence continues at coordinate 57,536 of NZ_JAGQCT010000012.1, read as the reverse complement.
ATAGGAGAAGAAGCGATACTGGCGCTCGATCGCCTCGGCATACAACGCCAACAGGCGCTCGCGACCGATCAGGGCACTCACCAGCAGCAGCAGGGAGCTCTTGGGCAGGTGGAAGTTGGTGAGCAGGCCCTGCACCACGGCAAAGCGATAGCCGGGCTGGATCACCAGATTCACGGGGCCGGTGTGGGGCCGCAGCTCGCCGCCGTGCAGCTGGGCCACGGCTTCGAGGCTGCGCACCGAGGTGGTGCCGATGGCGATCACCCGGCCGCCGCGGGCCCGGCAGGCGGCTACCGCGGCCACCAGCGCCGGGCTCACCTCCACCCACTCGCTGTGCAGCTCCAAGTGGCGCAGATCTTCCGTTTCCACCGGCCGGAAGGTGCCCAGGCCTACGTGCAGGGTGGTGGTGGCCAGCTCAACGCCCCGCTCCCGGATCGCCGCCAGCAAGGCGTCGCTGAGGTGGAGGCCCGCCGTGGGCGCAGCCACCGCTCCGGGGCGAGCGGCATAGCGGGTCTGGTAGCGCTCGTTGTCGGCAGCGTCGTGCTCGTGGATGTAGGGCGGCAGCGGGATGGCGCCGTAATGGATCAGCAGCGGTTCCAGGGCCGCCGCATCGGCATATTGCGGCGGAAACTGCACGATGCGACCGCCGGTGGTGGGGTCGCTGCCGAGCACCTGCACCGCCAGGGGCGGCTGGCCATCGGCCACCACCTCGATCCAATCGCCCGGCCGGAGCTTCTTGGCGGGCTTCGCCAGGCAGAGCCATTGGCCCTGGCCACCCTGCCAGGGCTCCAGCACCAACAGCTCCACAGCACCGCCGCTGGGCCGGCGTGCTTCCAGGCGGGCCCGCAGCACCCGGGTGTCGTTCACCACCAGCAGATCACCCTGCTGCAACTCCTGCTGCAGCTCCCACACCGTGAGGTGGCGGGCCAGGGGAGCAGGGCCCACCCCGGGCGGGTCCACCGCCAGCAGCCGGGCGGCATGGCGGGGCTCCACCGGCTGCTGGGCGATGCGCTCCTCGGGAAGCTGGAAGTCGTAGCTGGAGAGCCGCAGATCGGCGGGATCGCTCATGGCAGCAGGCCCTGGCTCATGCCGGCAGGTAGTAGCGCACCAGGGTGAACACCCGGTTGCCGCTGGCATCAAGCGCCCGGTGCATGTTGATGCCGCGCTGGTTGAGCAGCAGGGAATCAAAGCGATAGCGCGGGATCGCCATCGGCATCACGATCGTGAGGCTCACCTCCGGGTGGGCTTGCTGCTCTCCAGTCACAAACGCCACGAACGGATCGATCAGAGAAGCAAAGGGGCTGTCCAGGATCCGCAGGCTGATGCCGGGCGACTCGCCCACCAGCCGCTGCCAGTCGCCGCGGATCAGCTCGATGTCGTCGCCCTCCGAGCGCACCCACACCGCCGTCACCTGATCCGACACCGTGGCGGCGTAGCGCAGAGCATCCAGGGAGGGACGGGAGAAGGAGGCGATCCAGACGATGCTGCGGTTGCCCACCGGATCGCGCCGCTGGGGCAGAACAACGCTGCTCTGGGCATCGACAGGCAAGGCAATGGCGGCGTAGACGCGGCGATAGCGGCGGCGAATGCTGGCCAGCAACCACACCAGCAGGGGGATGGCGATGACCACCGTCCAGGCGCCCTCGGCAAACTTGCTCACCACGATCACCAGCAGCACCACCAACGTGGTGAAGGCCCCCAACGCGTTGATGGCCAGCCGACCGAACCAGCCGGCACCGCGCCGGCGCCACCAGCGCACCACCATGCCGGCCTGCGAAAGGGTGAACGCCATGAACACGCCCAGGGCGTACAGGTTCACCGCCACGGTGGTGTCGCCGCGGCACACCAGGATGATCAGGGCCGTGGCCGCCAGCAGCACGGCGATGCCGTTCTGGAACACCAGCCGGTCGCCGATCCAGCCCATCTGACGTGGCAGGAAGCGGTCCTGGGCCAGCATCGCCGCCAGGCGCGGAAAGCCCGCGAAGGCGGTGTTGGCCGCCAGCGTGAGAATCAGCAGGGTGGTGATCTGCAGCGCCCAGAACAGCCCACTGCCGGCACCGAACACCCGCATGCCCACCTGGGCCAGCACGGTGCGATCGGGGTCGGGCGCCACCCCGTAGAGATAGGCCAGGCCGCTGACGGCCAGGAACATGGCCCCCAGCATCAGTCCCATCACCAGCATCGTGGCGCGGGCCCGGCGCGCGGCTGGCTCGCGAAACACCGAGACGCCGTTGGCGATGGCCTCGATGCCGGTCATGGCCGAGCAACCGGAGCTGAAGGCTCGCAGCACCAGAAACAGACCCAGGGGCTCCACGGCCCGGATGTCCGGCGGGGCGTCGGGGGTAAAGCCATGGGCAACCACCAGGTTCTGGAGGCCAAAAACCGCCAGCAACGCCACCATCACCACAAAGGCGTAGGTGGGAATGCTGAAGGCCTGGCCGGCTTCGCGCAGGCCGCGCAGGTTGGCCCAGCCCACCGCCAGCAGCAACAGCAGCGCCAGGGGCACCTCATAGGGGAGTAGCCCTGGCCAGAGCGAGGAGAGGGCCTGGGTGCCGGCCATCAGGCTCACCGCCGCCGTGAGGGTGTAGTCCACCAAGAGGGCGGCAGCCGCCAGCAGGGAGGGGCCGGTGCCTAGGTTCTCCCTTGCCACCACGTAGGAGCCGCCGCCCTGGGGGTAGGCCTCGATCGTCTGGCGATAGGACGCCACCACGATGGCAATCAGGGCGATGATCGCCAGGGTGATCGGCAGTGACAACCGCAGCGCCTGGCTGCCGGCCAGCACCAGCACCCCCAGGGCAGCCTCCGTGGCATAGGCCACCGAAGACAGGGCATCGGAAGCCAGGATCGGCAGGGCCTGCACGCTGGGCAGGCGCTCGGAGGCAGCGGCAGCTTTCGGCAGAGGCCTGCCGAGCAGCCAGCGGATCAGAGCGGTGGCTGCAGGCTGATTCACAGTCGCAAGAGAATCAGAGCGCCAGGCTTTCGGGGTTGGTCTCGATCAGCTGGGCCAGATCCTTGAGGAAGGCGGCAGCGTGGGCACCGTAGATGGTGCGGTGGTCGCAGGTGAGGTTCACCTGCATCTGGTTGGCCACGCGCATGGAGCCATCCTTGCCGGCCACCACGGTGGGCCGAGAGGCCGCCACCGCCAGGATGGCGCCGGTGCCGGGGGGCAGGATCGCGTCGAAGCGATCGACGCCAAACATCCCCAGATTGGACAGGGTGAAGGTGCCGGTGCTGTATTCCTCAGGCTGGAGCTGCTTGCTGCGGGCGCGGCTCACCAGATCAGCCCAGTTGCGGGCCATCGAATAGATGTCGGTCTTGTCGGCATTCGCCAGCACCGGGGTGATCAGGCCGCCGTCCTCCATGGCCACCGCCACCGCCACATTCACCGCGGCGGGGAAGGCCATGGCGCTGCCATCTGCACTGGTGGCCGCGTTCACCTGGGGGTGGCGGGCCAGCACCACGCCCACGGCCTTGGCCAGCAGGGCCGTCATCGTGACGCCCTTGGGCTTCACCTGCTTGTAGAAGGCGTCGAGCTTGGTGGTGGTGATGGTGTAGCCCACCCGGAAACAAGGCACCGCCAGGCTGGCGAGCATGTTGCGGTTCACCGCGCCCTGGAGGGTGTTGAAGCTCACGCTCTCGCCGGGCCGGCCAAAGGCTTCACCGGCAGGCGCAGGAGCCGCCGGGGCTGCACCGTTACCGCCGGCAGCCGCCACGGCGGCCGGACCCGAGTCCTCGGCCACCCGGGGCACCGTGATCGGTTGCCCGGTGGCGGCGAGCACGTCGTCGGCCTGAATGCGGCCGTGGGGACCGCTGCCGCGCAAACCGCCCAGGTCAACGCCCAGCTGGGATGCGAGCTTTTTGGCCCGGGGGGAAGCCACCACCCGACCGCTGGCCGTCGACGCGGGGGCCACCACCGGAGCCGCCACCACTGGAGCGGGAGCGGGGGCCGGTGGAGCCGCCACCGGAGCCGGAGGAGCTGCCACTGGAGCCGCCGCAGCGGGAGCCGGTGCGGGAGCAGCCGCAGCCGCGGGAGCGGCGGGGGCCTTGGCCGCGGCCTCAGCGATCTCGGCCTCGGTTTCCACAATCAGGCCGATGGTCTCGCCCACCGGAGCTGTGCCACCGGCCGGCATCAACACGGCGGCCAGGAAGCCCTCGTTGAACGACTCAACGTCCATGTCGGCCTTGTCGGACTCGACCACCAGCACGGATTCACCGCGCTCCACCTTGTCGCCCGGCTTCTTGAGCCACTCCACGATCTTGCCCTCCGTCATGGTGGAGGAGAGGGCCGGCATAAAGATTTCGTGGGTTGCCAACGGGGGTCTGCCGCGCAGTTGGGCGGATTTTACGTGGCTCCTGATTGGGGGTCTTGGGCTCGGCGAGTGGAGCTGCTCAGGCGCCGGCTTCGATGGCCTCGATCACGCCATCGCGCACCAGCACAGCCGCCTGCAGCTTCTCCACCAGGTTGTCGCCCACCTTCACCTCGCACAGGCTTTCGATCTGCCCCTGCTCCACGATCTGCTCCATCTCCAGCTCCCGCACCTGGCGCTGCTGCTCGAGCATCTGACGCTTCTGCTCTTCCAGCTCGGCCCGCTTGGCGGCCACCTGCTGCTGCACCGAAGCCACCTGGTCCTGCACCCGCGGATCGAGCGGATTGGCGCTCTGGCGACGGATCTCGTCGACCAGCTGCTGACCCTCCTGCTCCAGCTGGGACAACTGACCGTCGACGTTGGCGATGGCGTTGCTCAGCTCGCGCTCAGCATCCTCTTTCCAGCGGGGTGTGACCACGGCACGCACAGTGATCGTGCGCTTGATCGTCAGGGAGCCGTCAGCCATGGGGGATGCAAAGCAGCATTCAGGCTGTCAGCGCGGCGGGCGGGGGTCAACGGTCGGTTGGCCGCACCTCACCGGGGCGTGTAGATCGCGGCGATCGCGCCGCCATCCCGAGCGGCGATGCGGTCGCGGCGCTGCTTGAGGGTCTGGGTCAGCAGGCCGTTGTCGAGGCTGAAGGGCTCCACCAAGGCCACCCCGGCCAGGCGCTCATCGGGCCGGGAGCCCGGGCGAGCAGCCAGCAGCCGGTTGCACTCGCGGGTGAGGGCGCGCAGCAGGGCCGCCTCACCCGCCGGGTCGCCGTCCACCTGGGTGATGAGGCCGGCGGCTGCGGCGAAGGCAGCCAGGGCTTCGGGCTTGGGCACCAGCAGGGCGCCGAGCTGCTTGCGGTCCTGGCCCACCAGCATCACCTGCTCGATCAGGGGACTGGCCACCAGGGCCTCCTCCAGCTGGCCGGGCTCGATGTTCTCGCCGCTGCTCAGCACAATCGTGTCCTTGGCCCGGCCGGTGAGCACCAGGGAGCCATCGGGCAGCAACTGGCCCAGATCGCCAGTATCAAACCAACCCTCGCCATCCAGCACCGCAGCGGTGGCCTCAGGCTTGCGCCAGTAGCCCGCCATCACCTGGGGGCCGCGGGCCAGCACCCGGCCCCGCTGGCCAAGGGCCAGGAGGGCGCCGGTTTCGGGATCGACGATCCGCAGGCTGGTGGCCGGCAGCGGCTGGCCGGCACTGCCGCGGCGGTTGGCCCAGCTGCGGCGGCAGCTGAGCACCGGGCTGGTTTCGGTGAGGCCGTAGCCCACCAGCAGCTCGATGCCGATCGCCTCGAAAAAACCATCCACGTGCAGGGCCAGGGCGCCACCGCCGCTGATGGCGGTGCGCAACCGCCCGCCCACCAATTGCTGACGCACCTTGGGCCAAAGCAGCGCCGCCGCCAGCCGGTGCAGCGGCCAGCGCAACAGCGCCAGCCCCGCGGCTCCAACCCGGGCCGGCCAGCCCTCTGGCGTCAGGGTGAGATCGAAGGCCTGGCGACGCTGCTGGCCGTAGGCGCGGCTGTTGGCCAGGGCGGCCCGTAGCAACCGCTGCCGCGAGGCGGGCATCGCCGTCAGGGCATCGTCGAAGCCGGAGAGCAGGGCCTCCCACAGGCGCGGCACGCTGATCAGATAGTGGGGCCGCACCCGCTGCAGATCGGCACGCAGCTGCTTGAGGGTGGTGTAGGTCTGCCGGCAGCCGCAGGCCAGCAGGAAATATTCGGCACTGCGCTCGTAGGAATGCCAGATCGGCAACACGCTCACCACGCGGTCACCGGGCCGGGGAGCCACGGCCACCCCCAGGTGCCGCAGCTGGTGCAGCAGGTTGGCGTGACTGAGGGGCACACCCTTGGGCTGCCCCGTGGTGCCGGAGGTGTACAGGATCGTGGCGAGGCGGGCTCCGTCCCCTGGCGGGGGCGGGGCCGGCGTGCCGGAGGCCAACGCCGCCGCCCCGCGCTCGAGCAGTTCGCCCCAGCTCAGGCAGGGCACCGGCGGCGCTCCCTCACCCCGTTCGCCCTCCAACACCAGCACGAAACGCAGCCGGGCCAGCCGGGTGTTCTCGAGGGCGAGCTTCTCCAGCAACGCCGCCGACTCCACCACCAGAGCCACGGCCCCGGAGTCGTCGAGGATGTATCGCAGCTCCTCCAGCGGCGCGGCGCTGCCCCGCACCGCATCGGCGGCGCCGGCCCGCATCAGCCCCTGATCCGCCTGCAGCCAGCGGGGGCCGTTTTCGGCGAACAGGGCCACCACATCCCCCGCACCCACCCCAAGGCCGGCGAAGGCCGCCGCAGCCTGCTCGATGCGCTGGTGCAGCTGGCGATAGCTGAGCTGCTCCGGGATGGAGGCGTGCGGTGCCTCCAGGGCCAGGGCCTCGCCATGGCGCTCGGCCAGCACGGGCCACAGTTGCTCCAGGCCGGTGATCTGACTCCAGTCGCTGCGACGGGCCAGGGCCTGCTGATCGCGACGGCTGGCGCTCCAGTGGATCTCAGCGGGGGAGACGGCGCGGGCCATGGCGAGAGGGGCGGCGGAGCTCAGCCCCAGGGTTACCACCCCTGCAGCCGTTCCTGGGGCTTCGGTGGACGCAGGGCCAGACCAAACCGATCGGCCAGGGCCGCTAGCAGCGGTTGGCGCAGCCCCTCGCTGGTGAGCTCAGGCCGCCAGTCGGCCAGTCGCCCCACCGGGTGGTCGGCGAGGCCGCAGGGCACCACCGCCGCAAAGCCCGCCAGGTCGCAATCCACGTTGAGGGCCAGGCCGTGCTGGCTGATCCAGCGGCGCGCCCCCACGCCGATGGCCGCCACCTTGCGGCCCTCCAGCCACACCCCGGTGAGCCCGGCGATCCGTTCCCCCTGCAGATCCAGGCCGGCCAACAGATCAATCACCACCTGCTCCAGCTGGCGCATGTAGAGGTGCAGGTCGGCGCTATGGCGCTGCAGGTTGAGCACTGGATAGAGCACCAGCTGGCCCGGGGCGTGGTGGGTCACCTCGCCGCCGCGATCGATGCGGTGCAGCGGCAGCGGTGGGGCGGCCGGATCGAAGCGCAGGAAGGCCTCCGAGGCACCGCGGCCCAGGGTGTAGCAGGCCTCATGCTCCAGCAGCAGCACCGCCTCCGGCCCTTCAGGGTCCAGCAGGAGCCGTTGCTGCAGGCTGCGCTGGGCTTCCCAGCCCAGCAGAAACGGCACCGGTTGCGCCGCTTCGAAAAGGATTGCGTCGAGCTTGAGGCACATCACCAACCGTTCTTAGCGTTGGGGCACCAGAGCACCGGAGGCGGTTGCCATCTGATGAAACTGCTGATCCATGGCCGCAATCTTGACGTCACCCCGGCCATCCGGGAGTACACCGAAACCAAGCTGACCCGCGCCATTCACCACTTCGAAGGCCTCGTCAAAGAGGCCGACGTGCACCTGTCGGTGGCCCGCAACCCGCGGGTGCCGCAGCAAACCGTGGAGGTGACGATGTTTGCCAACGGCACCGTGATCCGGGCCCAGGAGCGCAGCGACAACCTCTACGCCAGCATCGACCTGGTGGCCAGCAAGCTCAGCCGCCAGCTGCACCGCTACAAAGACCGCATCCACGAGCAGGCCCAGGGTCCGGTGCACCGCTCCGCCCGCGATGAGGAGGCCGGCGCTGCTGCCAACCTGCCGCCGCCGGGAGCCACCCTGGTGGACGGCAAGGAGCCCGAACTGCCCAACCGAGGCGTGCGGCGCAAGTATTTTGCCATGCCGCCGATGACCCTCGACGACGCCCAGCATCAGCTGGAGCTGATCGACCACGACTTCTACGTGTTCCGCGACGCGGAGAGCGGCCAGGTCCAGGTGGTGTATCACCGCAACCATGGCGGCTTCGGGGTGATCCAGGCCAAGGAGGCGTGAGCGCCGACCGGCCCAACCTGGCCCCCCTGATCGACCATGCCCTGCTGGATCCTCACCAGGGCCAGGGCGCAATCCGGCAATGCTGCGAGGAGGCCCGCCACTTCGGCTTTGCCGGGGTGTGCGTGGCCTCTCGCTGGGTGGCCACGGCCCGGGAGCAGCTGCCCCGGGAGGGCAAGGGCCGCACCCCCCAACTGATTGCGGTGGTGGGGTTTCCCTTCGGCGCGGTGCCATCGGCGGTGAAGCAGGCCGAAGCCGAAGCGGCCGCCGCGGCCGGCGCCGATGAACTTGATGTGGTGCCGGATTTCGGAGCCCTGGCCGACCGGGCCAGCACACCGGTCCACGACGAACTGGCGGCCATCTGCGAGTTGGACCTGCCCGTGAAGGTGATCCTGGAGGTGGGCAAGCTGGATCCTGAGGCCCTGGCCCTGCTGGTGGAGATCAGCATCGACGCCGGCGCCCGCTTCCTCAAAACCGGCAGCGGCTTCGGTCCGCCGGTGACGGTGGAGCAGGTGCGGCAGCTCAAGGAGCTGGCCCGCGGCAGGGCCGCGATCAAGGCCTCAGGCGGCATCACCAACCTCGAGCAGGCCCTGGCGTTGGTGGAAGCCGGCGCCACACGCCTGGGCACCAGCCGCGGCGTGGCCCTGGCCCAGGCGCTGCGGGGCTGAGTCTGCCGTGCCCGAGGAGAGCCTGGAAGGACTGGCCCTGAGCTGCAAGCCCCTCGGTGAAAACGATCGCCTGCTGACCCTGCTCAGCGACGACCAGGGGGTGATCCGACTCGCGGTGCCCGGGGCGCGCAAACCCCGCAGCAGCCTGGCCGCCGCCGTGCCCCTGAGCCATCTGCGGCTGCAGGTGGGTGGCCGCAGCGGCCTGCGGCGGGTGCGCCAACTGAAGGTGCTGCGCAGCTACAGCGGCCTGGCCCAGCAACTCGAGGCCCTGGCCGCTGCCCAGGCCCTCTGCGAGCTCTGCCTGGCCCTGGTCCCCAGCGAAGCTCCGGCGCCGGGCATGCTCGCCGACCTGCTGATGCAGCTGGGGCGCCTCGATGCGCTGGTGCGGGAGCGGGGCTGCGATCTGGAGGCCCTGGCGGTTGCGGTGCAAGGGAGCGTTCACCTGCTCGCCCTGGGCGGCTATGCCCTACCGCTCGGACGCTGCGCCCGCAGCGGCGAGCCCCTGGAGCCGCCGCTGGGCAACTGGGACTGGCGCTGCAGCCTGGTGCCCAGCGAGGGCCTGGCGATCGGCGGGGTGCCTGGGGCGCGGGTGGTGCTCAACGCCTCGGAATTGGCCCTGCTGCAACGGCTGCTTCGGCCCAACCTGCCCCGCCGGCGCGATGGCGAGCTGATGGGACCGCTGCCGGTTTGGCTGCACCTGCTCGAGCTGGTGGAGCATTGGACCCAGGAGCACCTGGGCCGCAAACCGCGGGCCTACCGGCTGCTGCGCACGGGCCTGGCCCCAGGCCTTGCGGCATCATGACGGGCCAGCAGCAGCCCAGGCCAGATTGAGCGGCAGTTCCAACGCCACCGGCTTGCAAGGCGTTCTGGCGCTGCCCGATTTCCGCCGGCTGTGGCTGGGCCAGATCTTTTCGCAGCTGGCTGACAAGTTCTACATCGTGCTGATGGTGTTCCTGATCGCCCAGACCTGGGTGAAGGGCACCCCGGAGGCCAACCCCGCCCTGGCCGAGGCGGCCTCGGCGATCCGCCTCGATCTGCCCGAAACCCGGGCCCAGATGATCACCCTGTTGGCCACGGGCATCTACGTGGCCAACACGATTCCGGCGATGCTGCTCGGCACGGTGGCCGGGGTGTGGGCCGACCGCTGGCCCAAACGGGCTGTGATGGTGGCCTCCAATGGCCTGCGGGCGGCGTTGGTGCTGCTGGCCCCCTTCTGCCTGGTGGAGGGGCCCGAGTGGCTCGGCTTGAGCTGGGGCTACTGGGGTCTGGTGCTGATGACCCTGCTCGAATCGGTGCTCACCCAGTTCTTCGCCCCCGCCGAACAGGCGGCCATCCCCCAGTTGGTGCCCAGCGATCAGCTGCTGGCGGCCAATTCGCTGTATCAGGCCACGAGCATGGCCGCCACGATCGTGGGCTTCGCCCTGGGCGACCCGATCCTGCGGCTGCTGCACCTGGGCCTGCGCCAGATCGGCATGGATGGCGGTGAATTCCTGCTGCTGCCCTTTTGTTATGGGCTGGCGGCCGTGGCGATCAGCCGGATCCGCTGGCGGGAACAACCCAGGCCCCTCAGCCGCAGCTCCGTGTGGCAGGAAATCGGCGAGGGCCTCCAGGTGCTGCGGGAGCGGCCACGGGTGCGCAGCGCCATGGTGCAACTGGTGCTGCTCTACAGCCTGCTGGCGGCCCTCTACGTGCTGGCGATCAGCCTGGCCTCGGCGATCCCCGGGCTGGGGCCCACCCAGTTCGGCACCCTGCTGGCCATGAGCGGCCTGGGGCTGGCGACCGGAGCCCTGGCGGTGGCCCAGCTCGGCCAAGGCCTCAACCGTCGCCACCTGGCCGCCACGGGGCTGGGCACCATCGGCTGGAGCCTGGTGCTGCTGGGCCAGCTGCGCGGCAACCTCGTGTTCACCCTGCTGCTCTGCGCCGTGCTGGGCGTGGGTTCGGCCCTGTTGGCGATCCCCGCCCAGACCACGATCCAGGAGGAGACGCCCGAGGACCTGCGCGGCAAGGTGTTTGGCCTGCAGAACAACCTGATCAACATCGCCCTGAGCCTGCCGCTGGTGCTGGCTGGTGCAGTGGTGAGCCGCTACGGCCTGCTGCCGGTGCTGTGGGGGCTGGCGGCGATCGCCCTGGCGGCAGCGGTGATGGAGCGGCCCTGGCAGCGCTGTTAGCGTGGATTTCCGGACGCGCGAGCCCTGGTGGCCCACATTGCCTGGCTGGGCAAAAAAAACCCGTTCTGCGGCAATGTCACCTACGGACTGAGCACCACCCATGCGCTGCGCAGCCGTGGCCACGGGATCAGCTTCATCCACTTCGACACCCCCGCCGGCAGCCTGGGCCGGTCGGGCGAGGCCCTCACGGAGGTCGAAACCCTCGGAGACAGCAACGGCGGCGGCCCGGAAGTGGCCCTGCCCTACCTGGTCAAATCGCAGGTGTACACGATTCCTTCACTGGGCGCCCAGCGGGAGCTGCGGGAATCCCTGGAGCGGCTCAAGCCCGACCTGGTGCACGCCAGCCTGACGCTCTCGCCGCTGGATTTCCGCCTGCCCGATCTCTGCCAGCAGCTGGGGCTGCCGGTGGTGGCCACCTTCCATCCGGCCTTCGATGCCAGCCTGCGCAACCTCACCGCCGGCACCCAGCAGCTCACCTACCAGCTCTACGCCCCAACCCTGGCCAAATTCGACCGGGTGATCGTGTTTTCGGAGCTGCAGGCCGAGGTGCTGCTGCGCCTGGGCGTGCGGGCCGAACGGCTGGCCGTGATCCCCAATGGCGTCGACACCGACACCTGGCGGCCGGCACCGGCCACCGGTGCCCAGGCAGCGGCCAGCCCCGAGCTGCAGGAGCTGCGCCAGCGGTTTGCCGGCCGGCGCGTTTTTCTCTATATGGGCCGGGTGGCCACCGAGAAGAACGTGGAAGCCCTGATCAAGGCCTGGCGGCTGGTGCGCCCGGCGGGTTGCGTGCTGGTGATCGTGGGCGATGGTCCCTTGCGCAGCGCCCTGCAGACCCCAGGCGATGAACCCGACGTGGTGTGGTGGGGATACGAACCCAGCCTCGAGCGGCGGGTGGCGTTTCAGCAACTGGCCGAAGTGTTTCTGCTGCCCTCGCTGGTGGAAGGGCTGAGCCTGGCCCTGCTGGAGGCCATGGCGAGTGGCACCGCCTGCATCGCCACCGACGCCGGAGCCGATGGTGAAGTGCTGGAGGGGGGCGCCGGCATCGTGATCAGCACCCAGGGGGTGACCACCCAGCTGCGCACCTTGCTGCCGGTGCTGCGGGATCAGCCGGTGCTCACGGAAGAGCTGGGCCGCCGGGCCCGGGCCCGGGCCCTGGAGCGTTACACCCTGGAAGGCAACATCCATGCCCTCGAGGCGCTCTACGCCGAGCTGGTGCCTCAGGGCTCACTGGTGGCCTGAGAGCTCAGCGCAGCAGGCAGCAAAAGCCGTCGCCGGATCGGGCACGGCCGTGATCGGGCGACCGATTACCAATTGGCTGGCACCCGCCACCAGGGCCTGGGCCGGCGTCATCACCCGCTGCTGATCCCCCAGGGCAGAGCCGGCCGGGCGAATGCCTGGTGTCACCAGAGCAAAGGGCTCAGGATGGGCTGCCCGCAGGGCCGCCACCTCCAGGGGCGAGCACACGCAGCCGCCGATGTCGGCCGCCGCCGCCAGCCGGGCCAAGCGGGGCACGTAGGCGGACACAGGCTCGTCAATCGCAAGCTGGGCAGCGAAACCGGTGGACTCCCAGCTGGTGAGCACCGTCACGGCCAGCAAGGTGGGAGCGGGCAGGCCGGCGTCGTTGGCGGCCTCCAGGGCAGCAGCCTGGGTGGCAGCCAAGGCGTCATGGCCGGCACAGGCGTGCACCGTGATCAGCTCAGCCCCGAGGCGCGTGGCGCTGCGGCAGGCGCCGGCCATGGTGGCGGGGATGTCGTGGAACTTGAGATCCAGGAACACCCGCTTGCCCTGATCGCGCAGCTGCCGCACCACCGCCGGGCCGCCCGCCACAAACAGTTCGAGGCCCACCTTCACCCAGCGCAGCTCAGGAATCGCCGCGGCAAAGGCGAGTGCCTGATCCGGTCCCATGCCATCGAGGGCCACGATGATTCGATCAGCCGGATGTGCACCCAGGAGCCCAGCCATCAGCCCACCACCAGCCGCCGGAACGTCTTCTTGCCCAATTGCAGCACCTTGCCCGCCAGCTCGGCCGGGCCGGTGAACTCCTGGTTGGGATCGGCCAGCTTCTGGCCATCGAGCTTCACCCCACCCCCCTGGATCTGGCGCCGGGCCTCGCTGCTGCTGGCGCAGATCCCCACAGCACTGAGCAGATAGAAAGCCTTGGCGGGGAAGTTCACTGCCGCCAGCGAAGCCTCCGGCACCTCGGCATCGGCCGCCCCGGCGCCCTGGGCACCAGCCACAAGCTTGGCCGCATCCACCTGGGCCGCATCAGCCGCCGCATCACCATGGCGAGCCCGGGTGATCTCCAGGGCCATCGCCTTCTGACGCTCGCGGGGGTTCTCGGGCAGGGCGGCCAGCTCCAGATCGGTGAGCAAGGTGAGGTAGTCGTTCACCACCGCATCCGGCACCTTCTCAAGCTTCGAATACATCGAGAGCGGGTCTTCAGAGAGGCCCACGGTGTTGCCCAGGCTCTTGCTCATCTTCTGCACGCCATCAAGCCCCGGCAGGATCGGCAACAACAAGCCAAATTGGGGCCGCTGGCCGAGGTGGCGCTGCAGGTCGCGGCCCATGGCCACGTTGAACTTCTGGTCGGTGCCACCCAGCTCCACATCGGCCTGCACCTGCACAGAGTCGTAGCCCTGCAGCAGCGGATACAGGAACTCGTGCAGGGAAATGGGCGTGCCCGAGCCGTAGCGGTTGGCGAAATCCTCCTTGGCCAGCATCTGACCCACGGTGGAGATGCCCAGCAGCTCGATCACCTCGGGCAAATCGAGACCCGCAAGCCACTCGCTGTTGCGGCGCACCTCGAGGCGGCCAGGGGTGTCGAAATCCAGGAGCGCGCGCGACGGATCCTGGCCGAGTCCGAGCTGCACCAGATAAGTTTCGGCATTGGCTTCCACCGCGGCGGCGCTGAGCTGCACCCGGGTGGCGCTCTTGCCGGTGGGATCACCGATGCGGGCGGTGAAGTCGCCGATGATCAGCACCGCGGTGTGACCGGCGTCCTGAAAGGCCCGCAGCTTGCGGAACAGAATCGAGTGGCCCAGGTGGATGTCGGAGCCGGTGGGATCGATGCCGAGCTTGATGCGCAGGGGCCTGCCGCTGCACTCCGCCTCGGCAAGGCGAGCCGCCAGCTGCTGATCGGGATCCTCGCCAGCCCCGACGGCGGCGCCGGCCGGAAACAGATCCGCCATCCCCCGGGCGAGCCAGGCCGGCAAGGCCCCATGAGGATGCACGACGGTTGGTTGCGGTCCTGTCATCGGCACCGGGGCCAGGGGCGACTGGGTGGCCGGATCGTACGCAGCCGCGACGGGATCGCCGTCAGGCCCTAGGCGTGAGCATCGAGCTGACCCTTCATGCGCTCGAGGGTCTGGTGCATCTGCTGGAGCATCGTTTCCGGCGTCAGGCCGAACTGGCTGAGCTGGGTGCGCAGCTGCTCGACGGTGAGCTTGGCCTGGAAATCCTCGGAGAGCTCGAAGCGCTTCATGAACACCCGGTAGCGCTCCATCATGTCCTCCATCTTTTCGATGTAGAGCTTCTTGCCCTCCCGATCGAACTTGCCGTACTCACTGCCCAGCTGCATCAGCTGCTGGTAGTCGCCAAAGAGGCGCTTGGCTTCGTCCTGAACGATTTCGGATTCAAAGAACGCCATGCCCCTAGCAGTGCAGCGATTCTGTGATTCTGGTGAAGTCAAGCCGCCCTGGGGAGTGCGGATAGACGTAATCGCGATGCCACCCCGGCCAGCCTCAGCCAGCATGCGGCTCATGCTGCCGTGAACCCCACCCATGGACTTCACGCCAAAACTTGACCAGATCCGCCGCAACACCAGCCAGATCCACAACCTGCTGCGGGACGCCCGGCTGGTGGTCTGCTTCGGCAACCGGGCCCTGCTTTGCACGTTTGTGGGCGGTCTGATCGGACAGGACCACCTGGTGGGGGCCGCCACCTGCGAAGCGGCCGGCCTTGCCCTGGTGGAACAGCATCAGCCCAGCATGGTGGTTCTCAGCGACACCCTGGAGGAGGGCTCTGGCGTGGCCCTGGTGCAGGCGATCAAACAGCGCTGGCCCACCATTCACACCCTGCTGCTGATCAGTCAGGAGCAGCGCCAGGAGGCGATCAAGAGCGCCATCGAGGCTGGTTGTGATGGGTTGTTGGTGGTATCCCGCATGGGGCTGGGCAGTTCGCTTGCTGCGATCCATGCCATCAGCGGCGGCGGGGTGTATGTCGACCGAAGCCTGGCAGAGCTGTTTCGCCGGGGCCATGGCGATGGCGGCCCGCTCGAACCGCTGAGCGAGCGGGAGCGGCAGGTGCTCAGCCTCGTGGCCCGGGGTGACAGCAACGGCGAAATCGGCCAGCAGCTGTACGTTTCAGCAGACACGGTGAAAACCCACCTGCGTCACCTGTGCCGCAAGTTGCCGGCCCGCGACCGCACCCACGCCGCGGTGCTGGGCCTGCGCTGGGGGCTGATCGACTGGCCTGAAGCCTGAGCTGGCCGCTAGGTTCAGACCACCGTTGTTGCAGTCGCGATCCGCCATGGCCCAGCGGCACTGGTTGGATCCCCTCGCGCGTCAGCTACTGAGGGCCACCGGGCAGATCCCAGCCGCCCGCCGCAGCCCCCAGCCCGAGCGGCCGGCCCCCGCCGACCAGCCGGACAGCTGGAATCGCGAGCAGGTGGAACGGGAGCTGCTGGCTCTGAAGCTGCAGCAGAACCCCGCGCTCAAGCTCAAGGATGGCGAGGCGGTTCGTCGCGCCGCCGCCCTCGGCTGGCGGCTGGATGTCAACCGCGCCACCCCCGCCGACTGGCTGCGGCTGCCAGGCATCGAAGCGGCCCAGGTGGACCTGTTGCTGCGGCTCCAGGCCGGCGGCGTGCAGCTCAGCGGGCTCGAGGATCTGCAACGGGTGCTGGAGCTGCCCGCAGCGGTGGTGGAGCGCTGGGCCCCCCTCTTGGAGTTTCGCTGGTATGGCGAACCCGCCCTGCCGGTGCAAGCGTGCAGCCCCCTGGATCTGAACCGCGCCACGGCCACGCAACTCGAAGAACTGGGACTGGATCCGGAACGGCTGCGCCGGCTGCTGCGCGAGCGGGGGCGTGGCCCCTTCCGCGATCTGGCCGACCTGCAACAGCGCCTGCAGCTGCCGGCGGCGTTGGTGGAAGCCTGGATCGGCAAGGTGCGCTTCCAACCGGGGCCAGCCGGTCCGGTGCTGCCGCCGGCCAGCAAGGGGTCCTAGGGCCGTGGCGCGCCAAGGGGAGTTGTTTGCTGGATCGGCCCTCGGGGGAGCGGCCCATGCCGAGGGCGCCGATCTTCCTCTGTTGACCCACCAGCTGCAGGAGTGGCAGGCCCGGCTGGCGGCCCACCAGCAAACCCTGTTTGCCAACCAGGAGGGGGGCGGCCAGCAGGGGTCATTGTTTGCCACCCCTCCCGAGGATCCCCAGGGCGAAGCCGAGCGCTTCCAGCCCCTCAGCCTGCAGCCCCAGCCCCTGTCGTTCTGGCGCTGGCCCGCCGCACCCCAGCAGGGGGCCGCCCTGTACGTGGTCACCGATCGCCCCGCCGGCCTGCCCCAGCCGCTGCTGCTCTACGTGGGCGAAACCGGCCGGGCTGATCGGCGCTGGAAAGGCGAGCACGATTGCAAGGCCTACCTGGCCGCCTACAGCGAGGCCCTGCTGAAGGTCGGCCTGGGCTGCCAGCTCAGCATTCGCTTCTGGCTGGATGTGCCCGCCGCCGTTCGGCCGCGACGGGCCCTGGAGCAGGCGCTGATTCGCCGCTGGCTGCCGCCCTTCAACAAGGAAACGCGCAGCCGCTGGGCCACACCGTTCCAGGCCGATCCCGCCTAGGCGCGCTGGCTACGATCGCCGCCAACCCCGGCCGGCCCATGGAGTTTCGCTGCATCCCCGACGACCTGCCCGCGGCCCTGAGCCAGTGGGACGGCGACTGCCTGGCCGTCGGCCTGTTCGCCGGTGCCGACGATCGCCCGGAGCACCCCCAGCTGCAAAAGCTGACCACGGCCCTGGGCCAGCCTCTGGCCAAACGCCTCGAACAGCGGCGCTTCAAGGCCAAGCCGGGCGAATGCATCAGCCTGGATCGCCTGGACGCCACCCCCCAGACCCTCATCCTGGTAGGCCTGGGCGCCCCGGCCGACTTCAGCCTGGCCGGCCTGCGCCAGGCCTGCGCCGCCGCCAGCCAAACCGCGGCGGCCGCCGGAGCCCGCCACCTGGCCCTGGCCCTGCCGCTCGAAGGGCTGGAGGCCGGCACCGCTGCCGGCGCCATGGCTGAGGCCACCCGCCTGGCCCTGTTCAGTGATCAACGCTTCAAGAGCGAAGCCGAGCCCAGACCCCAGCCCGCCACGGTGAGCCTGATCGGGGTAGCCAAGGCAGCCGAGCCCACCCTGGCTGCGGTGAACGCCACCTGCGCCGGCGTCGAACTGGCCCGCGAACTGGTGGCTGCGCCCCCCAATGTGGCCACACCCCAGCACCTGGCCGACACCGCCGCGGCCATCGCCCGCGACTTCGGCATCACGCTGCGGGTGCTGGAGCGCAGCGACTGCGAAGCCCTCGGCATGGGGGCCTACCTCGGCGTCGCCCAGGGGTCCGATCTGGCCCCGAAATTCATCCATCTCACCTACACCCCGGCCGGGCCCGTGCAACGCCGCATTGCCCTGGTGGGCAAGGGTCTCACCTTCGATTCCGGCGGTTACAACCTCAAAACCGCCGGCTCCCAGATCGAGATGATGAAATACGACATGGGCGGCAGCGCCGCGGTGCTGGGAGCGGCCCGCGCCATCGCTGAGCTGAAGCCCGCCGGCGTGGAGGTGCACGTGATCGTGGCGGCCTGCGAAAACATGATCAGCGGCGGCGCTGTGCACCCCGGCGACATCCTCACCGCCTCCAACGGCAAGACCATCGAGATCAACAACACCGACGCCGAGGGGCGCCTCACCCTGGCCGACGCCCTGGTGTATGCCTGCAAGCTGGAGCCCGATGCGGTGGTGGACTTGGCGACCCTCACCGGTGCCTGCGTGATCGCCCTGGGCGAGGAGATGGCGGGGCTGTGGTCCAACAACGACGGCCTGGCCGAAGCGCTGTTGGGCGCTGGTCAGGCCGGCGGCGAAGACCTGTGGCGGATGCCCCTGCGCAGCTCCTACAAGGCCGGGCTCAAGAGCCCGGTCGCCGACCTCAAAAACACCGGCCCCCGCCCTGGCGGCTCGATCACCGCCGCCCTGTTCCTGCAGGACTTCGTCACCCCGAAGCTGGCCTGGGCCCACCTCGACATCGCCGGCACCGTCTGGAGTGACAAGGGGCGGGGGGCCGACCCGGCCGGAGCCACTGGTTTCGGCGTACGCACCCTGGTGAACTGGATCTGCTCCGGCGCCGCCACGGGACCATCAGCCCGGATTTGATCAGCAGCCTAGGTTTGGAGTCCTGACGCCTTAGCTCGCTCCATGGCCGTCCAGAAGATCCGCTGGTATGTCAAAGCTCAGCTGGGGGTGCTGCTGCTGCCAGCGGGGCTCTGCCTCTTCGGCGAAGCGGTGATCCGCAAGGGAATTCAGGTGCTGGCGGCCAGCGGCAAGGTGGAAACACTCACCAGCCCAGGCCCCTGGTTTTGGTATGGCACCTTCGGCCTGATTCTGATCAATGCGGGCGTGGGTCTGATGGTCGAAAGCGGCCTGCTGCGCGGCTATCCCGGCCGCAGCTGAAGGCGGTTCTCAGGCAGCCACGCCCACATCAGCGCTAGCGGCTGCCCCCAGGCTGGCCATCAGCTGGGCAGGCGATTCGAGGGCATGGATCTGCCAGCGGGCCCGCTCCCCACAGAGGGGCAGCAGGCGATCCAGATCATCCGCAGCCTGCTTCGGGCTCCCGTAAGGCCCAACGTGGCGGGTCTGCAGACCGTCGCGAATGGTCAGCAGATACATACAGGGCAGCGCACAGAGGCACGCATCACGGTAGTGAAGCGTCAAGGGATTGGGAAGGGCGGAAAGCCGCTCTACTACAGCCGTCTGACCGACCAAAACCACCCTGCCCCTACAGATTTTCCTCATAATTGCAGCAGAGTCCACGGGTCCGCTGCTCCCCAGTTACTGCTCTTGCGTCAGGACTTCCTGCTCGAAACCCAGGCCATGCCACTGCGGGCTCGCTTGCCCCACACCGCATCGAGCCGCCGATCCCGGCCGCAGGCCCAGCGGTAGTAGTTGTATTTGACGCTGTTGCGTTCCGCGTAGTTCTGGTGGTAGCCCTCCGCCGGCCAGAAGCGCGTCAGGGGCTTGATCTGCACCTGCAGGCTGGCAGCGGGCCGCGCCAGCTCCGCAGCTGCCGCCAGGCGGCTGGCCTCGGCTTGGGTCTGCTGCTCGGGGCCACTGGTGAAGATGACGGGCCGGTACGACGTACCGCGATCGCAGAACTGACCGCCGCCATCGAGGGGATCGATGTTGCGCCAGTACGCCCGCAGCAGAGCGGCGTAGCTGAGGCGAGCTGGATCAAAGCGCACCCGCACCACCTCCTGGTGGCCGGTGCCTCCGGCCGACACCTGGCCATAGGTGGGCTGGGCCACGGTCCCGCCGCTGTAGCCGCTCTCGGCATCCAGCACCCCGGGCAAGCTCTCGAGGTCGTGCTCCAGGCACCAGAAACAGCCCCCCGCCAGCACAGCCTCTTGAACCGAAGCAGCCTTCTGGGCCGGGTCCGCCCAGGCTGGGCCAGGCGACAACAGGCCCAACGGCAGCAGGAACAGAAGAGGAAGCAGCACAGGCAGCACCAGGCTGGGCAGCCAGGCCAGGGGCCGGGGGGTTTGGATCATGCGGCGTTGAGCACCTGGTCAAAGATGGCCGCGGCCGCCCGCTGGGTGACGCCAGGCTCCCCCAATTCGAGCCGCAGACGGCGGTAGCCCTCCAGCATGCTGTGGCGGGCCGCACTGGCGCTATCGAGCAGGGGCAGAGCTTCCCTCACGATCGCCGCAGCTGAGAGATCCTCCTGCAGCAACTCGGGCACGAGCCGCTCGCCCAGCACCAGGTTGACCGGCGAGATGTGGGGCACGCTGAAGCGCAGGATGTAGCGGGCCACAAAGGCGGTGACCCCGCTGACGCGGTACACCACCACCTGCGGCACGCCCCGCAGGGCCAGCTCGAGGTTGACGGTGCCCGACTTGGCCAGCGCCAGATCCGCTGCGGCACAGAGGTAGGCCTTGAGCTGGTCGGAATCGGAGGCGGCAATGATCTCGGCGCGCACCCCTGCCTGGCTCAACTGCCTCGACAGATGGGCTTCAAATCCCGGCAGGCCTGCTGGCACCACCACCTGCAGCTCGGGCCGCTGACGCTGCAGATCCGCCGCCGCCGCCACGATGTGGGGCAGCATGTAATGGATCTCCTGGCGCCGAGACGCCGGCATCAGCAGCAGCACCGGCGCATCACGCAGGCCAAGTTGACGCAGGGCCTCCTGGCGGCTGGGCAGCTGGCCAATGGTGTCCAGCAGCGGATGGCCCACGTAGGTGACGTTGGCGCCGCGGCAGCGGTAGAAGCGGGCTTCTTCCTGGAAGATCGCCAGGATCTGGTTGGTGAAGCTGATCAGATTGGAGCGGCCGCCGTTGCCGAATTTGAACGCCCATTCCTGGGGGGCGATGTAATAAGTGACCGGCACCCTGGGGAACTTGCGCTTGAGGCGTAGCCCAAGGCTCACGTTGGGGCCCATGTAGTCGATCAGCACCACACCATCGGGCGGGTCACGGCGGAACCAACGCTTGAGGCGCCGCTGCAATTTCAAGGTGGGCAACACAAAGGGGATGGCCTCCAGCAGGCCGATAGCCCCCATGCGGGTGGTGTTGGCCAGCAACTCGGCCCCGGCCCGCTCCATCCGCTCGCCGCCAAGCGCCACGATCTCCAGATCCAGCTGGCGGCGCTGGGCCTCCTCATGCAGCGCCCTGACCAACAGGGCCCCCTGCAGATCCCCAGACACCTCGCCGGTGCTCACCAGCAACCGCAGCATCAGCGCGCCCCCGGAATCGGCCCGCGGCGCGATGGGCCTAGGGAGGCTTCCAGGAACGTGCAGAGCTGGTCGGCTGCGCCATGCAGGGGCTGACAGCGCAGTTGCCCCAAGGCCTCAGCCAGAGTCAGAGAGCGGCGATACAGCAGGGTCCAGGCCTGTTTGAGGTCCTCAAACTGCCGGCCGTCGTCGAGCTCCACCAGGCCACTGCGCCGCAGGCCGATCTTGTTGAGGGCCCGCACGCGGGATGGATGGCCCTCCACCATCGTGAATGGGGGCACATCCCGCTCGATCCGGCTCATCCCCCCCACCATCGCCAAAGTGCCGATGTACACAAACTGATGGACACCCAACACGCCGCCGATCACGGCACGGTCGCCGATCACCACATGGCCGGCCACAGCCACCCCATTGGCGATCACAATCCGGTCACCCAGTTCACAGTTGTGGCCGAGATGGCTGTAGGCCATCAACAGGTTGCCGCTGCCCAGGCGCGTCTGTTGATGGCCGGTCGTGGCGCGGTTGATGGTGACGCACTCACGGATGGTGTTGTCATCGCCGAGCACCACCTCGGTGGGATCGCCGGTGTATTTCAGATCCTGGGGCTCCAGGCCGATGCAGGCGCCAGGAAAGATGCGATTGCCGCGGCCCATCCGCACCCGACCATCGAGCACCACATGGGGGCCGATGCGGCAATCGGGGCCGAGCTGAACCTCAGGGCCGATCACCGCATAGGGCCCCACACTGACCCCATCGGCCAGCTCGGCCCTGGGATCAACAACAGCGGTGGGATGGATGGTCGTGGCCATCGCTCAAGCCACCAGTGAAAACATCAGTTCGCCGGAGCAGGCCAGCTGACCATCGACGCTGGCCTCAGCCTTCACCTTGCCGAAGCGCTGGCGCTTGAGGCTGAGCAACTCACAGGTGATCAGCAGCTGGTCGCCAGGTACCACAGGCCGGCGGAAGCGCACCCCGTCGATTCCGGCGAAGACAAACAACCCCTTGGGCAGATCGGGCATCTGGGTCACGATCAGACCGCCCACCTGGGCCATGGCCTCCACAATCAACACCCCCGGCATCAGCGGGCGACCCGGGAAATGGCCCTGAAACTGCGGCTCGTTGATGGTGACATTTTTGATCGCCACAGCCCGCTTGCCGGGCTCGTGCTCAATCACCCGATCCACCAGGGCGAAGGGGTAGCGGTGGGGCAGCAATCCCTGGATTTGCTCCGTGGTGAGGATCACCTCCCTGCTGGCTCCCGCTGAGGCGGGCAGCGGAGATGCGGGAACCGGAGAACTGGACTCAGACAAGGGGATCAACCGGGAGAGGGAATGGCGGGAGGCAAGTCAGCCAAAGCAGCCGCCAGGAAGGTGTGAAGCCCATGGGAGCCGCGGTAAGCGAACACCTGGGCCCGAGGTAGGCCGACGAGTGCAAGGTCTCCCAACAAGTCCAGGATTTTATGGCGCACGGGTTCCTCGGCAAACCGCAGCGGCGGGTTGAGCCAGGTCTCGCCGTCACACACCAGGGCGTTCTCAAGACAGCCCCCCTGAATCAACCCCGCTGCCCGCAACTGATCCACCTGGGAGCGCAGACCAAAGGTGCGGGCCGGGGCGATCTCATCGACAAACGTGCCAGGGGTGAGCTCCAGAGAAAACAGCTGGCGCCCGATGGCCGCATCGGTGAATTCGATGGCAGCGCCCAGCCGCAGGCCGGCGTAAGGCAACGCCGTGGCAAAGCTGGAGCCATGGCTCACCGTCAGCGGAGCCTCCAGCTCGACGCCGGTAGAGGGGGCCGGCAGGGCCCGCAACCCCGCCTCGGCCAAGGCCTCTACCCAGGGCAGGGCCGATCCATCCAACAGGGGAATCTCCTCACCGCTCACCAGAATCTCGGCCTGGGTCACCCCGATACCGGCCAAGGCTGCCAGCAGGTGCTCCACCGTGGCCAACCGGCGTGGGCCCAGCTGCAAGGCCGTGCACAACTGGGTGTCACTCACCTGGCCCGGCGCCAATCGGCACAGCGGAAGCTCTGGCGCATCGAGCCAGCCCACCCAGAAACCCGGACGCTCCGAGGCCTGAAGCCGCACCGTGCCCTCCTGGCCGCTATGCAGGCCCACACCGCGGCGCTGCACCGGGGTTTGGAGAGTCCAGGCTCCGGTGTAATCAGCTGGCCACTGCACCACTAAAACTTCCAGCCCACGCCGAGGTTGAAGCGCCAGTCACTGGTGAAGTCCTGGGTGGCGGCTTCCAGCCGTAGGGGGCCCACGGGAGTGGTGACGATCACGCCGATCCCCGGGGAATAGCCCTGACCCTTTTTACCCAGCAGACCACCCGGATTACCTGGGATATCGCCCTGGGTGCCGAAGGTGGTGCCGGCGTCAAAGAAGATCTCACCACTGATGATGCTGAAGATCGGGAAGCGGTATTCGATCGTGGCCTCAGCAAAGCTCTTGCCCACGCCAAGGTCACAGTCGTAGTAACCGCGCACGGAATTGCCACCCCCCAAACAGAAAGCCTCGTAAGGCGGAATCTCACTGCCGATCAACGAACCAGCCGACACCTGGAAGGCGAGGGCCTGTTTGCAATCCTTGGTCTCACCAGGCTTAGGACGGCAACCCTTGAAGATCTTCAACCACTCCACAGGGATGTAGTGGGTGAAGCTGCCCCGCACACGGTTAAACGTGGGGGAATTTTCTCCCACGGAAATGAACTGCTCGGTGCCCAGACTGAGGAAGTTGCCTTTGGTGGGATTGCGGGGATCGTTGAGGGTGCTGTAAGTGGCACCCACCCGGAAACTCACCAACTGGTTTTCAGAAGCGCAGTTGTAGGCCAGGCAGATCACCTGGTTGCTGGGGACGGTAATCGGAGAACTGGTGGCCCCCACCACGCCATAGGAATATTTGCTGCCCGAAAAGTCCATCGGCGTCACTTCCTGACCACCGAAAGACAGGATCAAGTTCCAGGGCGCTTTCTTGTAGGGATTGCCGCCATTGAGCGGGCGCACAAACTGCACATTGGCACCGATGCGCTGAATCGCCACAGTGTCGAAGTTGGTCGTGACCGTTTCGGTGCCGTTGTTATTGACGGTGCGACTGGTGACGACGTCAAAGTCGGCACCATCAAAGTTTTGGAGTTGATAGGTGAAGGAGGTGTTTTCGCTCTGGAAGAGCTGGGGAACTTCCCGGCTGAAGAAGAAACGGGCCCGGAACGAGGTGCGGTACTTGTTGTCCTTAATCCAGGGGTCGGTGAAGGTGATATCTCCAAGGCCGCCGTATTGGCCGTAGGAGATGTTGGTGCCCAGGTCCCAGGCGCGACCAAACAGGTTGCTGTCCTGCAGCTGGATCTGGCCGAACACACCCTGGCTCTGGCTGTACCCCAGGCCACCGGAGAGGGAACCGCTGGACTGCTCGACGATGCCCAGCACAATCACCACCTTGCCGGGTTCGGCCGGCACCGGCCTGAGCGTCACCTTGACGTCACTGAACAGGCCGGTGCCATAGATGCGCTTGATGTCTTCCTCCAGCTCGCGGCGGTTGAACACCTGACCGGGCCGCAGGGAGACCTCTCGGGTCACCACCCAGGGCTTGGTCTTGCCCCGGATCGGCTCGCCCTTGTCGTTGGTGGCCGAGCCCTCCTTGTTGAGGAACTGAACCTCCACCCCCTCGACAGTGCCCTGACGCACCAGCAGCTCCACCACCCCTTCCGGACTCACCCGACTGGGGCCGGTGATCCGGGCTAGGGAGTAGCCCTGGTCGGCATACCAGCGCTGCAGCTCCTGCATGCGGGTCTGCAGGGTGTTGAGGTTGAGAGTCTTGCCGTAGTCCGCCGCAAAGGTGTCCTTGACCACCTGCTCAGGCAGCTTCAGGTCGGCGGGATCGAGCTTGACCTCCTGCAGCACCGGGTTGGCCACCACCACCACCACGAGGCGGACGCCCAAGGGGCCATCAACAGGCTGGATGCGCACATCGGAA
Source organism: Cyanobium sp. ATX 6E8 (assembly GCF_024346335.1). NCBI lineage: Bacteria > Bacillati > Cyanobacteriota > Cyanophyceae > Synechococcales > Prochlorococcaceae > Cyanobium > Cyanobium sp. ATX 6E8. The sequence goes on along the minus strand of NZ_JAGQCT010000012.1, from coordinate 32,560 downwards.
AACCAGCCGCTGGCGTAGATCGCCGACAGGTCGGTCTGAAGTTCCGAGCGGGTTACCTGGGTGCCGGGGGTGGCCGCCATGGCGGCGTAGGCGGCCAACTCGAGCCGCTCCTGCTCGGGATGGCCCTGGAGGCCCTCGATCACCACCTCGGCAATCAACACCTTGGGCTCAGCCTTTGCGGCGGGCTGGGCGGGTTCGGCCTGGGCAGGGGTAGCTGGGGCGGGCGCCGGTTCCGCCAGGGGGTTATCGAGCTGCTCGGAAACCGGCCTGGATTCAGCGGGCTGTTCGCTGGCTGGCTGGGCGAGGGCAGGAGTCGCCGAAAGGAGAGCGGCACCAACCAGGGGCCACGCAGCCTTCAAACCCAGCAAGCCAGCCATGTGTTTGGGGGGCGGTGCGGTCGGGCCGCAAATGCCGTTGACCTTACCCGTAGACCCTGGGTTCCGGACAGGCCCCTTGGACCCGTTTGAGGACCTCCCCGTAGGCCTCGACAACACCACCTAAATCCTGTCGGAATCGATCCTTGTCCAAAATGCGGTCCTGGGCATCGGCCACGCCCCGATCCCAGAGGCGACAGGTGTCGGGACTGATCTCATCAGCCACCACCAGTTCACCGGTGGTGGTGAACCCCAGTTCGATCTTGAAATCCACCAACTGCAGCCCGATCGAGCCAAATAGAGCCAACAGCTCTCGGTTGACCTGACGCGCCAGATCTTCCAGCTGCCGGCGCTGCTCCGGGGTCACCAGCCCCAAATGCCCCAACCGGGCCTCGGTGAGCAGGGGATCGCCGTAGGCGTCGTCTTTGTAATAGAGATCGAGCAGCGGTGGCTCCAGAGCCGTGCCGGGTTCGATCGGCATCTGCTTGCAGAGCGAGCCCGCCGCGGTATTGCGGATCACCACCTCAACGGGAATCACCCGCACGGGCCGGCAGAGCATCCAACGCTCTCCTCCAACCCCCAGGTAGTGGGTGGGCACCCCACGGGAAGCCAAGTGTTCAAACAGCAGGGCCGAAATCCGGCAGTTGAGCTCACCCTTGCCAGCCAGTTGGGCCTTTTTGAGGGCGTTGAAGGCCGTGGCGTCATCCTTGTATTCCACCGCCACCACATCGGGCTGGTCGGTGGCATAGACGCGCTTGGCCTTGCCTTCATAAAGGAGTGAACCGAGGCTGTAAGCCGTCATGGCTGGGATATGGGAGTAGGGGGAGCAGCATGGCCGCCGGGGGAGCGAGGAGAACGCAGTTGACGCTCCAGCTCGACCTGCCGGGCTGAGCCCGCCGGATCGCGGCGGCGCAGCAGCCATTCTCCGTAGGCATCGTCGATGCCGCCGCTGAGCCGCAAGCGGCGCTCCCGCACCCGCGCAGCCGACTCCGGTGTGCTGCCGGCGAGGGCCAGCTGCTGATCGAGGATCTGGGCCACCAGCCCCCACGCCCCCGCCGCGGCAGCCTGCTCAAGAGCCAGCTCCAGCAGGCGATCCTGCTCCGGGGCAGGCAGTCCATCCAGCAGAGCCACCGCCTGCGAGAGACGGACCGCCGTCGCGGCCCCGGGCTGGGCACTGCTGACCAGCACCTCGGCCGCCCGTTGCCGCTGGCCCAGGCTCTCCAGGTGGCTGGCCAGCAGATCCAGGGCCGGGCGCGTCACCGGAGTGCCGTCCTGGCGCCGGCCGACCGGCAGCTCCAGCGATGCCAGAGACGCCAGGTTGCCTGCCGCCAGCCGCTCCAGGGCATCGGCAGCCAATTGGTGGTGCAAACCCGCCTGGGCGGCGCGCCACTGCAGCACCAGCCACTGCGCCCGATCGGCCCCCGCCGCAGGGCTCACGCGGCCGAGCACCTCCAAAGCCCCATCAGGGGCTCCACAGTTCAGCAAGCTGTCGGCATTGGCCAGCACCACCGGCAGGGGCTGGGGGGCTGGATGGATCGTCAGCAAACGCTGCTGCAGGAGCCGCAACTGCGGGCCATCGCCCCGCTGGAGGGCGGCGGAGCAGGCCCCGTCGAGGGCGCTGAGATCGCCGCTGCGCAGCAGAGCTGCCAAGGCCGGATCAGGGGCCGCTGGTGGGGCCGCGGCCCAGAGTGCTGCAGGCAAGGCGCCGCCCAGCGCCACCAACCCCATGCCCACGCCGAGGGCAACCCGCCCGTGGAGGCACCGCAACCGGGACAAGCCCTGCCTGGACAGGGGCTGCATGGAGAGTGGCTGCCTGGCTCGGGGGGAGAATGGCGCTGGGCTTGCCGGCATGTCGAACTACAGGGCGCGGCGGCCCGCTCAGCAGGGTTCAACCTAGAAGAGCTGCTACACCCCATCCACGTCCAGTTTCGCCCCTCACCCGGCCCCATGCCCTCCGCCCCCTGCCCAACCCCCGCAAGGATCCTGGTGATCGGTGGCGGTGGTCGTGAAAATGCCCTGGGCTGGGCGCTGGCGCGCTGCAGCGGGGTGGAAACGGTGTGGATTGCCCCCGGCAATGGCGGCACCCCCGACCTGCCCGGCTGCCGGCAGCTGGCGATTGCCGAATCCGATCAGGCCGGCCTGATCGCCGCCTGCCGCGACCAGGCGATTGAGCTGGTGGTGGTCGGCCCGGAAGCCCCGCTTGCCGCCGGTCTGGCCGACGCCCTGCGGACCGAGGGGGTGCCGGTGTTCGGGCCGGGGGCCGACGGGGCCCAGCTGGAAGCCAGCAAGCAGTGGGCCAAAGCGCTGATGCTGGAGGCAGGCATCCCCACCGCCGGCTACTGGCCCGCCAGCAGTTGCGCGCAGGCTCTGCAGATCCTGGAGCGCGAGGGCCGGCCGCTGGTGGTCAAGGCCGATGGCCTGGCAGCTGGCAAGGGGGTCACCGTGGCCGAGACCCTGGAGGAGGCCCAGGCCGCGATTGCGGAGATCTTTGATGGTCGCTTCGACGCCAACGCTGACTCAGCCGGGGCCACCTTGGTGCTGGAGGAGCGCACCTTCGGGCCAGAAGTGTCGGTGTTCGCCCTCTGCGATGGCGAGCGGATGGTGCTGCTGCCCCCCGCCCAGGACCACAAGCGCATCGGCGAGGGCGACACGGGCCCCAACACCGGCGGCATGGGCGCCTACGCACCGGCGCCGCTGCTCGATGCCCAAGGCCTGAACGAGGTGCGTCGCCTGGTGCTCGAACCCACCGTGGCCGCCCTGCGGGCCCGCGGCATCGACTACCGGGGCGTCATCTACGCCGGCCTGATGCTCACCGAGAGCGGCCCCAGCGTGATCGAATTCAACTGCCGTTTTGGCGATCCGGAGTGCGAAACCCTGATGCCCCTGCTGGGCCCTGAGCTGGCCCAGGTGCTGCTGGCCTGCGCCACCGGCTGCCTCGACCAAGCCCCACCGCTGACGATCAGCGCGGGCTGCAGTGCCTGCGTGATCGCCGCCGCCCAGGGTTACCCCGGCACCATCCGCCAAGGCGATCCGATCACCAGCCAGCTGGAGCCCAGCGCCCAGCTGCAACTGTTCCACGCCGGCACCCGCCGCGACTCAGACGGCAGCTGCCGCACCAGCGGCGGGCGGGTGTTGGCAGTGGTGGCGCAGGCCGACGACTTCGACAGCGCCTTCGAGCGGGCCTACGCCGGCCTGGCCCAGGTGCACTTCGAGGGCATGACCGCCCGGCGCGACATCGGCCATCAGGTGCGCAGCCGATGAGCTGGCGCGCTGCCCTGGGCCGCTGGTGGGCGGAATTCAGCCTGCAGACCAAGCTGCTGGCGGTGGCCACCCTGGTGGTGAGCCTGCTGATGACGGGCATCACCTTCTTTGCCCTCAACGGCATCCAGCGGGATGCCCGGATGAGCGACACCCGCTATGCCCGCGATCTGGGTCTGCTGCTCTCCGCCAACGTCACGCCGCTGGTGGCCGAGGCCAACGACCGCGAGCTGGCGGCGGTGGCCGATCGCTTCTGGCGCTCCAGCCGCAGCCTTCGCTACATCTTCTTCGCCGACCCCGAAGGGGTGATCTACCTGGGCATCCCGATCGGGGCCAGCTCCGGCAGCAGCGAGCTGCTGCTCAGCCGCCGGCTCGAATTGCCCGCCGACCTTCAGAAACGGCCCGACACCCCGCTGATCCGCCAGCACCTCAGCCCAGACGGCCAGGTGACTGACGTGTTCGTGCCGATGGTGAGCGAGGGGCGCTACCTCGGGGTGCTCGCCCTCGGCATCAACCCCAATGAAACCCTGCTGGCCAGTGCCGCTCTCACCCGGGAGGTCACCGTGGCGGTGTTCATCTCGATCTGGGTGCTGGTGATCCTGGGGGCGGTGTTCAACGCCCTCACCATCACCCGCCCGGTGAAGGAGTTGTTGCAGGGGGTGCGCTCGATCGCCGGCGGCAAGTTCGAAACGCGGCTGGCCCTACCGGTGGGGGGCGAACTGGGCGAATTGCTGGCGGGCTTCAACACCATGGCCTCGCAATTGGAGGACTACAAAGCCGCCAACATCGAAGAGCTCACCGCCGCCCAGGTGAAGCAGCAATCGCTGATCGCCACCATGGCCGATGGCGCCGTGCTGCTCGATGCGGGGGGGGCGATCGTGCTGGCCAACCCGACCGCCCGTCGCCTGTTCCGCTGGGAAGGACGCAACCTCGAAGGCAATGACCTGATCGCCGAGCTGCCCGAACGGCTGGCCATGGAGCTGCAATCCCCCCTGGACAGCGTCACCTGCCGCGATCGCGACACCACCGATGTGCGCTGCAGCTTCGGCGAACCATCTCGGACGCTGCGGATCGTGCTGCAGTCGGTGCGCGATGCCAGCGGCGAAAGCCTCAAGGGCATCGCCATGACCATTCAGGACCTCACCCGCGAGGTGGAACTCAACGCGGCCCAGAGCCGTTTCATCAGCAACGTGTCCCACGAGCTGCGCACGCCGCTGTTCAACATCAAGAGCTACGTGGAAACCCTCCACGATCTGGGCGACCAGCTCACCGAGGAGGAAAAACGGGAATTCCTCGGCATCGCCAACGCCGAAACCGATCGCCTCACCCGACTCGTCAACGATGTGCTCGACCTCTCCCGCCTGGAGTCGGAGCGGGTGTGGACCCTCGAACCCCTGGAGCTGGCCCCCGCCATCGAGCAGACCCTGCGCACCTACCGGCTCAACGCGGACGAGAAAGGCGTGACCCTGGCCTTCGACGCCGACCCCCTGCTGCCCCGGGTGTTGGGCAACTGGGACCTGCTGTTGCAGGTGTTCGACAACCTCGTGGGCAACGCGCTCAAGTTCACCCCCAAGGACGGACAACTGCAGCTGCGGGCCTACCCGTGGCCTGACCTCTGCCAGCTCTCCCCGAGCACGGCCCCGAACAGCGAGAGTCCAAGTTGCGAGCTCACCTCACCGCTGCCCAGGCTGCGGATCGAGATCGCCGACAGCGGATGTGGCATCTCCGAAGCCGACCAGGAGCGCATCTTCGAGCGCTTCTTCCGGGTCGAAAACGCTGTGCACACCGAGGCAGGCACGGGGCTGGGCCTGTCAATCGTGCGCGGCATTCTCGAGAAGCACGGCACCCAGGTGCGCATGGCCAGCGAGCCCGGAGTGGGCACCATCTTCTGGTTTGACCTGCCTCTGGAGGATTCCGACACCGACGAGCTGCAGCTCTTGGCTGAGCGGCGCCGCTACGACCAGGCTGTCACCCTGTAATCAACCCTTCGCTTAGCGGTCGTTTTCTTAGCGGTCGTCGTCGGCCACGCCCCGCACAATCCGCGAGAGCTCACTGCGCTCATCGGTGGTGATGCGGTGGGGAACACCGGAGATGATCCGCTCGAAATTGGAGAAGGAGTCCTTAATCTCCGGCCCGTTGCTGGTGATCACGAATTCGCGGATGCCCTTGTCGTGCCAGGAGCCCCGCATCTTGAACACGTTGAGGGCGCGGGCCATCTCACCGCGAATCTCCACGTACTGCAGCAGCAGGATCGTGTCGGTGATGGTGGAGATGTGGGAATCGGTGATCGAGTGGCTGCCCATGAACTCCTCAGAGGTGTTCGTGAAGAAGCCGGCGATCTCCTCCTGCTTGGCGTAGCCGGTGACGCCGATCACAAACTGGCGGAAGGCGTTATGGCTTACCCCCCGAGCCAGGGCACTGAGGGAATCAATCGCCATCCGCGACGGCTTGAACTGGCTGATTTCGGTCTTGATGATCTGGAGGTGGTCCTCCAATCCCGTGGATTCGGGATAGGCACAGATGATCTTGAGCAGGCCGTCCTGCTCCATCTGCTCGAAGTCGATCCCCCAGCTGGTGGCGTTGCGCAGCAGCTGGGCCCGGGATTCCTCGTAGGCAAATAGGATCGCCCGCTCCTTGTTATCGCAGGCGTTCTCGACGAACTTGCTGACCAGCAACGTTTTACCGGTGCCGGTGGCGCCAGTGGCCAGGATGACCGAATCCTTGAAGAAGCCGCCGCCGCACATCTCATCGAGCCGCGGCACGCCAGAGCTCACCCGCACATTGGAGCTGCGCTGGGTGAGACGCATCGCCCCCAGCGGGAAGATGCTGATGCCATGGGCTCCCATCGTGAAGGGGAATTCCCCCTTCATGTGGGTGGTGCCCCTCAACTTGAGGATCTCGCAGGTGCGCCGCCGACGCTCACCCTCCAACACGTTGCGCAGAATCACCACGTTGTCGGAAACAAACTCCTCAACGCCGTAGCGGGCAATCGGGCCATATTCATCGATACGCTCGGTGGTCATCAACGTGGTGACACCGATCTCCTTGAGGCGGGCAATCAGCCGAAAAATCTCACGCCGCACCACCGACACAGCATCGTATTGCTGGAACACAGCCGTGATCGAATCAATCGCCACACGGCGGGCCTTGTATTTGCGAATCGCATAGTTGATTCGCTCGATCAGACCGGAAAGATCAAAGCTGCCCGCCACATCTTGACCCTCCGGATCCGGCGAAGCATCAAGGATGAAAAGCTTATCCTGCTCCACCATCTCCTGCAGATTCCAACCAAAACTGGCGGCGTTGCGCAAGATATCGAGCGGCGACTCTTCAAAGGTGACAAAGATCCCAGGCTCGTTGTACTGGCGAATGCCGTTGCACAGGAAGTTGAGCGAAAACACCGTTTTGCCGGTGCCCGAGGTACCGCTGATCAGGGTGGAACGGCCGATCGGCAGCCCGCCATGGCACACGTCATCGAAGCCCTCGATCCCAGTCGGGAGCTTCTGCACCTGCATCAGGGGATTAATGTTGGGGCTGGGATCCTGCATCGACGGTGGGGGTCTGATAAAAAACTACTCAGGTCAGCGGCCCCTGGGAAGGGAGAGGATCTGTAGGAGCGGCTGAAGGCGCATCGCCGAGCGGGTCATCACCGAAGGCCTCCTGAGAAAATGCCTCGTCAGCCAGAGCCTCCTCCGTGAGCTCTTCGTAGAGGAGATCCAGACCGATCAGCACCCGCTCCCGGTCGGAGAGATCGCCAATGATCCGCCGAACCGGCGGTGGCAGGATCTTCGCGAGGGTCGGGGTGGCGAGGATCTTGTCTTCCTCCGCCAACTGGGGATTTTTCAGCACATCGATCACCTTGAGGGCATAGACCCCCCGGAATTCCGTTTCCAGAATGTTGCGCAACGTCTTGAGGGCACGCATCGAGTTTGGCGTGTTGCCCGCCACGTAGAGCTTGAGGATGTAGGTCTTGCGTGGAGTCATGGTGAAAGTAGCTCCTGGGTCAAGCCATCGAGGACTGGCCGGACACCTCGACCGGCAAGCCAGCCAAGGGGGCATCGGGTGGAATCGAGCGGCGATACATCTCGCAGAGATGGGCCATCACGTCGAGTAGGGCTAGTCGGTAATCCTGGAGAAAATCGTTTTTGTGTCCTTCCAGCTTGAGCTGCTTGGAAAAACCATCAATGAGATTCATGTGAATCTCAACAGTTTTGGTGATCGGCAAATCACTAAAAAAAGCCGTATTCACAAAGCTTTCCAGGGCCTGGTTGGCGGCAGCCGGATCCCGGAAGTAGCTGAGCAGCAGATCCCGATAGGTGCGCTCGAGGGAATGGATCAGCTCATGGCTCTCCAGCTCCGGCAGGTTGCGCAGAAACCGGGAGGGATCGCGCTTGTAGAACACGCCCACAAACCCGAGCCGGCCCTTGAGCCGATTGGCCAACTTCCAGCGGTCGGGCGTGTCGGGGGTCTGGCCGGCAGGGGAACTGCTCGCCGCCACCAGGCCATGCCGCAGGAAACGAGACACCGCCGCATCGAGGCTGTAGCTGAGCTGCTCCAGCTGATCGGGGGGTAGGTGCACCTCCGCATCGTGAAATTCGATCCGGCCACTCACCGCACCAATCACCACAGCCGGCAATAACAGGCCGAGATCCGACAGGGCTTGATAGGACTGGGGGGAGAGGGCCCCCTGCTCCAGCAGCACCGCATCGAATTCTTCGCGCCGCCGATCCAGCTGCTCCACGGGATCGCTGGCCGGATCCACCCACACCAGCGCACAGCGACCACCCGCCAGCCATCGGGAGCTGGCGTCCTGCAGCCGGGGGTCGCGGATCAGGGAAGCGATGGTGAGAGCCGGTTCGGGCATGGACCGCTTCGGCAGCGGGACAACCCGCGGGAATGGCTCCCAAATGTTGACGAAAGGAGGGCCAGAGCGGGAAGATTGTTGTTTGTCTTTTGATTGTGTGCGCCAGGCCGAATGACGGCCAGTCCTTCGCCGGAGACCACTCCGCTCCTGAGGACCGCCCGTCAGCCTGTCCACGCCCTTGCTGCCATGAGCCCAACCCCCGAAACTGCCGCTGCATCCGGTCCTTACGCCATTGTTGAGGCCTCAGGCCAGCAGTTCTGGCTGCAACCGAACCGCTACTACGACTTCGACAGGGTCGCAGTCGATGTTGATGGCAACTTCACCATCGACAACGTGCTCCTGGTCAACGACGGCAAAGCCACCACCCTCGGCCAGCCCTACGTCAAAGGCGCCAGCGTGGCGCTGAAAGTGATGGAGCATCGCCGCGGCCCCAAGATCATCGTTTACAAAATGCGCCCCAAAAAGAAGACCCGGCGCAAGAACGGTCACCGTCAGGAGCTGACCCGTGTGATGGTCGAGTCGATCTCCGTCGGCGGTAAGGCGATCGCCTGAAACCCGGTACCTCGCGCTCCACGCCTACGTTCCTGAGACCCCTATCCCTGCTTCCTCCGATCCATGGCCCACAAGAAAGGCACAGGCTCCACGCGCAACGGCCGCGACTCCAACTCCAAGCGTCTGGGCGTCAAGCGCTACGGCGGTGAAACTGTGAGCGCCGGCTCAATCCTGATCCGTCAGCGCGGCACCTCCGTGCTGCCTGGCGTGAACGTTGGCCGCGGCTCCGACGACACCCTGTTCGCCCTAGTGGACGGCGTGGTGAGCTTCGACAGCATCAAGCGCGGGCTGCGCAGCCGCAAGCGCATCAACATCGCCGTCGGCTGATCGAGCTGCAAGCCATCCCGGCGAGCCGATCTTCAAGCACCAGCCGGCGGACAACCCCGCCGGCTTTTTGATGGCCAGAGCCCCGCGCCCGCTCAGGGGACCCTTCAGGCCAACCGGTAGGCCCGGGTGGTGATCAGATAGGGGTGGAACACCTCCAGGAAGCGGCTTTGGAGTGTGCGGAAGAAGGCCTCCACCAGCTCAGGGGCGTCGAAGTGGAAGGGGTACTCGCCCTGAAACCCCTTGAAGAAATACCAGTTGAGCAAGGCAATCCCTTCCGGTGCTAAGCGTTCGGCGAAAATTTCCAGCTGGGCGGCCGGATCGCTGAGGTGCTCGAGCACATCCAGGCAGACGATCGTGTCGAAGCGCGCGGGCAGGGCCGGATCGGCCAGATCGCGGAAGCAGCGCAACTTGCCGGCCAGGCCAAGCTCGGCGGCGCGGACCTCCACGAAGGCGCGGTTGTGGGGGTTGAGATCCACAAACCACACCTGCTCCACCTGGGGAAGGGCTGCCGCCGCCAAGGCATGGCTGCCGATGCCGCCACCGAAGTCGAGCACCTGACCGGCCGCAAAGCGCTGCTGAAGGCGCAGAGTGTCGGCGATGTAATCGGCACTGCCGAGGTGCCAGGCGGCCAACTCGAGCAGATGGCCGGTGCCCACGGCGTCTTCGTAGAACTGCTCCACCTGGTTGGGATCAAAGGCCCCCGGATGCAGGGCAGCAAGATCGTTGGTGCTGCTGGGCAGGCGGCGCTCCAGCTCCGGCAAGGCGATCTCAAGGAAAGCGGCCAACTGGGGCCGCAGGGCAAAACCATCGACCAAAAACTGCTCCACCGTTAAGGGTGAAGCCAGCGCCGCCCCCTCTTGCTTCTCCACCACCAACGCCATCCCTGTGCAGGTTGAGGCCAACCTAGGTGCCGGGATTCGGGGCCCCTTCAGGCACCCCGTCGAGCAACTCGGCCCCGTCGCCGGGAACCTCCAGCCAGCGCCGCAGCCAGGCCACCAAGCCATAAAAGGGCAGGGTGTCGGCCAGGGCGGCGATGAGTTTGAACAGGTAGCCGCTGGCGATGAACGAGGCCAACTGGGGCAGCACCGGCTCGCCGGCGCGCACCGGCAGCAGATGGCTGGCGTAGTGGCTGATCAACACCACCGCCGTGGTGTCCACCAGCTGGCTCACCAGGGTGGAGCCGTTGTTGCGCAGCCACAGGGCTTTGCCGCCACTGACGCGTTTCCAGAAATGGAACAGGCGCACATCGGTGAACTGGGCTGCCAGGTAGGCCACCATCGAGGCCCCCACCGCCCCGAAGGCCAGGCGGCGCACCTCGAAGAAGGTGGCCTCCGGCGCACCGGCCAGACCCGGCAGGATGCCACCGAGCCAGAGGATCAGCACGATCCAGCCGTTGAGCGCCAGGCCCACCCACACCAGCTGCCCGGCTTTGCGCTCACCCCACAGCTCACTGATCAGGTCGGTGCAGAGGAAAGTGACCGGATAGGGCAGGGCGCCCACAGCCACCACGATCGGCCAGGAGCCGATGCTGCCCAGCTGCAGAAAGCGGGTGAGCCCGAGGATATTGAGCATGCCCATGGTGCCGAGAAAGATGCCGGCCAGCACCAGAAACGCGAGGTCACGGCGCTGCTGCAGGGTCATCGAGGCCGAACATGGGACCCTGCAAGGCTGACGCTCCGATCCATGGCTGACCAGCCCTGCGGCTTTCTGGTGCTCGACAAGCCCGCCGGCCTCACCTCCCACGCCTGCGTCGGCCGGGTGCGGCGTGCCTACGGCCTGCGCCGCGTGGGGCATGGCGGCACCCTGGATCCCGCCGTCACCGGCGTGCTGCCAATCGCCTTGGGCCCCGCCACCCGGCTGCTGCCCTACCTGGAGGGTGACAAGACCTACCGGGGCGTGGTGCAGCTGGGGGTGCGCACCGTCAGCGACGACCTGGAGGGAGAGGTGCTGAACCGCGCCGCCGTGCCCGCACTGACGGCGGCCGATCTGGAGGCGGCACTGGCGGCCTTCCGCGGCACGATCCAGCAGGTGCCGCCGCAGGTGTCGGCGGTGCATGTGGACGGCCAGCGGGCCTACGCCCGGGTGCGCCAGGGGGAGCAGCTGCAGCTGGCGGCCCGGCCGGTGACCGTGCAGCAGCTGGAGCTGCTGAGCTGGGATGCGGCGGCCGGCAGCCTGGAGCTGCAGGTGCGCTGCTCGGCCGGCACCTACATCCGCGCCCTGGCCCGCGACCTGGGGGAGGCGCTGGGCTGCGGCGGCGCCCTGGCCCGGCTGCGGCGCACCGAGGCCCTGGGCTTCAGCCTCGAGCAGGCGGTGCCCCTGGAGCAGCTCGATCAGGCGCCCTTGCCCGCCCTGCTGGATCCCCTGGCGGCCCTGGCCCACCTGCCCCGACGGCAGCTTGATGAAGCGGAGCTGGAGAGCTGGCGCTGCGGCCGGGCTCTTGCCGCCGGAGCGCCCCTGGAGGCCGGCCAGGAGCTGGCCGCCGAGCAGCCGGTGGCCGTGTTGGCACCGGATGGCAACCTGGCCGGCATGGCCCGCGCCAGTGGCACCGGCCTGCTGCAGCCCAAGCTGGTGTTCAACGCCACTGGCTGACCCCGCCTTTTTCCCCGCACCCTCCGATGGCCGGCCACAGCAAGTGGGCCCAGATCAAGCGCACCAAAGCGGTGGTGGATGCCAAGCGGGGCGCCGTGTTCACCCGGCTGGGGCGGGAGATCACCGTGGCAGCCCGGGGTGGAGCCGACCCAGCTGGCAACTTCCAGTTGCGCACGGCGATCGAGAAGGCCAAGGCCGCCGGCGTGCCCAACGCCAACATCGAGCGGGCCATCGCCAAGGGCTCCGGGCAGGGCAGCGGCGCGGGCGATGCCTTTGAAGCTGTGCGCTACGAGGGCTATGGCCCCGGCGGGGTAGCGGTGCTGATCGAGGCCTTCACCGACAACCGCAACCGCACCGCCGCCGACGTGCGCCTGGCCTTCAGCAAGCACAGCGGCAACCTGGGCGAGACGGGCTGCGTGGGCTACCTGTTTGAGCAGCGGGCGGTGGTGCGGATCGAGCAGACCGGCCTGCAGGAGGAGGCGCTGCTGGACAGCTTGCTGGCGCTGGAGGAGCGGGGCGGGCCAGCAGCCCTGGGCTACGAGCTCGATGGCCAGGGGGCCGAAGTGTTCGGCGCCTTCGAGGCCCTCGAAGCCCTGCAGGACGGCCTGCGCCACCAGGGTTTGCCCGTGGGCGGCTGGGAACACCGCTGGATTCCCCAGACCGCCTGCCCCCTCGGCGACGAGGACAGCCTGCGGGCCTGCCTGCGGATGCTCGATGCCCTCGACGACCTCGACGACGTGCGCAGCGTCACCAGCAACCTGGAGGCCGACGAGGATCTGATGCAGTCCGTGCTGGCAGCGCTGATGGGCTGAACCAGCCCGCTGAGCCAGCCCGCTTAACCAGCCAGGGCTGCGGCATCGGCGATCACGGTGACCGCGGGATGGCCCTGCAGCCAGCTGGCCGGGAGGTTGTCGTGGGGCGGCTCCTCCAGAACGCGCCGCAGGATCCCGGCCTTGGCCGCACCGGTCACCACCAGCAGAATCCTCTCGGCCGCGAGGATCTCCAGCATTCCCAAGGTGATGGCCCGGGCCGGCACCGCGCCTGCATCGCCCCCGAAGGCGCCGGCGTTCTGGGCGCTGGTGGCGGGGCTCAGGTCCAGGCAGCGGCAGGGGGCCTGGGCAGCGCAGGGAGGTTCGTTGAAGCCCACATGGCCGTTGCCACCCAGACCCAACAGCTGCAGGCCCACGCCCCCGGCGGTGGCCAAGGCCGTCGCATAGCGGTGAGCTTCCGCCTGAGGATCAGCCGCCAGGCCATCGGGCAGCCGCACCTGATCTGCCCGCAACCCCAGGGGCCGCTGCAGCTGATCGGCCATAAAGGCAGCAAAGGAGCGGGGATCGTCGGCCGCCAGGCCCACGTACTCGTCGAGGTTGAAACTCAGCCAGCCATCGCGGATGGCCTGCTGCTCCTGAGGCTTGAGCAGGCCCAGCTGCAACCGCAGCGCCGCGTACACGGGCTCCATGGTGCGCCCGGTCGCTAAGCCCAGGGGCTTGCGCAGCTCTGCCAGCTGCGCCTGACACACCCGTTCGGCCACCGCCGTCGCCACGGCCTGGGCGTCTGGCAACGCGATCAGCTCCACGCTCAGGGGCTGGTGTAAGGACGCAGCTCGGTGCCGCGGTAGTAGTGCCGCAGGATCTGGTCGTAGCTCTGGCCCCGTTGGGCCAGGCCGTGGGCCCCCCACTGGCTCATGCCCACCCCGTGGCCGTAGCCGCGGCCGATCGCCAGCAGCGACGGCGGTGGCACCTGCACCGGCAGTGGCACCTGCACGGGCGGCTGGGCCTCCGGATCAGACGGCTGGGACGACAGGGGCGGCAGTGGCGGCAGGGAGGGGGGAAGGGCGGCCAACTCGGGGGCTAGCACTTCAAAGCGCACCAGGGTGCTCTTGAGGCCGAGGCGACTGCGCAACTGGGCACCGGTTAGCACCAGGGTGCCGGCGGGGCCGATCACCCGGGCCTGGCGGACCCGTCCGGAGCCGGTGGTGGCGAGCACCTCGATGCGCTGGGCTCCACCGATCTCGCCGAAGGCCTTCTGCAGCTGATCGGGCTCCAACCGCTGCTCCCAGGCGTGCACCGGACTGTGCTGATCAAAATCGGGAACGCTCACCAGGTAGGGGAGCTGCTGACTCCAGAGATCGCCGCTGTTTTCGGTGCTGCCGCCGGCGCTGCTGTGAAACACCGCATTGGCCAGGCTGGAGCCGTAGATCAACACCTGACCGCGGGTGCTGGCCACCGCCTGGCGGGTGGAGGGCGTTTCGGCATCGACGCCCTTGTACACCTGGCTCGACACGGTGGCGCTCACGTCAAAGGGGGCCGTGGGCTTGCGCTGCCGCAGGGCATAGGTGCGGGCCGCCACCGCCTGGGCCCGCAGAGCCGCCTGGGGCCAACTGGCCGGCATCTCGCTGCCCACCACGCTGGGCAGGTAAACCTCCAGGGGCACATGGTTGATGGCCCGCACCGCAGAGGCGCCCACCAGGAGCTGCAGTCGCCCGCGGTAGCCCCGCTGCTGCAGCTGGAAATCGGCCCCATCGCCGGAAGGCCGCGCCGCCGGCTCGAGCCAGAGCTCGGACATCTGGGGCAGGCGCTCCACGGCACCGCCGCGCTCCAGCACGAGGTCGCCGGCGGCGAGCTGCAGCACCACCGACTCACTGGGGGCCAGCAACCAGCGCTGGCTGCCGGCCCGAAGCACCAAGGGCTGCTGGCCTGCCGCCAGCGGCATCCGGTCAGCCTCCAGCAGCAGCACCCGCACCTGGGGCTCAGCAGCCTGGGCCTGCAGGGCCATGGGGGCCGCCCCTGCCAGGACCATAGCCGCCGCGGGCCCGGCAACGAGCCAGGTCGCCGACCAGGAGAGGACGCGCTGGCGAGGGGAAGGCGGCGCCAAAAGAAAGATTCCTGCTCAGGGGATTCATTGTGCCCGGCGTGGCAGCATGCGCCAGAGGCGGCACGACCGTGCAGGTCACCTTTTTAGGCACCAGTTCCGGCGTGCCCACCAGGGGCCGCAATGTGTCGGCCGTTGCACTGCGGCTGCCCCAGCGCAGTGAGTTGTGGCTGTTCGACTGTGGCGAGGCCACCCAGCACCAGTTCCTGCGCAGCGAGCTGCGGGTGAGCCAGCTGCGGCGGATCTTCATCACCCACATGCATGGCGACCACGTGTTCGGCCTGCCGGGGCTGCTGGCCAGCCTGGGGCTGGCGGGCACCTGCACGGGCATCGATCTCTATGGCCCCGACCCGCTGCGCGACTACCTCGAAGGGGTGCTGCGCACCTCCTCCACCCGCATCGGCTACCCGCTGCGCACCCACAAAGTGCAGCCCGCCGCCAGCAGTGGCGGCCTGCTGCTCGACGACGACGACCTCACCGTGCGTTGCACCCCGCTCACCCACCGGGTGCCGGCCTTTGCCTACCGGGTCGACCAGAAACCGCGGCCCGGCCGCTTCGACGTGGAGCGTGCCCGGGCCCTGGGCATCCCGCCCGGCCCGGTTTATGCCGAGCTCAAGGCCGGCCGCAGCGTGACCCTCGACGATGGCCGCATCATCAAGGGCGCCAGCCTTTGCGGCCCCGACCGCCCTGGCGCCAGCGTCGTGTATTGCACCGACACCGTGTTCTGCGAGGCGGCGGTGCAGCTGGCCGCCGGGGCCGACCTCCTAATCCACGAATCCACCTTCTCCCACGCCGAGGCGGAGCTGGCCTACCAGCGCCAGCACTCCACCAGCACGATGGCGGCCCAAACGGCCCTGGAGGCCGGCGTCAAGCAGCTGGTGCTGACCCACCTCAGCCCCCGCTACATGCCGGGCAATGCGATGACCCCCGACGACCTGGTGGCGGAAGCCCGGGCCATCTTCGCCAATACCGTGGTGGCCAAGGATTTCCTCAGCATCGACATCACGCCACCCGAACCGGCCACGGCCTAGGCCTGCAACAGTTCGCGCGATTCCGCTCCGGAGGGCCCTTCCCCCGTGATACAAGGTCTCCGATGCGGTCTCTCCCGCCTACCCGCCGGCTTTTCCCAATGGCCTCCTCCTTCTCCTCGGCTGCCTTCAGCAGAGCCGCCTTCAGCAGAGCCACCTTCCGCAGGGGTGTTCGCGCACTGGCCCGAACCCTATTGGCCCTGCCCCTGGCTCTGCTGTTGTGCATGGGCTTCGGTGGCCCGGCCCTGGCGGCCGCGTGGAGCACCGAGCAGCTCACCGTGCCGGCCAGCCCCGATGGCACCCTGGTGACCTTCAGCGAGCAGGAGATCAAAGCCGGCCGCAAGGTGTTCAATAGCAGCTGCGGCGAGTGCCATGCCGGCGGGATCACCAAGACCAACCAGAACGTGGGCCTCGACCCCGAGACCCTGGCCCTGGCCACCCCGTCCAGGGACAACGTGGAGGCCCTGGTTGACTACATGAAGGACCCCACCTCCTATGACGGGGAGTACAGCATCGCCGACGTCCACCCCAGCATGCGCAGCAGCGACATCTTCGTGAAGATGCGCGATCTCGACGACGACGATCTGCGTCTGATGGCCGGCTACATCCTGGTGGCCCCCAAGGTGCAGGGCGTGCAGTGGGGCGGCGGCAAGATCTACTTCTGATCGCGTCCCATCTGAACCGATCCCCCATCAGCCGGTGCCCCAGCGCCGGCTTTTTTGTGGCCCGTTTTGGGTGCCCGACTCAGGGGCGTTGCTCAGGCGCCACCGACTGGCCGGGAGGCTGGCTGTTGGCATGGTCGAGGGAGGCCGGCAACTTGCTGTACCACCACTCCTGCAGGCCTGCCCCCAGACGCACCGGAAACAGGGTCATGACCGTGCGGGTGGGTCGGGCACCCGGCTGGAGCAGCTCCACCGCATAGGAGGGACAGCGGCGCGAGGCCAGATCGGGAACAAAACGCCGGCCGATCCGCCGCCAGCTGGGCTCCTTGCTGCGCCAGGCCAGGCGGCAGCAAGGCCAGGGCAGCTCCTCGCGATCAAACAGACGGCAACAGGGGCCCAGCACCCGATAGCTGTACTGGCCTCCAGGGCTGGTGTGCTCGCTCCCCGGCTCCAGCAGGACTTCGACGGTGCCGCGTGTGGAGGCTCCCCGCAAAGGGGTTGTCTGGCCTGACACTGAACAAGGCTCCAGGACGACAATAAAAAGCCACCCCGCAGGGTGGCAAACAAGCTTGGATGATTCAAGGGGCGCCAGCCAGGACCTGACTGGCGCCTCGCAGGGACCCCGAGCTCAGTAAAGCTCTTCTTCAGCGTGGGTCTTGATGGTGCAGTCGCTGGTGGGGTAAGCCACGCAGGTGAGCACGAAACCAGCTTCGATCTGGTCGTCGTCGAGGAAGCTCTGATCGCTTTGGTCGACGGTGCCGGCGGTCAGCTTGCCAGCGCAAGTTGAGCAGGCGCCTGCACGACAGGAGTAGGGAAGATCGATGCCCTGCTCTTCAGCGGCATCGAGGATGTACTGGTCGTCAGGAACCTCGATGGTCTTGTTGAGGCCTTCGCTCTCGCTGATGAGGGTGACCTTGTAGGAAGCCATGAAAAGGATTGGGGCTCACAGGCACCCGGAAGCCGGGCCTGTAGGACACGCCCTTCATACATCCGCCGCACGCGTTTCCTGCTGATTTGCGCGCCAGGATCCGGGAAACCCAATCAAAGCCAAGGCACAGATCAGCGTGCCTTATGCAACACGCCGGATCGTCATCAGCCCCCACTGGCTCTGCTGGGCCGTGAGCTCCGCCCGCCAACCCTGCTCAAGCAGCTCATGCTGCAGGGCCGGGGCCTGATCCACCAGCAGGCCGCTGAGCAGACCGACGCCGTGGGCGGCCAGCACCGTCTCAAAGGCGGGGCAGAGGGCCTGGATCACCGGCGCCAGGATGTTGCAGAGCAGCAGATCGGCCGGCTGGCCGTCGAGCAGGGCAGCCAGAGCCTCTACCGAGCCCAAGCCCACCCGCACCTGGGACGTGAGGCCGTTGAGGGCGGCATTGTCCGCGGTGGCCCGCACCGCCAGGGAGTCGGTATCGGCCGCCGCCACCGAGGCCGCGCCCAGGCGCAGGGCCGCCAGGCCCAGCACGCCGCTGCCGCAACCGAGGTCGGCCACCCGCAGCCCGGCCAACTCAAGGCCCTCGAGGGCCTCCAGGCAGAGACGGGTGGTGGGATGGCTACCGGTGCCGAAGGCACTGCCGGGATCCATGGTGATCACCAGACGCTCGGCATGCTCGGGCGGACAGGGGAGCCAGGCGGGGAGGATCAGCAGGCCCTGGCCCACCGGGTCGGCCTGCCAGTGCTGCTTCCAGCTAAGGCTCCAGTCTTCGTCGGCCTGCTCACTCCAGCGGATCGGCGGCAGCACCAGGCCAAAGGTCTGCGCCAGGGGGGCCAGGGCTCGCTCCAGCTGGGTGCGCTCCGGTGCGGGCCAATCGATGGCCGGCAGCCAGGCCACCAGCTGACGCTCACCGGGATCTTCGGGCCGATGCTGCACGGCCACGCGGGAAATCCCCATGGCCCCGAGCTTCCACAGCAGAGATTCCTCAAGCTCGGGTAGCGCCGCCAGTTCCAATCGCCACCAGCTGGGGCCGGCGCCGAACGGGGCGCCGCCAGACGCGGCCACCATCAGAGGGTGACCGGGTGGGCTTCCTGGATGCCGTTGATCGCGTGCACCGAGGCCAGCAGGCTCGGCGGGATGGGATCGTCGAGGCTGACCACCATCACGGCATCACCGCGCACGATGCGGCGGCCCACCTGCATCGAGGCGATGTTGACGTTGTGCTCGCCCAGCAGGGAGCCCAGCTGGCCAATGATCCCGGGCATGTCGCGGTGCCGGGTAAACAGCATGTGGCGACTCGGGGCCACGTTCACGGGGAACTCGTCGATGGTGGTGATGCGCAGCTCACCCTCGGCAAACACAGCTCCAGTCACGGTGTGGTTGCCATTGGAACCCTTGGAGCTGAGCTGCAGCGAGCCGCCGGCGAAATCACGGCTGGCATCATCCTTCACCTCCAACACATGGATGCCACGCTCCTTGGCCTCCAGGCTGGCGTTCACGTAGTTGATGCTGTCGCCCAGGGCCGTGGAGAGCAGGCCCTTGAGGGCTGCCACCACCAGCGGCTGGGGAGGATGGGCCGCAAAGTCGCCCTGGAGCCGCACCTCCAGCTCATTGATCGGGCCACCCGCCAGCTGGCTCAACAGTTGGCCGAGGGTTTCAGCCAGCTGCAGATGGGGCTTGAGCTGCTCCATCACCTCGGCGTTGAGGCCAGGGATGTTGACGGCACTGCGGGCCGGCAGACCCAGCAGCACGTCACGAATCTGCTCGGCCACATCGATGGCCACATTCTCCTGGGCCTCTTCGGTGGAGGCGCCCAGGTGGGGGGTGAGGATCAGCCGCTCCCGCACCTGGCGCAGGGGCGAACCGGCGTCGAGGGGCTCATTGGCATACACGTCGAGGGCGGCGCCGCCGATGGTGCCGTTGTCCACCGCTTCGGCCAGGGCCGCCTCGTCGATGATGCCGCCGCGGGCGCAATTGACGATGCGGGCTGTTGGCTTCATCGTCTTGAGCAGCTCAGCGTTCACCAGGTTCTCGGTGTCCGGCGTGCGCGGCAGGTGCAGGCTGACGAAGTCGGCTTCAGCAAACAGGGCCGGCAGGGGCAGCAGGCGCACCTGCATCTGCTGGGCCCGCTCCGCCGACACGAACGGGTCGTAGGCCATCACGTCCATGCCCATGGCCTTGGCCACCCGGGCCACATGGGAGCCGATCTTGCCCAGGCCCACCACACCGAGCTTTTTTTTGTAGAGCTCGTTGCCAACGTATTTCTTGCGATCCCAGCCGCCGGCCATGGTGCTGGCGTGGGCGTGGGGAACATGGCGCGAGAGGGCCAGCATCAGCGCCAGGGCCTGCTCAGCGGCGGCAATCGTGTTGCCCTCGGGGGAGTTCACCACCAGCACACCCCGCCTGGTGGCCGCTGGCACATCCACGTTGTCCACCCCAACACCGGCACGGCCGATGATCCGCAGCTTGTCGGCGGCTTCAATAATGTCCGCGGTCACCGTGGTGCCTGAGCGGATCATCAAGGCGTCGTATTCGCCAATGATCGCCTTGAGCTCTTCAGGCGGCAAGCCGGTGCGCACATCGACCGTGGCCACCTGGGACAGGATGTCGATCCCCGCCTGGTCGATGGGATCCGAAACGAGAACCTTTGTCATGCCCGGCGGTTGGGAGGGTGAGCCGGCGGTGCAGTGTAGTGAGCGGCGAGAATCCCTCCATCCTCAAAGAGTCGAGCGCAGCGTGGGCACGAGTGTGGTGGTGGTGTTGAACGACCGCAAACGCCTGCATCAATTGAAGGACCGACTGGCGGAGTTGCAGCCGCCGATGGTGCGGTTGGAGGCCATCGGCGCAGGCGAGCAGACCCTGGCGGAGGTGGAGCGGCTCAATCCGGCGGTGGCGCGGCGCAACCGCCAGCGCTCGATGGCCCGCTGGCTGATCCCTTTTGGCTTCCTGGCCGGCCTCACCTTCACCTACATCACCGACCTCGACACCTTTGCCTTTGCTGGCGCTTGGAGTCAGCACCTGATCGGCGCCCTGTTGGGCATGGGCTCGGGCTGGATGGGCAGCTTCGCGGCGGCGGCAAGCGTGCGCTCAGAAGAAGACGACCGGATCCGCAGCCTGCGCAACCGGGTGGAGGAGGGGCACTGGCTGCTGCTGGCCGAAACCGCCAATGGCGTTGAGATGCCGTGGATCAGCCTGCAGCAGGCCAAACCGTTGGCCGTGGTGCGCCTGGGCGATGGCTAGGCAGGCGTGGATCTGATGCTGCCGCGGCGCGACCTGCTGGAGGGCAGCCAGCACCCCCAGGAACTGAAGGCCGTGATCAACGCGGCCGACCAGGCCCTGCGCACCTGGGAGCCGGTGTGGACAGCCTTTGTGGACGCCGAGGTGTGCGAGGAGGCCGAGCAACGGCTGGGCGACCTGAGCGAACTCAGCCTGAGCAGCAGCGGTGGCTACCCGGGAGCTGAGCGGCGGCGCCTGCTGCTGCTGCGTCGCGAGGCGGCCCTGGAGCCCAACGCCGTGCCCCAGGCACTGATGGGCCTGGAGATCAGCGGCAACTTCCTGTTCGATCCCGCCGAACGCGCCGATTTCCGGGCAGGGCTGCTCGCTCTCGGTGCACAGTCCGACAGCCTGGGCGATCTGTGGGTGCGGGGCGATCGGGGCGCCCAGGCGGTGCTCACCGCCCAGCAGGCGATGGCCCTTGCTGGGCTGAGCACCACGGTGCGCACGGTGGAGGTGCAGCTGGAAGCCCGCCCCCTCGATCAGCTGCAGCTGCCCGCCGCGCGTCAGCCGCGGCGCTTCCACACCGTGGAGGCCTCCCTGCGTGTGGATGCGGTGGCCTCAGCGGGCTTCGGGATCTCGCGTAGCCGCATGGCCGAACTGATCCGCCAGGGCAGCGTGCGACTCAACTGGCAGCCCATCTCCAGCGCAAGCCGCCTGCTGGCAGCGGGAGATCGGGTGCAGCTGGAGGGCCGAGGCGAGCTACGGCTTGAGACCATCACCGCCACCAAGCGGGAGCGCTGGCGCATCGAGCTGGTGCGCTGCTGAGGTGGTGCGGCCCCCAGCAAACCGATCTGTAAAGTGAGCGAGCTTCTGGGGCGATTAGCTCAGAGGTAGAGCACTACCTTGACACGGTAGGAGTCACTGGTTCGATTCCAGTATCGCCCACTTTGATCGCCCACGTTCCTGACTGAAGATCAGCTGCAGTGTCCGAGATGGCAGTCACGGCAAGCGGTTTGACCGTGGTTGTGGGTCTGGCTCGCTCCGGGATCGGCGCAGCTCGGTTATTGCACCATCTAGGGCGCGCCGTGCTGGTGATCGACAACCAGAGCGGTCCTGCCCTCGAAGCCAAAGCCGCCGCGCTGCGGCAGAGCGGCATCCCTGTCCAGCTGGATGCCCCCCTCCACCCCGACACCTTTGCTGCCCTGACGGCGCCCCTGGCTGCGGTGGTGGTGAGCCCGGGGATCCGCTGGGATCACCCCACCCTGGAAGCGCTGCGCCGCCAGGGCATCCCCACCCTGGGCGAGCTCGAGCTGGCCTGGCAGGCCAACGATGCTGCCGTGCCCTGGATCGGCATCACCGGCACCAACGGCAAAACCACCGTCACCCACCTGGTGAGCCACCTGCTGCAGCACGCCGGCCTGGATGCACCCATGGGCGGCAATGTGGGCTTTTCCGCCGCCGAGCTGGTGCTGGAGCAGCGGCAACGCAGCACAGCGCCGCCCGACTGGTTGGTGATGGAGCTCAGCAGCTACCAGATCGAAGCGGCCCCGCAGGTGGCCCCCGACGTGGGCATCTGGACCACCCTGACGCCGGACCATCTGGAGCGCCACGGCAGCCTCGATGCTTACCGCGCCATCAAACGCAGCCTGCTGGAGCGTTCCAAGCTGCGCATCCTCAACGCCGACGACCCCGATCTCCGGGCCCATGCCAGCAGTTGGGACCAGGCCACCTGGATCACCGCCGGCCAGCGCAACGACCTGCCCGCCACGATCCACCCCAGCCTCTGGATCGAGAACGGCCAGGTGATGCGCGCCGTCAAGCCTGGCGCTGGTGCGGCAGCCGAACCCTTGATGGCCGCCGACAGCCTGGCCATGCCCGGAGCCCACAACCGCCAGAACCTGCTGATGGCCGCCGCCGCCGGACTGGCCGCCGGGCTCTCAGGCCCCCAGATGGAGCAGGCCTTCCGGGCTTTTCCCGGCGTACCCCACCGGCTCGAGCGAATTCGCGATCAGCAGGGCATCTGCTACTTCAACGACAGCAAAGCCACCAATTACGACGCTGCCGAAGTGGCGATCCATGCCTTGGAGGGCCCCCTAGTGGTGCTGGCCGGCGGCGAATCGAAACGCGGCAATCCCGCCGGCTGGCTCGCCGCGCTGCAACACAAAGCCGCTGCGGTGGTGCTGTATGGCGCTGCTCGGACGGAATTCAGGCGCCTGCTCGAGGAGGCTGCGTTTGCGGGGGTGGTGCAGTGCTGCCCGGGTCTGGCCGAGGGGGTACCCCTGGCCGCCGAACTGGCAACAACCCTGCACTGCCGCGCCGTGCTGCTGTCACCCGCCTGCGCCAGCTTTGATCAATACAGCGACTTCGAAGCCCGCGGCGATCACTTCCGGCAACTGGTCGCCACGCTGTAGCGGCCCAGAGGTCGACCTCTAGCATCCAGTCCAGAGCCGTCCGCAGCGACGCCCATGGCCTTTTGGTTGATGAAGAGCGAGCCCGATGTCTACGGGATCGACCATCTGCAGCGGGAGGGCACCACACTCTGGGATGGCATTCGCAACTACCAGGCCCGCAACTTCATGCGGGCCATGCAGATCGGCGACCAGGCTTTCTTCTATCACTCCAACACCAAACCACCCGGCATTGTGGGCCTGATGGAGGTGATCGAAACCCAGCTCATCGATCCCAGCCAGTTTGATCCCAGCTCGAAATACTTCGACCCCGCCGCCACTCCGGAGCGCCCCCGCTGGGACTGCGTCCGTCTGCGGTACGTGCGTCACTTCGACAGCCTGCTGAGCCTGGATGCCCTGCGGGACAACTTCAGCCCAGAGGAGCTGGGGGTGGTGAAACGGGGCAATCGGCTCTCGATCCTGCCGGTGAGCGTCAGCAGTGCCGAACAGCTGCTGACGCTGCTGGAATCCCCATGAGCAATCTGGCGCCACGCCACCAAAACCCATTGGCGATTCGCAGCGCGGTCGAGCGGGGCTGGGCAGCCTTTGCCTGCAGCCCCTGGGCGTTGATGGGATTCACCCTGATCGGTGGTGGCATCAATCTGCTGAGCCAACTGCTCTACCGCCATCAGAGCAAGCTGGTGATCTCGCTGCTGGGGCGGCCCGATCCCCTGCCGATTGCCCTGGCGGGCTTCGCCTGGATCCTCTATGTGATCACGGGTCTCTGGCTCGTGGTGGGGTTGATGCGTGGAGCGCTGCTGGCCCTCAACCAACAGCGGCCCCGGCTGGGCGACCTGCTGCGGGTGGATGGACGGGCCATGCTGCGCTGTTTCGGGATGCTGGTGCTGATCCTGGCGGTGCTGGCGCTGATCGTGCGCCTGGCCCAGGCCAGTTCGTGGTTGCTCACTCTGATTCAGCCGGTGCTAGCCCCGCTACCGCTGCTGGCGGGCCTTGCCGCTGTGATCTACTTCAGTGCCGACCAGATTCTGAGCCTGCCGCTCACCCTGATCGGCGGTCTCAATCCCTTGGCGGCCTTCCGTTGCAGCCGGGCTGCGACCGACCCCCACTGGCTCCAGTCTTTGGGGCTGGCCATGGTGCTGCTCGGCCTGGTGCTGGCCGGTTTCCTGGTGCTGCTCGTCGGGCTCGTGGTCACCCTGCCGCTGGCAGCCTGCACCCTCACGGCGGCTTACCAACAGCTGTTCGGCACCGACGACCGGGGCCGGCTCACGGGCTCCTGAAACCGACCTGGGCGGGGAACAGATTGGCCAGATAGCAGCGGGTCACCCCGCGGCTGTGCAGGCCGTTCTGCACCAGAAAGCCAGCGAGGGCTGCCTGGAACAAGCGGTATTGATCCCAGTTGGGATGCTGCGCCATGAAATCGTGCATCGACGCCAACAGCACCTCCGGCACCTCGGCGTGAAAGCTGACCATCGCAGCAGCCGCTGACTCAGGCTCCTCAGCAGCCTGGGCGACGCTGGCTGGACGAGCATCAACAGTGGTCTGCAACTCCATTGGGGCTCAACAAAGACTTGGCACCAGTTCTCCACATCCGCTCACAACCGTCAAATCGCCGTTCCACGCCCTACAACCAGGGCTCCCAGGCTGAGATCGCCTGCCCCTCAAGGAACCTGCACCCGGCCCACCCCGCCGGGGCCGCTGCGGGAGGTAACCGCGGGCGCTGTCAAGGGGAAAGCAGACAACGGCACCATTCTCCCCAGAGCCAAGCCCCAGACCCAGATCCGGGCCCCTGGCCTGGGGAAAACCTGGGCAAAACACCCGCGATTCTTGGGGGGCAAGCGGGAAAGCGACCGTGATCAGCACTGCTGATTAACACCCAGATTGGCCGGGTCTCAGCTGGGATCGTTCTGGGCCAAGGCCGACACGAGAGCGGCCACCAGGGCCACGCTGGCCTCGGGCCGCCAGCCGCCCTCCACAGCCCGGCTCCGTGAGGCCGGCGTGAGCACAAACCGCAGCTGCCACACCTCTCGGCCGCCCTCCAGGGCCATCCAGAGCGGGCCCCGCTCCAGCTCCAGGCTGATCGTCTCCTCCACCATCAGCTGGTCGACCAGGCCGTGATGCTCCTGCACCAAGTGGACCAGTCCCTCTTGCAGCCCCTGCGCCTCATCGGCGGTCAGCTCCACCGCCCAATCCTGGCCGCCGATCAACACAGCAAAGGGGTGGCGGCCTGGATCCACCAGCCAACGCCACCCCTCACCCTCCTGCACCTGCATCCTGAACCTGCCTGGGCCAGCCTCAGCCAGGCAGCAGGTCGGGCTGATCCTGCTCGTCGCTGAGCTCAACAATGGCCCGCTGCACGGGCTTGATCATCGAGTCGTCGAGCAGGCCATCGAAATCATCGAAGCGGCGCTGCTTGGCCCGGAAGGCAATGCGCACCGTGGTGAGGTAGCGGTTGCTGGAATGGCGAATCAGGCTTTCGGCCCGCTGGGCCAATTCCTTGGGGTTGAGATCAAGACCGCTCTGCATAAACACCACCTCGATGGAGCAAGCCTAAGTCAGCAGCGGCAGCCCCCTGGCTAGAAGTGGGGGATGGGCGGCACCCTGGCGATCGATCTGGGCAGCAGCACCACGGTGGTGGCCTACCAGGCACCCGGCGCAGCGGCGCAGCTGCTGGCCTTGCCGCCCTACAGCAACAGTGAACCGGTGGTGGTGCCCACCCTGCTCTGGCTCAGCGAACCCGCCCCATCCCGGCCCCTGATCGGACGCCAGGTGCTCGAGGCCGGCCTGGCCGATGGCGACGATCCCCAGCTGCACCGCGACTTCAAACGCCAGATCGGCGCAGCCCCCGCAGTCGGATCTGCCGCCATGGAGCCCGCCCCAGGCAACGGCCTGCCCCTCTCGCCGGAGCAAGCCGGCGCCCTGCTGCTGCGTCGGCTCTGGGCGGCGCTGCCCGCCGACCTGGAACCGCAGCGGCTGGTGCTCACGGCCCCGATCGACAGCTACCTGCGCTATCGCCAATGGCTGCAGGAGGTTTGCAGCGAGTTGGCCGTGCCCGAACTAGCCCTGGTGGACGAACCCACCGCCGCCGCAATCGGGGCGGGCTTGCCGGCCGGCAGCACGGTGCTCGTGGTGGACCTCGGTGGCGGCACGATCGACCTCTCCCTGGTGGCCCTGGAAGGGGGCGAGGGCAGGCCGGCACCGATGGCCCAGCTGCTGCGCTTCGCCGGCCGCGAGTTGGGGGCCAGCCGCCAGGTCCTGCGCTGTGCCCGGGTGATCGGCAAAGCAGGCCTGGCCCTGGGGGGCCGGGATCTCGACCGCTGGATCGCCGCCGAGCTCTGCCCTGGAGCACCGCTGAATGGTGCGCTGCTCCAGGCTGCAGAAAATCTGAAGTGTCAGCTCAGCAGCAAGGAAGAGGCCCTGGCGCTCTGGAGTCCCCCGGGGCCAGGCCAGCCGCCCCAGCCCCTGCGGCTGAGCCGCAGTGCCCTCAACAACCTGCTGCGGCAACGGGGCCTGCTCGCCCAACTCGATGGCCTGCTGGAGGAGGTGCTGGCCGCGGCCCGGCGCGAGGGCCTGGCCCTGCAGCAGATCACCGCCGTGCTGCCGGTTGGAGGCAGCAGCCGCATCCCCCTGATCCGCCAATGGCTGAGCGAGCGCTGCAGCGGCGTGCCCCTGCGCGACGAGCGTCCGGTCGAAGCCGTGGCCCTCGGGGCCCTAGCGCTCACACCAGGCGTTCAGGTGCGCGACGTGCTGCGCCATGGCGTCAGCCTGCGCTGCTGGGACCAGCGCTCCGGTCGCCACCACTGGCAACCCCTGTTTGTGGCGGGGCAAGCCTGGCCCAGTGAGCGGCCGCTGGAGCTGGTGCTCGCCTGCAACAACCCCGACCAACGCGCCCTGGAGCTGGTGTTGGGAGAACCCGACAACGAACAGCGCAGCGAAGTGGTGTTCGAGGGCGGCCTACCGGTGCTGCGCCAGCGACCAGCGGGTCAGGGCCGGGTCCGGGCCTGGAGCCACCAGCCCCCACCCGTGGCCCTCGACACCCCGGGCCAGCCCGGCGAGGACTGCCTGCGGCTGGCCTTCCAGGTGAATGGTCAGGGCCAGCTGGTGCTTGAGGCCACCGACCTGCGCAGCGGCCGGACTGCGCAGGCGCGGGTGCTGGGTGCCGTGCGCTGAGCCCCCATGCGCTGAGCCCCCTTGCGCCAAATCGGTGGACGCCACAGGCGCTGCCCCCGCAAGGGTGCATTTGGCCCCATGCGCCCATAAAACGGAAGCTGTCTCCATGAGCCCCGCCTTGGGCCTGCGCCGCCACAGGCTGCCCCGATTCTGGCTCGGCCTCACCCTGGGTCTGGTGGCCAGCGGCGTCGGGGCGGCCTACTGGTGGGAGCAACAGCTGCCGCAACGCCTGGAGCAGGCCGCCCGGGGAGGCGATCTCGAGGCCTGCCTGCGCTACAGCGAACAACTCGAGGCCCTGCGCTGGCTCGGTGGCCAGGCCCCGGCCGAGCAGGGCAACTGCCGGCGCCGCAAGGCCGCCCAGCTGTGGCAGCAACAGCAATGGAGCCCCGCCCTGCAACTTCAGCTGCAACTGGTGAATTCCCAGGCCGGCCAAGCGGCCGACCGTCAACAGCTGGTGGTGTGGCAGCAGTCTCTGCAACAGAAGGCGCTCAGCCGCTTCCAGGAGGGCGACCTGCCCGGCGCCCTGGCGCTCCTGGCCGAGATGGGCGACGACCAGCGGAGCGACGGCAACAGCCTGGGGGACAAGTTGCGTGAAAACTGGACCCGCAACCGACTGCAGTTCGAGCGCGCCAAACGCCTTGGCGATCAACAGCGCTGGTGGGAAGCCCTCGATGCCCTGACCCGCATCGACCATCCCTGGTGGAAAACCCACAGCCGCGATGTGCAGGCCAAGGTGACGCAAAGCATTGAGAGCCTCAAGGGCCAGGAGCGCGAACGGGACGCCCACGGCCAACTGCCGCACACGGTGCCCGACTCACAGCTCGACGCCCAGGTGCGCCAGCGGATTGCCAGCGGCATGGACGAATGGTCGGCATTCCAGGCCGCCTGCCGGGCCCTGGGCGGCAGGGTGGTGGAAGCCGGACCAGAAACGGCCTGCAAGCGATGAGTGGCGCGTGACAGGATTAGCCCCGTCTCCAAACTTCGAGGCCATGCAGCCAGGTGATCAGGTCAAGGTCTCCCACAGCGTGGTCGTCTACCACCACCCCCAGCACCGCGGCGAGGCCTTTGACCTGCAGGGTCAGCAAGGCGAGGTGGTGACTGTTCTCAACGAGTGGAAGGGACGGGTGATCAGCCCCACCCTGCCGGTGGTGGTGGCCTTCGGCAAATTCCGGGCCCATTTCCGAGGCGACGAACTCGAGCCCGCCTAGATCTCCGGCCTCACCAGGTACACCCCTTCCTCCCCATCGATCCCCTGCAGGCAGAGCTGGATCGATTCTTGGCGGCTTGTCGGCACCACCCGACCGCAGAAGTCGGGTTGGATCGGCAGCTCCCGATGGCCACGATCCACCATGGCCAGCAAGCGCACCCGCTTCGGCCGTCCCCAGGCCTGCAGGGCCTCAAGTGCTGCCCGCACGGTGCGTCCCGTGAAGATCACATCGTCCACCAGCACCACCTCACGCCCATCCAGCGCCACCGGCAGATCGGTGGGCTGGGACAGTCGGGTTCCCACCCGCTCCAGATCGTCCCGATGGAAGGTGGGATCCACTGTGCCCTGATCGATCGGGTGAGCCGTCATCGCCGCCAAGCGCTGGGCCAACACCGCGGCCAACGCGACACCGCGGGTGGGGATTCCCAGCAGCACCAAGTCCCGACTGTTGGTGACACTCTCCAACACTTGGGAGGCCAGCCGGTCGAGGGTGCGCCCCAGATCCTGGGCCGAGAGCAGTTCAAGCCGATCGATCAGCACCGATTGGGTGTCGCCAAAGGCTGACCGTACCGGGATAGGCGGGAATCGCAGCACATCTGCACTGTAGGTTGGATTTGGAAGGCGTTGGTCCCAACGCCGCTAGGTGAGACGGGTGACAACAATTCCCTCCCAGCAGCAATCCACCCTGCACGCAGGCTCACCTCCGGCGTTTCGAGAATCTGCGGCTGTCGCCCCCGTCGTGCTCGCCATCCTGGATGGCTGGGGCTACCGCCACGAAGACGAACACAACGCCATTCGCGCCGCCAGCACCCCGGTGATGGATGCCCTCTGGCACGCCTATCCCCACACCCTGATTGAAGCCAGTGGGTCGGCCGTTGGCTTACCTGACGACCAAATGGGCAACTCGGAAGTCGGACACCTCACCATCGGCTCTGGTCGCATCATCCGCCAGGAGCTGGTGCGCATCAGCCAGGCCGTCAAGGACGGCAGCCTCGCCGCCAACCCCGCCCTCAACGCCCTGGCCGATGGCCTGATCCAACGGGGAGGCACCCTGCACCTGATCGGCCTCTGCTCCGACGGGGGCGTCCATAGCCATATCACCCACCTGGGTGGGCTGCTGCGCTGGGCTGCAGCGCGGGGTCTGTCAGATGTCTGCGTGCATGTCATCACCGATGGCCGCGACACCGACCCGAGCAGCGCCCCCCGATTCGTCGCCCAGGTGCAGGATCAGATCAGCCGGGCTGGCGTCGGGCGGATCGCCACGCTGTGCGGCCGCTACTGGGCGATGGACCGCGACAACCGCTGGGACCGCACCGAGAAGGCCTACCGCCTCTACACCGAACCAGCCCCCATCTCCGAGCTCAGCCCGGTCAATGCCATCCATGCCTCCTACGCCCTGGACATTGGCGATGAATTCCTGGAGCCCCTGCGCCTGGCCGAGGGGCTGATTGAGGCGGGCGATGCCCTGGTGTGTTTCAACTTCCGCCCCGACCGGGTGCGGCAACTGATTCGGGCCCTGGTGGTGCCCGACTTTGACGGCTTCGAACGGGAGGCGATCACCCCACTCGATGTGGTGACCTTCACCCAATACGAGAAGGGCCTACCGGTGGCGGTGGCCTTCCCACCGGAATCCCTGGATGGCCTGCTGGGACAGGTGGTCTCCGAGGCTGGACTGCGTCAGTTCCGCACCGCCGAAACGGAAAAATATCCCCACGTCACCTATTTCATGAATGGGGGGATCGAGCAGGCCTTCCCAGGCGAAGACCGCCATCTGGTGCCCTCACCCCGCGTCGCCACCTACGACCAATCCCCCGCCATGTCGGCGAGCCAACTCACCGACAGCTGCATCGCTGCCATCCAAAAGGGCATCTATTCCCTGGTGGTGATCAACTACGCCAACCCCGACATGGTGGGGCACACCGGCAAGATGGAGGCCACCACAGAAGCGATCAGCACCGTGGATGCCTGCGTGGGCCGACTGATGGAGGCCACCAATCGCATGGGTGGCACCCTGTTGATCACCGCCGACCACGGCAACGCCGAGACGATGGAAGGGCCCGATGGCCGCCCCTGGACCGCCCACACCACCAACCCGGTGCCCGTGATCCTGGTGGAGGGCGAAAAGCGCAAACTGCCCGGCCATGGCACCAATGTGCTGCTGCGCGACCAAGGCGGGCTGGCCGACATCGCCCCGACCATCCTCGAAATCCTGAACCTGCCGAAACCAGCAACGATGAGCGGCGCGTCGCTGGTCTTGCCCGCAGGCACCACCGCCGACGCCAGCCGCATCCCCCAGACGCTGGGCGTTTAGCCTGCGTCCATCAGCGGAGAGGCCATGATCACGTCTGTGTTGTCGTGGGTGTGGATCGGCAGTGGCGTGCTGCTGATCATCAGTGTGCTGCTGCACAGCCCCAAGGGCGACGGCATGGGCGGTCTGGCCGCCAGCGGCGGGTCCATGTTCACCAGCGCCCGCAGCGCGGAAGCCACCCTCAACCGCATCAGCTGGACGCTGCTGGCCATCTTTCTGGGGCTGGCCGTGGTGCTCAGCGCCGGCTGGCTGAACTAGGCACGCTCGGATGACAATGCCGCGCCGCAACCTACTGGTGGCCCTGGGATCCAGCCTGGGTGCCTTCTTCACCGGTGCCTCCCGCGCCGAAGCCGCCTCCAAAGCCCAGGATCCGGCCTGGCAGCTCAGCGAAGCCGCCTGGAAACAACGGCTCAGCCCGCCCGCCTACAAGGTGCTGCGCCAGGAAGGCACCGAACGGCCCTTCTCCAGTCCGTTGAACGGCGAAAAACGTGCGGGCACCTATCTCTGCGCCGGCTGCGCTTTACCGCTGTTCAGCGCCAAGGCCAAATACGACAGCGGCACCGGGTGGCCCAGCTTCTGGCAACCCCTGCCCAACGGCATCGCCACCAAGCTGGATTTCAAGCTGATCGTGCCGCGCACCGAATACCACTGCCAGCGCTGCGGAGGCCACCAAGGCCATGTCTTCGACGACGGCCCCAAGCCCACCGGCAAGCGTTATTGCAACAACGGCGTTGCGCTGACCTTCAAGCCCGGCTGATCGCTCAGCAGCACCTCCACAACCTCGAGCCCGGCGGCCAACTGGGTGGCCCTGCCGACCAGTGCGGCCAGCAGGCTGCGCAGATGGGAGCGGGCGACAAACTCCCGTTTCACCACCAGGGCCTCCCCGACTGTGATCGGCAAGGTGAGGGGCAAGGGCACGCAGCCATCCAAGAAGCCCGTCACCCGCTGCAGGGGCGTGCCGAAGCCGATCATCAAGTCCTCCACGGGCACCGTGTCAAACCAGCAGGCCTGCTGGACACGCCGATCCCGCTCCGGACACGACCAGAGGTTGTGGTCTTCGAGGATGCGCTGGGCCTTGGGGAAGGCGCCATCGGGCAACGGCAGCACGGGGTAGTCGGCCAGATCCGCGAAGGAGAGCCGATCACCACGCTGCAGGAGCGGGTGACCGGGCCTCACCATCATGTGCAGCGGCATGGCCGTGAGCTGGATGGCGTGCAGGTCGGGATGGTCGGGGAGATCGGGTGCGGAGCAAAGCCAGGCATCGATCACACCATGGAGCAACAGCTCGTGCGGCCGCTGGTATTCGAGATAATTGGAGTTGCCGCACGTCCAGGCGTCGGGCAGCTGCGTGGCCAACAAATGGCCGCACCAGTGTTGGCTGTCAAGCCGCAGGCAGCGGCCTTGCCGCCACCGCAGCAGCTGATGCACGGCGCGCTCCAGATCAATCAGAGCTTGGTCTCCTTGCAGGCACCATTCGCCTGCCCGTTTCTGCATCGCCAGGCCAAACACCTGCAGACAGCGGCGGCTGTGGCGGCTCACCGTCGACTGGGTGCACTCGAGATAGGCGGCAGCGCGCTCACCGGTGCGCAGCCACAACAGGGCATCCAACGCCGCCAACACCTCCACTGAGACCACTCAGAGCGCAGCCATAGTTGGGCAACCGTAGTGTCACTGACGTGACCCCCTTTGTTGGTCCAAGCCTTATGAGAGTTGGTGGGTGTGGTCATGCGGCAACTCCCTGTTGAGCTGCCTCCAGGGGCGTACGCCCCTGGAGGGCCGAGTGCGGCCTGAGAGAGTT